>JBOGEI010000193.1:0-6819 GCA_050701935.1 Microbacterium sp.
GTGTCGCAGTCAGCGATCCCGTGCAGAACCCCGGGCTTCCGCCGCATCGCGAGCGGATGACCGACAAGGACCCGCGCGCTGAGAAGGCCGCTGTCCGCACTGTTTACACGCTGTTCTACCTCTCCCTCGCCGGCAGCATCTGGGCGGTCGCCGCCTACATGCTGTTCCCGATCGAGAGCGGCGCGCTCATCGACATCCGGCAGAACAACCTCTTCATCGGCCTCGGCATCGCTCTGGCGCTGCTGGCCCTCGGCATCGGTGCCATCCACTGGTCCAAGGCGCTGATGTCCGACAAGGAGTTCATCGAGCACCGTCACCCCACGCGTGGCAAGGACTCGACGCGCGAGGCCGCCATCAAGGCGTTCTCCGACGCGAACGAGGAGTCCGGCTTCGGACGCCGTGCGGTCATCCGCAACTCGCTGTTCGCCGCGCTCGTCGCCTCGATCATCCCCGGCGTCACGCTGTTCCGTGGCCTCGCACCGCACTCGACGCCGGAAGACCCCACCGCGGGCGATCCGGTCGTGCTGCTCAAGCACACGATGTGGGAAAAGGGCGCCCGTCTGGTGCGCGACCCCGACGGCACCCCGATCCGCGCAGCGGACGTGACCCTCGGTTCCGCATTCCATGTGATCCCGGAAGAGCTCGCGACGCTCAGCCACAGCGACGGCTACCTCGAGGAGAAGGCCAAGGCCATCGTCCTCATGATGCGTCTGCGCCCCGAGCAGCTGATCGAGGCCGAGGACCGCAAGGACTGGTCCTACGACGGCATCGTCGCCTACTCCAAGGTCTGCACGCACGTCGGATGCCCTGTGGCTCTGTACGAGCAGCAGACGCACCACCTGCTGTGCCCGTGCCACCAGTCGCAGTTCGACGTCACGGACCACGCAAAGGTCATCTTCGGCCCGGCGGCACGTCCGCTGCCGCAGCTGCCCATCACCGTCGATGACGAGGGCTACCTGGTCGCACGCAGCGACTTCAAGGAACCCGTCGGCCCGAGCTTCTGGGAGCGCCATTGAGCACCGCAACGCTGTCCAAAGAGGACAAGGACACCAAGGCGCCCCTCGGCGGTCGCTTCGTGGGTGCCGCGTCGAACTACATCGATGAGCGCACCAGCCTCTCCGGCTTCGTCAAGGAGCTCGGACGCAAGATCTTCCCCGACCACTGGTCGTTCATGCTCGGCGAGATCGCCCTGTGGAGCTTCGTCGTGGTGTTCATCTCGGGCACCTTCCTGACGTTCTTCTTCCAGGCGTCCATGGTCGAGACGCACTACACGGGCGCCTACGCCCCGATGCGCGGTATCGAGATGTCCGCAGCGCTGGAGTCGTCGCTGCACATCTCGTTCGACCTGCGAGGCGGGCTCCTGGTCCGTCAGATCCACCACTGGGCTGCGCTCGTGTTCATCGCCGGCATCGGCGTGCACATGCTCCGGGTGTACTTCACGGGTGCGTTCCGCAAGCCGCGTGAGCTGAACTGGGTGATCGGGTTCGTGCTGTTCATCCTCGCGATGGCCGAGGGCTTCACCGGCTACTCGCTCCCCGACGACCTGCTCTCGGGCAACGGTCTGCGCATCATCGACGGCATGATCAAGGGTCTCCCGCTGATCGGCACCTGGACCTCGTTCCTGCTATTCGGCGGCGAGTTCCCCGGTACCGACATCGTCGGACGCCTCTACACGCTGCACATTCTCATCCTGCCGATGCTCGTGATCGCGCTGATCGTCGTGCACCTGATGCTCATGATCATCAACAAGCACACGCAGTTCGCCGGCCCCGGTCGCACGAACGACAACGTCGTCGGCTACCCGATGATGCCGGTCTACGCGGCGAAGATGGGCGGCTTCTTCTTCATCGTGTTCGGCGTGATCGTGCTTCTCGGCACGTTCTTCCAGATCCTGCCGTTCTGGATCTACGGCCCCTACGACCCTTCGCCGATCTCGGCCGGGACCCAGCCGGACTGGTACATCGGCTTCGCCGACGGCGCGCTGCGGCTCGCTCCGCCGAACTGGGACGTCGTGATGTTCGATCGCACCTGGTCGTTCGGCATCATCGTCCCGGTTGTCATCATGGGGTTGTTCATCGTCACGGTCGCGATCTACCCGTTCCTCGAGGCGTGGGTCACCGGCGACAAGCGCGAGCACCACATCGCACAGCGCCCTCGCAACGCGGCCACTCGCACCGCGATCGGCGTCGCAGGCGTCATCTTCTACGCCGTGCTGTGGGCCGCCGCATCCTCCGACCTCATCGCGACGCACTTCATGCTCACGATGGAAGGCGTCATCCACACCCTGCAGGCGCTGCTGTTCCTGGGACCGATCCTCGGCTACTTCGTCACCAAGCGCATCTGCATCGCGCTGCAGAAGAAGGACCGCGAGATCGTGCTCCACGGCTTCGAGTCGGGACGTATCGTGCGGCTCCCCGGTGGCGAGTTCGTCGAGGTGCACCAGCCGGTCGACAAGTACGACCGGTGGAAGCTCATCGACGTCGACGGCTACGAGCCCCTCGTGGTGCGCCCGAACGCCAAGGGCCGCATCCCGTGGACGGAGAACCTCCGCTCCGCCGTCTCGCGCTGGTTCTTCGAAGACCGCCTCGCACCGCTCACCCAGGCAGAGGTCGAAGCCGCAGACGCACACCAGCACCACGTCACAGCTCACAACGACGAGACCGAGGCAGCAGAGATCCAGGGCGCTCACGAGCGTGCAGGATTCCCTGACGCCCCGCTCACGGTCGATGAGACGCACGTCGACGAGACGCCGAACACTCCGAGCACGGTGATCGCCACCGAGCCGGTGAAGAAGCCTCGCAACAAGAAGTCGGAAGACGGCGAATAGTCGCCTCTCCCCCGCTGATGAAGGCCTCGTCCATATGGACGGGGCCTTCATCGTCATACCTGCATGAAAGGATCGAATCATGTCATCCGTCGTCCAGCTGATCCGCGCCACCGCCCTCGCCGATGCCCCTTACGCCTATGCCGCGACAGCGCCGGCCGGATCCCGGCTGATCTTCCTAGCCGGTGCGTGCCCGCTCAACGACGATGGAACGACCACGGCGCCAAGCGACTACGCAGCCCAGGCGGCCAGGTGCGTGGAGACGCTCAAGACAGCACTCGAAGGCGCCGGCGCGACTCTCACAGATGTCATCAGCACACGCGTGCTGGTGGCCTCCTCCGCACAGGCAGACCTCGTCACGGCCTGGGATGTGGTTCATGCCGCCTTCGGCGTGCACGACGTGCCCAGCACTCTCCTGGGCGTCACAGTCCTCGGCTACGACGACCAGCTCGTGGAGATCGAAGCCATCGCCGCTGTCACCGCGGACTGATCGTGAACGTCACTCTGCGCGCAGCACGCGCGGACGACGCCGCAGCGACCGAGCAGATCGAGACGGAGGCAGACACCCTCCTGATCGACCGCTTCAGCGCCGTCAGCTG
This sequence comes from Microbacterium sp., assembly GCA_050701935.1. Lineage (GTDB taxonomy): Bacteria > Actinomycetota > Actinomycetes > Actinomycetales > Microbacteriaceae > Microbacterium. Next base: position 3,424 of record JBOGEI010000193.1, read on the forward strand.
GCCTCCCCCGACGCCCGCCGCCGATCGTGAGCGCATGCCTGGGTTCGTCCTCGTAGCCGAGCATTCAGCAGACCCGACAGCCACCACGGCGGTCGTCGGATTCGTTCACGTCCTCGATCTCGACGGTCACGCCCACCTCGAACAGCTCTCGGTGCTTCCTGGGTTCGGCCGACGCGGCATCGGGCGGCTGCTCGTCGAGGGAGCGCAGACGGAAGCCCGCCGCCGCGGGCACGCCGAGATGACGCTCCGCACCTATATCGATGTGCCGTGGAATGCGCCGTTCTACGAGACCTGCGGCTTCGTCACGACAGCGCCTCAGACACCAGCGCTCCTGGGCCTCGTGCAGGTCGAGGAAGCTCTCGGCCTCTTCGAGTTCGGCGCACGAGTGCAGATGACCGCCGCGCTGTGACGCTCAGGCGCGGACAGCAGATGCGCGGATGCTGACGGCATTCGTACGTCTAGCGACGGAAATCCGCTGGGCGTGACGAATGGCTGCTCCCTAGGCTGAAGCCATGATCGATCGCACCGACTTCTACACGGCCAAGCTGACGTACGAGACCGACCCCAGCGATGTCCACGCCGCCCAGAAGGCCGGCGAGAGCATCTTCATCATCGACGTCCGGTCTGATGAGGCATGGGCCCAGGGACGGGTCGCAGGAGCCGTGCACATGCACTACAGCGAGATCGCCTCACGCGCACCGATCGAGATCCCCACCGACGCGGAGGTCGTCGTCTACTGCTGGAGTCCTGGATGCAACGCAGGAGCGAAGGGGGCGCTCGAGTTCGCACGACTGGGCTACAACGTGCGAGAGATGATCGGCGGCTTCGAGTACTGGGTCCGCGAGGGCTATGCGGTCGAAGATGCCGACGGCACCCATCACCGTCCCGTGGATCCGCTGACCGGGATCGCCCGCATCCGCAGCCGCGCCTGACCACGAATCTCCACCGTGCACGAAGAAGGCCTCCGGACGAGTCCGGAGGCCTTCTTTCGATACAGCTGCGTCAGCGGGCGAAGTTGCCGCGGTAGTACTCGTAGACCCAGCCGACGATCGCGACGACGAAGATCGCGATACCGATCGGGAGCAGGAAGTGCCCCACCGCGAGCCCGACCACGAAGACTCCCGCCGAGGCGGCGAGGACCATGGGCCACCAGGACCACGGGCTGAACTCGCCGAGCTCCGGGTCACCGTCGTCGATGTCGGACGTCAGGATGTCTTCGGGCAGCTCGCCCTGCTGCGCCTTGTGGGTGCGATCGAGGTAGAACGCGATCATCGCGGCCATGAACGCTGCGAAGAACAGCGCAACCGTGCCGACCCACTCGATCCGCGTCGCGAAGTCGTCCGACGGCGTGGCGAGGATGTGCCAGCCCGTGTAGACGACGCCGACGAGGGCGAAGAAGGCGGTCAGGACCCACCAGAGAATGACGTTGTCGCGCATGACTTAGTGGGCCTCTCGCTCGCCGGGAGCCGTGGTCGCGAACTCGGCAGCCTCGGGATGGTTCAGATCGAACGCGGGGCGCTCGCTGCGGATGCGCGGGATCGACGTGAAGTTGTGTCGCGGCGGCGGGCACGACGTGGCCCACTCGAGCGATGCGCCGTAGCCCCAGGGGTCGTTGACCGTGACCTTCGGAGCCTTGCGGGCCGTGATCCACACGTTCAGGAAGAACGGCAGCATCGAGGCGCCGAGGATGATCGCACCGATCGTCGAGACCTGGTTCTGCCAGGTCCAGCCATCGGCCTCCGAGTAGTCCGCGTAGCGACGGACCATGCCGTCGACACCCAGCCAGTGCTGGATGAGGAAGGTCATGTGGAAGCCGATGAACAGCAACCAGAAGTGCACGTAGCCGAGACGCTCGTTCAGCATGCGCCCTGTCCACTTCGGCCACCAGAAGTAGAAGCCGGCGAACATGGCGAACACCACGGTGCCGAACACCACGTAGTGGAAGTGGGCGACGACGAAGTACGAGTCGGAGAGTGCGAAGTCCAGCGGCGGGGCCGCGAGGATGACACCGGTCAGACCACCGAAAACGAACGAGACGAGGAAGCCGAGCGCGAACACCATCGGCGTCTCGAATGTCACCGACCCTCGCCAGAGCGTGCCGATCCAGTTGAAGATCTTCACACCCGTCGGCACGGCGATGAGCATCGTCATCAGCGCGAAGAACGGCAGGAGCACAGAACCGGTGACGTACATGTGGTGAGCCCACACGGCGACCGAGAGCGCCGCGATGGCGATCGTCGCGTACACCAGGGTCTTGTACCCGAAGATCGGCTTCCGGCTGAAGACGGGGAAGATCTCCGAGACGATGCCGAAGAACGGCAGAGCGATGATGTAGACCTCAGGGTGACCGAAGAACCAGAAGAGGTGCTGCCAGAGCAGGACCCCGCCGTTGGCCGGGTCGTAGATGTGCGCACCCAGGATGCGGTCTGCAGCAGCTGCGAAGATGGCCGCCGCGAGCACCGGGAACGCCATCAGGATCAGCAGACTCGTGATCAGCGTGTTCCACGTGAAGATCGGCATGCGCCACATCGTCATGCCAGGCGCTCGCATGGTGATGATCGTGGTGATGAAGTTGACCGCACCCAGGATCGTTCCGAATCCGGAGATGCCGAGGCCGACCATCCAGAGGTTGCCACCTGCCCCAGGAGAGAACGACGCTCCCGCCAGAGGCTGATAGGCGAACCATCCGAAGGATGCCGCACCTTGCGGGGTGAGGAAGCCGGCGACCGCGATCGTCGAGCCGAAGAGGAAGAGCCAGAAGGCGAAGGCGTTCAGACGCGGGAAGGCGACGTCAGGAGCACCGATCTGCAGCGGCAGGATCGCGTTGGCGAAGCCCGCGAACAGAGGGGTCGCGAACATCAGCAGCATGATCGTGCCGTGCATCGTGAACAGCTGGTTGTACTGCTCCTTCGTCGGGATGATCTGCATTCCCGGCGCGAACAGCTCGGCACGGATGACGAGTGCCATCACACCGCCGAGAAGGAAGAACATCACGGATGCGATCAGGTACATGTACCCGATGGTCTTGTGGTCTGTGGAGGTGATCCACTTGACGACGATGTTCCCCTTCTGCTCGACACGCGAGGAGCTCATGAGAGCGGCCTGGCGGGCGGGCAGAGCGTTGGGGCGCGACCCGGGGGTCTCGTCGGTACGGGGAGCTTCTGTGGTCGACATGACTTACTCCCCTCCTTCCTCGGTGTCGGTCTTCGGAGTCGTCCCAGGGAAGTTCGAGAGACGGTCGTAGGCTCCGGTGATGTCGCCTGTGTTGCCCTTCTCCTCGAGCGAAGCGAGGTAGGCGTCGTACTCAGCCTGTGAGACGACCTTCACGTTGAACAGCATCATCGAGTGGTACTCGCCGCAGAGCTCGGCGCACTTGCCGGCGTACTCTCCCTCGCG
>JBOGEI010000194.1:0-6803 GCA_050701935.1 Microbacterium sp.
CTCCCGCCCTCTTCTGCATCACGGTGGATTCAGGCCGTCGCTTTGAGGACCAGGGCGATCAGCTCGGCGAGTTCGTCGCTGCGGGGGACCAGGCGCTCGGGGCCGTGCACGTCGAGCGAGTTGTTGAAGTAGAGCCCGTCGCTCACGAGCATCACGAGGTCGAGGCTCGCGTTGTCGCGCACGTGCGGGCGGATCGTCTGCGCCCAGCGTCGTCGGGTGTCGCGAAGCATGTCGGCTGCGGGGATCGATCCGCCCTGAGCCAGCCGGGTCGTGGCGATCAGCACACGATCGAGGGCGTCGTCTTCCATCACCGAGGTGCGCACGTAGTAGGCGACAGGGCCCTCGTCCGCTGCGGTCATGCGTTCCAGGTCCTGCGTCGTGAGACGGTCGAGTCGCTCGACCAGACCCGCCTCCAGCTCGTCCTTCGACCCGAAGTGGTAGAGGAGGCCGCCCTTCGAGACGCCGGCCGTCTTGGCGGTCGCGTCGAGCGTCGCCGCCCGCTCGCCGTCTTCGATGAGGATCGCTTCGAAGGCGTCGAGCACCTTCTCGCGAGCGAGGGGAGGTCGGGGCATCGTGGATCCTCTGCACAGGGGGCGGGCGGGAATTCTGTTACTATACCATCTGGACGGTTCACTAACCGAGCCATCACGATTCCTGAGAGGTGTTCCATGACCCGTACTGCGTCGATCCCGACGACAGAGACGGACGCTCCCCGTGTCGGAGCCCGCGGCTGGGCGGCGCTCGTCGTCCTCATGCTGCCGGTGCTGCTGGTATCGGTGGACAACACGGTGCTGAGCTTCGCGCTCCCCGAGATCTCCATCGCGCTCGCGCCGACCGGTGCCGAGCAGCTGTGGATCATCGACGTGTACCCCCTGGTGCTCGCGGGGCTCCTCGTGACGATGGGCACGTTGGGCGACCGCTTCGGTCGTCGGAAGATGCTGCTGATCGGTGCGACCGGCTTCGCTGCCGTCTCCGCCCTCGCCGCTTTCGCACCGACTGCGGGACTCCTCATCGCCGCTCGTGCGCTTCTGGGCTTCTTCGGCGCCATGCTGATGCCGTCGACGCTCTCGCTCCTTCGCTCGATCTTCCAGAACCGTGATCAGCGCCGCATGGCGATCGCCGTGTGGGCGTCGGCGTTCTCGGCCGGCTCGGCACTCGGGCCGATCGTGGGCGGCATTCTCCTCGAGCACTTCGCGTGGGGATCCGTCTTCCTGATCGCCGTCCCGGTGCTCATCCCGCTGCTCATCGCCGCACCTCTGCTGGTGCCAGAGAGCCGCGACCCGAACCCCGGCCGGATCGACCTGATCAGCATCGCGCTGTCGATGGCGACGATGATCCCCGTGGTCTACGCGATCAAGTCTCTGGCCGTCGACGGGCCGAGCCTCAAGGCCGGAGCCTGGGCGCTGCTCGGATTCGGCATGGGATACCTGTTCGTGCGCCGTCAGTTGCGCGTGAAGAGTCCGATGCTCGACATGGCTCTGTTCAAGCGCGGATCGTTCTCCGGAGCGATCCTGGTCAACCTGCTCAGCGTCGTGGCGCTGGTGGGCTTCCTGTACTTCGTCTCGCAGCATCTGCAGCTCGTCCTCGGCCTTTCGCCGATGATGGCCGGCTTCGCGCTGGTGCCCGGGATGCTCGCGATGATCGTCGCCGGCCTCTCGGTCGTGCCGATCTCGCGTCGCATCCCTCCGCACATCGTGATCCCCGTAGGACTCGCCTTCTCGGTCGCCGGTTACCTGATCGTGGCGTTCACGACCCACGAGCACGGCGTGCTGCCGCTGGTCGTCGCCTTCGTGGTGCTCGGCATCGGGATCGGGGCGGCGGAGACGATCTCCAACGAGCTGATCCTCTCGAGCGCTCCTGCGGCGAAGGCCGGCGCGGCCAGTGCCGTCTCCGAGACGGCGTACGAGCTCGGTGCCGTGCTCGGCACCGCGGTGCTCGGTGGCATCATCACGGCGTTCTACCGCGGCGCGCTCGTGCTCCCGGAGGGGCTCCCGGCCGACGTCGCGCACGCGGCGGGCGAGACTCTCGCCGGTGCGTACACCGCGGCACAGGCGCTTCCGGCTCAGCTCGGGACGGCGCTGTGGGATGCAGCCGCTGCCGCGTTCGGCTCCGGCGTGATGGTGACCTCGCTGATCGGTGCGGGCCTCGTGGTCGTGGCCGGCGTGATCGCCGCCGTCACACTGCGCAAGGCACCCTCGCACTGACCAGTACGCTGGGAGGACCGGCTCGCTCGACTCGCATCGGGCCAGGGCCGGTCCATCCCCGTGCAGTGCGCAAGGAGTGTCAATGTCGCGTGTCGTGAAGCTGGCCGTCATCCCCGGTGACGGCATCGGGCCCGAGGTCATCGCCGAGGCGGAGAAGGTGCTCGACGCCGTCACGGCTGACAGCGACGTGGTCTTCGACAAGACCCGTTTCTCGCTCGGCGCCGGACGCTTCCTCGAGACCGGCGATACTCTCACGGACGACGACCTCGCCTCGATCGCCTCGAACGACGCGATCCTGCTCGGCGCAGTCGGCGGCACCCCTGGCGACCCGCGCCTCAAAGATGCCAACATCGAGCGGGGGCTGCTGCTCAAGCTGCGCTTCACCCTCGACCACTATGTGAACCTGCGTCCGTCGAAGCTGTTCGTCGGCGCTTCTGGGCCGCTCGCGGACCCGGGCGAGATCGACTTCGTCGTGGTGCGTGAAGGCACGGAGGGGCCTTACGTCGGCAACGGCGGGGCTATCCGCACCGGCACCCCGCAGGAGGTCGCGAACGAGACCTCGGTGAACACCGCATTCGGCGTCGAGCGCGTCGTGCGCTACGCGTTCGACCTCGCCGAACGCCGCCGCAAGAAGGTGACGCTCGTGCACAAGACCAACGTGCTCGTTCATGCCGGAGCGATCTGGCAGCGCATCGTGAACGAGGTCGCAGCCGGGCACCCCGACGTGAAGGTCGACTATCTGCATGTCGACGCGGCGACGATCTTCCTGGTCACGGACCCGTCCCGATTCGATGTGATCGTCACCGACAATCTGTTCGGCGATATCCTCACCGATCTCGCGGGTGCGGTCACCGGCGGCATCGGCCTCGCCGCCTCGGGGAACATCAACCCCGACGGCGAGTTCCCGTCGATGTTCGAGCCGGTGCACGGCTCGGCGCCCGACATCGCGGGCCAGCAGAAGGCCGACCCGACCGCGGCGATCCTCTCGATCGCGCTGCTGCTCGATCACCTCGGACTCGCTGCCGAATCGGCGCGGGTCAGCGCGGCTGTCGAGGCCGACATCGCCGCTCGCAGCGCGGCGCGAACGACCGCGGAGATCGGCTCCGCGATCACTGCACGCCTCTGACCGCAGGCGTAGGCTGAACGGGCGCGAAGATGCGTCCACCCACGAGGAATGGAAGACGAGATGACGACCATCGATGCAGAGGCGACCGTGGCTCCACTGGAGTTCCTCGTCATGAAGAACCTGAACGCCGTTTCACCGGCCCGGCTCGCCGAAGCGCTGGAGAACCCGGGCTTCGGCGTGGTCTTCACCGACCACATGGTCGACATCTGCTGGTCGGCCAAGGGCGGATGGCACCGTCCGCGTGTGCAGCCCTATGGCCCGATCCCGCTCGACCCGGCGGCGTCCGTCCTGCACTATGCCCAGGAGATCTTCGAGGGCATCAAGGCCTACCGCCACGCCGACGGCTCGATCCACACCTTCCGTCCCGACCGCAACGCGGCGCGCCTGCAGGCCAGCGCCCGCCGTCTCGCGCTTCCCGAGCTGCCGACGGAGTACTTCATCCAGTCCCTGCGCGAGCTCATCGCGGTCGACGGCCGCTGGGTACCGGGTGGTGCCGACCAGAGCCTCTACCTGCGCCCGTTCATGTTCGCCAAGGAGGCCTTCCTCGGTGTGCGCGCCGCTCAGAAGGTCGCCTACTACGTGATCGCGAGCCCGGCCGGCGCCTACTTCTCCGGCGGAGTGAAGCCGGTGCGCATCTGGCTCTCCGAGGAGTACGCCCGCGCTGGCAAGGGCGGAACCGGCAAGGCGAAGACCGGTGGCAACTACGCATCGAGCCTGCTTGCACAGAGTGAGGCGAGTGCCAAGGGCTGCGACCAGGTCGTGTTCCTGAACGAGCACCGCAACGTCGAGGAGCTCGGCGGGATGAACGTCGTCTTCGTCTTCAAAGACGGCCGCGTCGTCACGCCCGAGTCGGACAGCATCCTCGAAGGCATCACCCGCGACTCGCTCCTGCAGCTGGCAGAAGACCGCGGTTACACGGTCGAGAAGCGGCCGATCTCGATCGACGAGTGGCGCGACGGCGTGGCCTCCGGCGACATCGTCGAGGTTTTCGCGTGCGGCACCGCCGCGGTCGTCACCCCGATCGGCGCGCTGGTCGGCGAGGGGTTCGACGAGCCGCAGCCACTGGGCGAGCTCGCGCTCTCCCTGCGCGAGGAGCTCACCGACATCCAGTACGGCCGCCGCGAAGACAAGCACGGCTGGCTCCTGCGCCTCGACGCCTGAGCCGTCTGCCGAGACCCACACCTGCCGACGACTGCGGGCGTGGGTCTCGGCGTCTGCAGTGGGTCTCAGCGGGGCCGAATGCTCTCGGTAGGCTGGATCCCATGAAGATCGCCCGATTCAGCCACGACGAAGCAATCATGTACGGGATCATCGACGAGCGTGAGCTCGTGGTGCTGGCCGGAGACCCGATGTTCGCGGGGTACGAGACCACCGGTGCGCGCGTGCCTCTGGCGGATGCGGCGCTGCTCGCGCCCGTGATCCCGCGGTCCAAAGTGGTCTGCGTCGGAAAGAACTACCACGATCACGCGGCAGAGATGGGGGGAGTGGCCCCTGAGGAGCCGCTGCTGTTCCTCAAGCCGAACACTTCCGTGATCGGCCCCGGCGACACGATCGTGCGCCCGACGCTGTCCGAGCGCACCGAGTACGAGGGCGAGCTCGTCGTGGTCATCGGGAAGATCGCGAAGAACGTGAAGGCCGAGAACGCGCTCGACTACGTGCTCGGTTACACGATCGGCAACGACGTGACCGCGCGCGACCTGCAGCGCAAAGACGGTCAGTGGTCGCGTGCGAAGGGCTTCGACACGTTCTGCCCGCTCGGCCCCGTGATCGAGACCGACTTCGATCCGTCGAAGGCCACGATCGAGACCCGCGTGAACGGCGAGGTGCGCCAGCACGCGCCGCTCACCGACATGATCCATTCGGTGCCGGCGATCATCGAGTATGCATCCGCGGTGTTCACCCTGTTGCCGGGAGACGTCATCATGACGGGAACTCCCGCGGGCGTCGGCACGTTCGTCGCGGGAGATGTCGTCGAGGTCGAGATCTCGGGTCTGGGTATTCTCCGCAACAGCGTGCGTGACGCCGTACCCGCACCATGACCGGTGTCGCCCTGACGGCGGCTGAGCAGACGGCGGTCCAGCGCCGCACCGTGCTGGTGCTGTCGTTCGGCCAGGTGCTGGGCGGCATCGCCTTCGGCGCCACGGTCTCGCTCGGCGCGCTCCTGGCGGCGGACATCTCGGGGAACGACGCGCTCTCGGGGCTCGCGACGGCCTCCGTCACTCTGGGCGCGGCAGCATGCGCCATCCCGCTCGCGCGCCTCGCCTCCCGCGTCGGTCGACGTCGGGCCCTCACACTCGGCAACCTCTTCGCCTTGGTCGGCATCGCGGTGGTCATCCTCGCCGCCTCCTTGCGAGTGTTCCCGCTGCTGCTGGCAGGGATCCTGATGATCGGCGCCGGCAACGCCGGCAACCTGCAGTCCCGATTCGCGGCGACCGATCTCGCCGCCCCGCAGCATCGCGGTCGGGATCTGTCGATCGTCGTCTGGTCGACCACGATCGGCGGGGTCGCCGGTCCTCTCCTACTGGGCCCTGGCGAGGTCGTGGGGCAGGCGATCGGGATGCCGCCGCAGACCGGCTCCTACCTCTTCTCCTTCGTCGCGCAGTGCGCTGCTCTCCTCCTCTACATCGTCGCGCTGCGTCCCGACCCGCTGCTCGCAGCGCAGCGGCTCGCCAAGGCGTCGGCGGCCACCGCGGGAGCGACGGCCGTGGATCGTCCGACGGTGGCGAGATACGCGATCTTCGCGATCGCCGGCTCACACGTGGTGATGGCCTCGGTGATGGCCATGACCCCGGTGCACCTCTCCCACATGGCCCATGGTGCGAACGGGATGGCTGCGACATCGGCCGACGTGTCTGCGCTGGTGGGGATCACGATCGCCCTGCACGTCGGCGGTATGTACGCGCTTTCTCCGGTGTTCGGTGTGCTGGCTGACAGGTGGGGGCGTCTAAAAGTCGTGCTGCTCGGACAGGTGCTGCTCGCTGGAGCCCTCGCGTTCGCCGTGTTCACGGGCACCGAGGCCTGGGGCGTGATGGTCGCGCTCATCCTTCTGGGCCTGGGATGGAGTGCGGCGACGGTGGCCGGTGCCGCACTGCTCACAGAGGCATCGGCACCCGAGCTCCGCACGCGCAGACAGGGCCGCAGCGACTCTCTGATGAGTCTCTCCGCCGCCGCCGGATCCGTACTGGCCGGTGTGGTGCTGTCGAACTTCCAGTACTCGGGACTCGGTATCGCCGCGTTCGTCCTGGTCGTCGCGATCGTGGCGCTCTCCCCGCTTGCACGCGCCGGAGCACGGTGAAGGACTGGGCTGGCGTGGGCGATGCCTACTCCGCCTCGTATGCCGCGCTCTGCGCCGGGACTTTCACCGCCATGCGAGATGCGCTGGGGGAGCCTGGTGACCGGACGCTGCTCGACGTCGGTTCCGGTGACGGCACGCTCGCAGCCGCCTGGTCCGACGCCGGGTGGAAGACGACGGC
>JBOGEI010000195.1:0-6783 GCA_050701935.1 Microbacterium sp.
GGCAGCACGCTGCCGACGCCCCGCGCGACGGTCCGCATGCGTCGCTCGTGGATCGCACGGCTGATCGGGCCGGGGATCGCGGTGCGCACGGACGGAGCCGACGAGAGGTCGGGAAGCGCGACGGGAGTGGACATGATGGCTCCTTCATTCGGCAGTGCCGGACGGACGAGTTCGTCCGGATGAATCGGCCTAAGACTATGTTAGCCTTTGACCTATGTCAAAGATGGAAGAGTCGATCGAGGCTGACGATCGCTACCCCACTGCGTTCACGGTCGATGACTTCCGCCACAACATCGCCGGTGTCAAAGCACGCATCGCCGCGGCCGCACGGCGGGTCGGGCGCCCGCCGGAGGATGTGACGCTGCTTCCGGTGAGCAAGACCGTGCCGACCGACCGGGTCCGTGTGGCCATCCAGTCGGGCATGCGTCTGCTGGGCGAGAACAAGGTGCAGGAAGCCGTCCGCAAGAACGGCGAGACCGCCGACCTCGATGTGTCATGGTCGATCATCGGGCACCTGCAGACCAACAAGGCCAGAGACGTCGCCGCGTTCGCGACCGAGTTCCAGGCCCTGGACCGACTGCGGGTCGCCGAGGCGCTCGACCGACGCCTCCAGGCCGCAGGGCGCAGTCTCGACGTCTTCGTGCAGGTGAACACCTCGGCGGAGGACTCCAAGTTCGGCATGCCGCCGGAAGAGCTTCCCGCATTCCTCGAGGCGATGCCCTCCTACGAGACGCTTCGCGTGCGGGGTCTGATGACTCTCGCCATCCTGACTCCCGACGACGCGCGCGTGCGGGAGTGCTTCTCGCTGCTGCGCACGCTGCGCGACCAGGCCAGACAAGACGCTCCCGATCTGATCGGCGCGGGGGAGCTTTCGATGGGTATGTCCGGCGACTATGAGATCGCGGTCGAAGAGGGCGCGACCTGCGTGCGCGTCGGGCAGGCGATCTTCGGCGCCCGCGCGCTGCCCGATAGCTACTACTGGCCGGAGGGCTGAGCGCGCGTGCTGAGGATCCTGCGTGCCTACCTCGACCTCACCAAGCCCCGGATCCTCGAACTGCTCCTGGTCACCACGATCCCGGTCATGGCGTTCGCGGCCGACGGATCGCCCGACCTCGGCCTGATGGCTGCGGTGCTCGTCGGGGGTGCGCTGAGTGCCGGCTCGGCAGGAGCGTTCAACATGTACATCGAGCGGGAGAGCGATGCGCTGATGGAGCGCACGGCGCAGCGCCCGCTGGTCACCGGGGTCATATCACCACGAGCGGGCCTGACCTTCGCCTGGGCGCTCGCTGCCGCATCGGTCATCTGGATGCTCACGACGGTGGGGCCGCTGCCCACTGCGCTGTCGACGGCCGGGCTGGTGCTGTACGTCGTCTTCTACACCCTCGTGCTGAAGCGTCGCACCGAACAGAACATCGTCTGGGGCGGTGTCGCCGGGTGCGTACCCGTTCTCGTCGGGTGGAGTGCGGTGCGCGGCGGAGTGGAGTGGCCGGCGATCGTGCTGTTCCTCGTGGTCTTCTTCTGGACGCCGGCCCACTACTGGCCGCTCTCGATCCGGTATCGCGATGACTACCGCCGAGCGGGTGTGCCGATGCTCGGTGCGACACGTGACGCCGGCCACGTCGCCGTGCGGGTGATCGGCTTCGCGTGGGCGACGGTGGCCTGTTCCCTCGCGCTCCCGTTCGTCGCCGAGGTGAGCTGGCTGTATTGGACGGCGGCGCTCACAGCAGGGGCGTGCTTCCTCTTCTCGGCGCACCGCATGCGTGCGCGTGACCGAGGCGCTGGCGAGCTTCGACCGATGCTCGTCTTCCGCGCGTCGATCATCTACCTCGCGGTGCTGTTCATCGCGGTCGGGATCGATCCGCTCCTGACCCGGTGAGGTCCGCGCTCGCCGGGAACCTTCCGCCCGCTCAGTCGTCGGTGCGGAAGCCTGCCGCCTTGTGGGTGCCGTCGCAGAACGGCTTGAGTGCGGAGAGCCCGCAGCGGCACAGCGCGACGGTGCGGCGGCGCGGTGCGATCTGCTCCCCGTCGGCCGTGCGCAGGTCGATGTCGCCGCGAACGAGCAGCGGGCCGTCGGGGTAGGGCGTGATGGTGGCCCGCTCCGGCCGGTCGCTCACGATGCGTCCCGTGGGCGGAGAGAGGAGACACCGGCCGACCACGCTTCGAGGATATGCGCGCCGCCCCAGCCGTCGACGGTCAGGCATGCGGCCGCGCCGAAGAGGATGTCGGGGAGCAGCTCCGGGTGGTCCTCGGCGAGACTGCCCGCGAGATCGCGCGCGGCGATCTGCTCGTGCACGGCGTCCGCCTCGACGTGCTCGTCGAAGTAGTCCGCGACCTCTTTGTCGAAGCCCAGGCGGCGCAGGCCGTCGGCATACAGCCGGCACGGGATGGACGAGGTCATCTCGTAAGCGGCCAGGTGCCCGACGATCGAACCGACCAGACGGCGATTGAGTCCGAACATCGACATCATGTTGAGCGACGAGAGGGTGATGGCCGGCACGTCGTCGACGTAGGCGCCGTAGGTGTCATCGAGACCCGCCGCGCGCATCGCGCGGGCGAACAGGACAGCATGCACGCGCTCCGGCCGCCCACCGCCGTACTCGTCGGACTGGATCTCGACGAGCGCCGCCTTCGCGCGCCCCTCCAGCCGAGGGATCGCCCAGGAATGCGGATCCGCTTCGCGCAGCGTGTAGGTCGAGCGCTGGATGAGCATCTCCTCCGCCTGCTCCCTGGTGGCCCTCTTCGCGAAGTACCTTGACAGGCTCGGCCCCGAGTCGACCTCCGCGAGCGTGAAGAGAGCGCGGCCCACAGCATCCACGGTCGGCTCCGGCGGCTCCGGCATCTGCACGTTCTCCCGCAGGAACCGCTCGAACGCCGCCTCCAGAATGCGTCGGGTGGCGAGCAGCGCCGTGTTCCACTCCAGGTCGGCATCCAGCGAGGACAGCGATCCGTAGGCGGAGGCGTAGAGGACGAAGAGCGTGAGCTGGAGGTCGTCGTCGCGCGCGATGTCGGCGCTCGCCGAGACGGCTTCGACGGCGAGAGCGGTGTGGTCGGATGCACCCCCGCCCGTGAGGTGCGCGATGACCGCGCGACTCACGGGACCGCGGTCGCGGAAGGCGAGGGAAGTGGTGGCGGCGGATGCCGGTGCGGATGCGGTCATGTGTCGGGCTCCCGATCGTGGCGGACACTCGATCCTGCTCGAGGGAAGGCGGCGGGTACAGGGACTTGACGCGGACCCGAACGCGGGGCATGTGTCGCGCGCGGAGAGCCGTTCCATGCGGAACGCGCGTGCACCCGCGCCGTTAGGCTGACGTCGATGTTCACGCCGGCTACCTGGTCCCACTACGCGTCACCGCGCCATGCGATGCGGCGGCTCCTGATCTCGTGCCACGGCGCCGGGGAGCAGTCGGGGCACCAGCCGCCGTTCAGTCGGCGGACGCTGCCGACCCGCGGCCTGGTCTACATCTCCGAGGGGCGCGGAACGTACGAGGAGTACGCGCCGCGGAGCCTGCGGCTGCCGGTCGAGGGCCCCGCGGTGATCTGGCTCACGCCCGGAGTTGCGCACGGATACGGTTCGGATGCCGCCGGATGGTCGGAGCACTGGGTGCTCTTCGAGGGTGAGCTCTACGATGCATTCGAGGCGAGCGGGCTGGGCGGGCGTCACCGCCCGGTGCAGCCGCTCGCTCGCCCCGTCGATGATGCGGAGGAGCTCTTCGCGACGCTGCGAGAAGCGGTCTCGGCGGTGGGCCCACGGTCGGAGATCGCCGCGTCGGTCGCCGCGCAGGCTCTTCTGCTCGCGATTCTCGATGCGGTGGATCCGGCCGGGGCGGGGATCGACGGCGCGACCGTCGTGGATCTGGTGGCCCGGGGCGCGGCCCGCTCGCTCTCGGTGGCGGACCGTGCGGCGGAGGTCGGTCTCACTGCGCGTGACCTCGGCGAGGCGGTGCGGTCAGCGACGGGACTCACGGTGAACGACTTCGTGATCGAGGTGCGTCTGTCCCGTGCGCAGGCCCTCCTGGCGGAGACGCGACTCGACGTCGGGCAGATCGCCGCGCGGGTCGGCTACGAAGACGCCGCCTATTTCTCGCGCATCTTCAGCAGACGGATCGGAGTCTCGCCCACCGCTTTCCGCCGGCAGCAGGCGCGTGCACGGATCGACTGAATCATCCAATCCGCGCGGGAGCGCTCGCGGAGAATCCAAGAATCCCGCGTCAAAGTCCATGGACTGAAGTCCAAGTGTCGTCGATTCTGGATTCATGTTCACGTCCAACGGATACACGCTCGACGACTCGCCGTCACGGCTGGGCTGGATGGAGCCGGTGCCGGACACCATGCGCACCGACAAGGATGCGCTGTGGAGCCGGCTGCGCCGGGACGGCTATCTGTTCCTACCGCAGCAGCTCGACCCTCAGGTCGTCACGGCGTTCCGCGAGTACTACTTCACCGAGATGTCGAAGACCGGGATCGTCGCACCCGGATCCGATCCCGCTGTCGGCATCGGCGCGCAGGGTGAGATCGACAGGGCGCAGATCCGCTCCGCGCTGTTCGACGACATCGTGCCCGGTGAGCGCTACGCGGCGCTGACCGGCCACCCCGACGTCCGCGGGTGGTTCGAGTGGTTCCTCGGTGACGACGTGCATCTGCACAAGCGGAAGATCATCCGCCACATCCGACCGGGGGAGTCGGGGATCGGCACCGCGACGCAGGCCCACTACGACCTCGTCTACCTGCGCGAGGGGAGCGAGCGCGTGCTCTCGATGTGGATTCCTCTGGGCGACTGTCCCGCTGAGCAGGGCGGGCTGGCCTACCTCGAGGGCAGCCATCACTGGTCGCTGGCGGAGGAACGCGCGCGTGGGGACAAGCGTCCTGCCGCCTCGATCACGGCAGACCTTCCCGGACTCGCGGACAAGCACGACGCACGCTGGCTGCTGGCGAACTACCGTGCCGGCGACGTGATGGTGCACTCCTCGTACGTGGTGCACGCCAGCACCGACAACGTCGATCCGCTGGACCGCATCCGGCTCTCGACCGACATCAGATACCAGCGGGCGTCCGAGCCCATCGACTGGCGCTGGCAGGAGCACTGGCACGAGGACGACGGTCTGTGAGCGATCGGTCCCCGGTGAGCGCACCGTCTCAGTCGCCGCAGGTCTCGAACGCGTATGCCGGGTCGTCGGGGGCGGCCAGGTCGCGATCGCGGAGCACCATCGAGGCGGGGGAGTCGTCGTCCGCACACATCTCGGCGAACGGGCGCGGCAGCTCGTCCGCGTACTCGATGTCGATCACGTGCTCGCCGTACACGTCGGTGTACGCCCCGCATTCGTCGTAGGCCGCGCACTCCTCGGTCACCGCGAAGTCGAAGCCGGCCCGCTCGCTCAGCGCCACCGCATCCTCGGCGGCGTTCTTCTGACCCGCGGCGAGTCCCGCTGCGTGGGCGGCATCGACGAGCACGCCGGCCAGGGCGAGGTTGTCATCGAGTGCGAGGGCTCCTGACGACCGCGAGTACGAGTCGAGGTTGTCGAATTCGACCGCGGCGAAGCCGGCGTCAGCACAGCTCTCGATCCACGGCACCACGATGGCGGCGATCCGGTCGCGGTGCTCGGGGCTCGAAGTGTCCAGCAATGCCTCGTCCGGCCAATCCGGATCGAAGACCGTCTCGCCGTCCCGCTGCAGCAGCAGGTCCTCCGGCCACACGTCGAGTTCACCCGGTTGCGTCTGGAATCCGTTGACGTAGCAGATCGAGTACACGCCCGATGCCGGCTCCGCGCTCCGATCGCGTCCGACGATTCCGACTCCGGGCGCCGGGTCGTAGGCTCCGCCGAGCTGATAGTCCGGGACGGCGCCGGACGGTGGGAGGTCGATCTCCGGTGCAGGTGCGGCCGGAGCCGTGGCGCACCCTGCCAGCAGGAGCACCGTGAGAACTGCCAGCGCGGTGCCGCGGAGGCTGCCGACGGCTTTCGCCGACATGGTCATCGCGGGCCGGGGGTGGATGCGGCGGCGTCGGCCGGCGCCGGTTCCGCTGGATTGCGGCGAATGCCGATCCACGACACCACGCCGCCGATCACGAGCAGCGTCGCCGTGACCCATGCCGCGCTGTGGAACCCGTCGAGGTTGAGCGTGCCGCCCACGATCGTGGACAGCATCGCGACGACGAGCAGACCGGCGACGCGGGACACGGCGTTGTTCACGGCTGAGGCGATACCGGAGTGGTTCTCATCGATCGCCCCGAGGATCGCGGCGGTCAGCGGGGCGACGGTGAGCGAGAGGCCGAGACCCATCACGATCATCGCCGGGAGCACCTGCCACCAGTAGTCGAAGTCGGTCGAGACGAACAGCAGCATCAGCGCTCCGACGGCCATGAGCAGCGGGCCGACCGTCATGAAGATGCGCGGCCCCCACGTGCCTGCCCACTGGCCGGCGCGCGAACTGATCAGGATCATCAGGATCGTCATGGGAAGACTTGCGAGTCCTGCGGCTGTGGCGCTGAGACCTGCACCCTGTTGGAGGTAGACGCCGACCACGAAGCCGTTGAGCGACAGCGCCGCGTAGACGAAGAAGGTGGCGAGGTTGCCCCAGCCGAAGTCGCGCACCCGGAACAGCCACAGCGGCATGAGGGGCGAGGCCGAGTGCTGCTGGCGCCACAGGAACAGCGCGAAGAGAGCGGCTCCGGCGATGGCGGGGATCCAGATCGCGGGCGACTGCCACCCCATGTTGGGCTGCTCGATGAGCGCGAAGACCACCGCGCCGAGACCGATCGCGCACAGCGCACCGCTCCACCAGTCGACC
>JBOGEI010000196.1:0-6767 GCA_050701935.1 Microbacterium sp.
GACGGCCTCCTCGCGGATCGCCGAGGAGTGGGCGCGGAGCTGCTCGACGGAGCCGCTGCCGACGAAGATCGCCTCACCGTGCTTGCCGCCGAACTCGCGGCCCGCGGGCGAGGCCCCGGCCTGGAACAGCACCGGGGTGCCCTGCGGCGAGCGCTGCGTGTTGCCGTAGCCGTGCGAGCGGAAGTACGCGCCGTCGTGGGCGATGCGGTGCACCTTGGCAGGATCGGCGAAGCGGCCGGACTTGTCGCGCTCCAGGGCGCCCTCCTCCCAGGCCTGCTCCCAGAGCTTGTAGACGACCTGCATGAAGTCGTCGGCCATGAGGTAGCGCTCGTCGTGACCGACCATCGGCACGCCGAAGCCCTGCACCGCGGTGTCGGCGGTGCCGGTGGTGACCACGTTCCAGCCGATGCGTCCGCCGGAGAGGATGTCGAGGGTAGCCATGCGGCGCGCGAACGAGTAGGGCGGCTCGAGCAGCGTGGATCCGGTGGCGACCAGACCCAGGCGCGTGGTCTCGGGGATGAGGGCTGCGAGGATGATCGCCGGGTCGAGACGCGGCAGGTCGAGGCCTTCGAGGGAGCAGATGTCGGGGCGCTCTCCCGCGACGTCGGCCCAGCCCCAGGCATCGGCGAGGAACAGGAAGTCGAACCCGGCATCCTCCACCATGCGAGCGGTGTCACGCCAGTACTCGAGCTTGTCGAACAGGTAGCGCCCGTTGTCGGGGTGCCGCCAGGTCGCGGTACCGGAGTCGTTCGCCTGCGCGTTCTCGAAGAGGCCGAGGCGCAGCTGCTTGACGGTGTTCTGATCGGTCATGTGCGGGTGCCTTCCTTGTGGGTGGTTCTGGGTCGATCTGGGGTGATTCCGGGCACGCCGGAGGAACCCCGGGACGGGTGGGGGGTCCCGTCCCGGGATGTGGATGCCGCGTCAGCCCTTGGCCGTGACCTCGCCGTCGCTCCACCAGAGCACGCGCTTGCGCACCAGGGCGAGGACGATGATCAGGAGCACGCCGAGCAGGCAGAGCAGGGCGATGCTGGCCCAGGTGACGGGCAGGTTCGCCTGGGCGGCCGAGGTGGTCACGAGCGAGCCGAGACCTGCCTGCTGACCCGCCGCGACGAACTCGGCGACCGCCGCACCGACCACCGCGAGCGGCAGGGCGATGCGGAGCCCCGCGAACACGTAGGGCATGCTGCCGGGGAAGCGCAGCTCGCGGAAGATCTCCCACCGCGAGGCGTGCAGAGTCTTGAAGACGTCCAGCGCCTTCTGGTCGACGTCGCGCAGACCCGCCAGCGAGTTCACGAGCATCGGGAAGAAGACCACGAGTCCTGTCACGATGAACTTCGGCACCATGCCGAATCCGAAGGCCACGACCAGCGCCGGGGCGATCGCCACGATCGGGGTCACCATCACGATGATCACGAGCGGCATCACGGCCCGCTCGATGATCTGGAACTCCGCCATGACCACCGCCAGCAGGAAGCCGGCGAGGATGCCGGCGGAGGCACCGACCACCACCTCGAGCAGCGTGACGAGGAAGTTCGACCAGTACATGCCGGCGTCATCGACGAGGCTCGCGCCGATCGCCTCCAGCGTGGGGAGCACGTATGGGTTGGTCCAGGCCACGACCTGCCAGAGCAGCGCGGCGATCACGAAGGTGATCAGCGTGGGGCCCCACGATCCCCAGCGCAGCCAGGTCGGGACTCCACGGCGCGGCTGGGCCTTCAGGCGGGCGGTCGCGAGGGTCGCGGTCGTGTCTCTCATCGTCAGCTCAGACATGTGCCTTCTCCGTCTGCGCACGCAGCGCATCACGCACGACTGCTTCCATCTCGCGGAACTCCTCCGTGGCATACGACTGCTCATCGCGCGGCCGCGGCAGGTTCACGTCGATCACCTGGGCGATGCGTCCGGGGTGGGCGGCCATCACCACGATGCGGTCGGAGAGCATGATCGCCTCCGGCACCGAGTGCGTGACGAACATGACGGCCTTGCGGTTCGACTGCCAGAACTCCAGCAGGGCGATCCGCTGCAGGTCGCGGTTCATCTCGTCGAGGGCCGAGAACGGCTCGTCCATCAGCATGATGGCCGGGTCGAACACGAACGCCCGCGCGATCGCGGCACGCTGCTGCATGCCGCCCGACAGCTGCCCGGGGTACTTCTTCATCGCCTGACCGAGCCCGAAGGTAGACAGCAGCTCCTCGGGGTCGCGCAGCGCTCGACCGGAGTTCGCCTTCGCGTTGATCCGAACCGGCAGCTCGACGTTCTCGCGCACGGTCTTCCACGGCAGCAGCGCGGGCGACTGCGGCACGAGGCCGATCTTCTTGTCGCGCGAGGCTGCCGTGACGCTCTCGCCGTCGATCGTGACGGTGCCGGAGTCGGCGTCGAGAAGACCTGCGACGACCTTGAGCAGCGTGGACTTGCCGCAGCCGCTCGGTCCGATCACCGACACGAACTCGCCCATGCCGATCGTGAGGCTCACGTCGTCGAGCACCGTGACCTTGGCGCCGTCTGCGCCGAACGACTTCGAAACGCCTCTGACCTCGACGCCTGCTCCCTGTGCGACCGACATCACTTCGCCGGCCATGTCAGGGTGTCGCCGTCGTACAGGTCGGCGACCAGGTCGGCGTCCATCATGTCGGAGATCGCAGGCAGGTTCTTGACGTCGCCGTACTTCTTCACGAGGGCGTACTCGGGCTCCCACATGGACTCGTTCTGCACACCGGGGTTTCCGCCAGCGCTCTCGCGCACCCACGCGGACTCCACCTCCCACGTGCGGGCGAGCTGGTCGCGAGGGAATGCGGCGCCCTGGTTGTTGTCCTCGGCCAGCTTCGCGAGCTTGTCGATGCAGGCATCCGACTCGTCGAGGCAGTACTGCAGGGCCTTGAGGCTCGCCCGCATGAAGTCGGCGGCGACCTCACGGTGCTCGTCGAGGAAGCGGGAGTTGACCTCCATCACGTTGTACGTGCCTTCGACGCCCAGGTCGGCCGGGAGGAATTCGCTGAACTGCAGGCCCTGCGCCTTGAGCGACTGCGGCTGGTTCGAGGCGTAGCCCACGATCGCGTCGACCTGCTCGCGCACGACGACGGTCGGGTCGTAGTTGGTCATCTTCACCATTTCGACCTTCGAGACGTCGACACCGGCCTCGTCGAGCATGGCCGAGGCGATCGGGGTCAGGTTGATGAAGTAGCCGAGCGATCCGCCCTCGAGGTCTTTGAGGCTTTCGAGCTTCTCGTTGCCGAAGATCGAGAACGGCGGGGTGGTGCCATAGGTGGCGACCGCGGTGAGGTTCTTGCTGTTCGCCGCCGCCAGCATCACATCGGATGCGGAACCGAGAGCGGTGAACTGCGCCTGACCGGATGCCACGAGCTGCTGCCCGTTGGCGCCTGAGGCGTTGATCTCCACATCGAGGCAGAGATCGTCGAAGTAGCCCAGTTCCTCGGCGAGGAACACGTCGAGCTGACCGGCGCTGGCGGAGTAGCCGTAGCCGGAGATGTAGGTGATGGTACCGGCATCCTGATTCCGCTTGCAGGCGTCGGTGTCGCTCGCACTCGTGGGGGCGGTATCGCCGCCTGGCGTCTGCGCGGAGCATGCTCCGAGCGTCAGCGTGGCGGCGAGAACGCACGTCAGGGTGGCAGTGATGCGGAATCGGGTTTCCGCAGAGGAAGTAGCCATGAGGGTCCCTTCTCGGCCGTTCGTCGTTGATGGCTCGATGAAAGTAACATAGTCAAGATTGACTAAGCAAGATCAAACTAACTTTTGACCAACGAGAGGGAGGGGCGCAGCGTCGAGTCCCCCCGCGCTCGAGGACGCACGTGGACGGATGGAGCAGGCAGGCTCAGGGCTGGCTGGCGTCGGAGGGGTAGAGGTAGCGGCGCACGAACTCATCGAAGAGGGGCACCATGTCGACCGACTCGTCCAGCAGCCACTGCAGCTGGATGCCGTCCATGACGGCGCTGATCAGACGCGCGGCGAGCACGGGATCGATGTCGTCTCGCACCTCTCCGGCTTCCTGCCCGCGGCGGAGGATCTCCACGGCCGCGTCAGCTCTCGCCCGATAGCGCTCGGCGAAGTCGGCGTGCGATGGATGCTCGGGGTCGGTAGCCTCAGCCGACACGATGGCGTACAGCGACGTGAGGCCACGCGAGGTCTGATTGTGGGCGACGACTCTCTTCGCCTGCTCGAGCAGGGTGTGCTCGGCGGGATCGCCCGCCGCCGCCCGCACCTTCTCGTCGCGCTGGTGCAGCACCTCGGCGAACAACTCCTCCTTGTCGGCGAAGTGGTGCAGGAGGCCGGCCGGCGTCACACCGACGCGCTTCGCGATCTCGCGCAGGGACCCGCCATGGAATCCCGTCCGGGAGAAGACGACGAGCGCCTCGTCGACGATCGCCTGCCGTCGCGCCTGCCCCGTGGCGTATGGGCCACGAGGACCACGCCCCGCCGCCGGTTGACCGTCGACTCCCACCGCCCGCTCCCATCTCTCGGGGTGGGAAGCGGCGACTCAGCTCTTGTGGCCGTCGCCTCCAGCTCCCCACGACGAGCCGAATTCCTGCTGTCGCATCGCGGGACGCAGAAGCTTCTCCATCTGGCGGTCCACGAAGTAGTCCTTGAGCTTATCCTTCGTGAGCTCGTTGCCGATCGCCGCCATGATCATCGACTGGTCGAGAGAGAGATAGCGCTCGGCGATCGTGCCGCTCTTCACGGCGACAGCGTCGTAGAACCCGCCGGGGCCATAGGCACCGAGGTCGTTCTCGATCCCTTCGAGGTTGCTCAGCACGCCCTTGCGGTCGTAGGGCAGCGCGAGGAACGCGGCATGCGGCGTCACGACGCCGTCGCCGAACTCGGGGGCAGGGTTCTTGCCCACGGCACACCCCGGACGGTCGACGTCGACGTCGGTCTTCTCGGCGTCGGACGTGTAGCCGTCAGAGCGCATACCCGCGATGTCGACGCCGTACTCCGCGTATCCGCCGAAGGGATCACTCGCGGGCGAGAATCCCCAGTATCCGTACCCGGCCTCGTCGAGCCCGTGCTGCATCTGCACGGCGACCGTGATCGGATGGTTGAGCCTCCACGACTTCGGTCCCCACTTCGTCTCGGGGACGAGCAGGTCGGGCATCAGCGACTCGAACATGCTGCCGCCCCAGCTCGGAACGAACGACATCCCGTCGTAGTTGTATGCACCTTCCCAGACCTCGACGCCGCTGTAGGTGCGGTACTTGCCCTCGGGGAGCTGTTCCTGCCAGGCCCAGTCGCAGCCGGGTGGCATCGTGCGGTGCGTGCCGTACAGCGCCGTCGCCGGGATCTGGCCGTTGGCGATGCCGAGGTAGGTCGCGATGCGGCTCTCGCTCACGGTCGTGTCGTAGTGGTGGCACGTGTAGTACGCGGTCTCGCCCGATCCGTTGTACATCGGAGCCGCGATGCTGCAGTCCGGCGGCGCCTGGTCCCAGAAGCCGCCGCGGTTCGTCCCGGCAGGAAGGCCGGCGGCGCCGGCGGGGTCGAAGAACGAGGCGAAGTCCATCGAGTCGTAGAGGGTGTCGGCCTGCACCGCGAGCGTGGGGTCGGCCTCGCGGACGATGCGCAGAGCCGCGGCGAGCCATCCGTTGTCCACGGTGCTGAGGAACGGGTGCACCGGATCACCGGAGTCGGGCCAGGTCGTCAGTTTCTCCCCCGTCGTCGGTGAATACCAGTTGTAGAACATCCCGCTCGCGTCGTTGCGCTCGAGTCCTTCGAGGGTGTCGAGCGTGGCGGACATGCGGATGCGCGCCTCGTCGGCGCCGATGATGCCGAGGTCTCGCGCCGTGACGGTCGACCACAGGTATCCGCCGATATTCGTCGGCGAGGTGTACGCGCTGGAGGTCTGCAGATCACCGGTGACGTTGTCGGCGGGAAGGCCCGTCTCCTCATCGGTCATGGCCACCAGGGATCCCCAGGTGTCCTGGGCCCAGCGCTTGAGTTCCGTGTTGCCCTGTCGCCCGTCTCCGGCCGCAGCCGGCCCGGCGAGGGCCAAGCCCGAGACGACCAGCCCGACCGCCGCCAGTGTGCTCATCCATCGCTTCATCGTGTCTCCTCATCGAGAACGGCGCCGTTGAACACAGCGCACTCAACACGCGAAAACCTAACATGTGTTCAGTGTTCGCTCAACCCCTTCCGCGAATGAGGCTCCTCGCCCGTTCCGGCCGCACTTGCAGTCGCTTTCGCGGCTCTAGGGCGGCAGCAAGTGCGACCGGAGGCGAGAGCCGGTCGTGAGAGCCGGAGGCTAGGGCCGGCGAGGACCGCGCTCACCGTGGCGCGTGCGCCTCCAGGAACTCGTACACGTCGGTCGTGTCGACGCCGGGGAAGGCTCCGGTGGGCAGGGTCGCCAGCAGCGTGCGCGGGGTCTTCACGTTGGGCCACGAGTTCTCGCGCCAGCGGTCCTCCAGATCGGCGGGAGCCCGACGGCAGCACACCTCGACCGAGTGCTTCGAGACGCCGCGATGCGAGGTGTCACGCCCCACGAACCACTTCGTGTCGTCGAAGCGCACTCCCACGCTCACCGAGTGCAGCCCCTCGCTCGACGACTCCACCCGGGCGGTGCACCAGTACGTCCCGTTGCCGGTGTCGGTGTACTGGTAGTACGGGTTGAAGCGGTCGTCTTCATCGAACACCACGCGCGAGGTCCACCGCCGACAGCACATCTGTCCCTCGATGGCCCCGAGACGATCGGTCGGGAAGTTCACGTCGTCGTTCTCGTACGCCTTGGTGATCGTGCCCGACTCGTGCACCTTGAGGAAGTGCACCGG
>JBOGEI010000197.1:0-6757 GCA_050701935.1 Microbacterium sp.
TGCCGTGCTTTCGCGCGCGGCTCTTATTTTGAATGACTCAAAATAACGTGGTACTGTCGTTGAGAACCGGATGGCCAGATCGTCCTTCCCCCCGTCGGCATCCGACAGCTCTTCGGGAAGGCTCCTGGCCACTACACAGCGCGCCATCCATCTGGGGCACCTCGCCCCAGGGGTATTCGGCGTGCCCACGCACAGGACCGAGTGCGCCTGCATTCGATGGCGACCGGCAAGACGAGAGGAACCACTGATGGACGAGACCCGAACCGGCTGGAAGCCGAACCCCGTGTTCGATTCGATGCCGCACTCGATGGGCCGCGGCTCCCGCGAGGACATCGTCTGGGAGGCGCTCGACCGGGTGAACGGCAAACCGGCGCCCACCATGGGCGCCATGCAGGCCGCCATGGGGAACGAGGCGCAGATCCGCATCGTCCACGACACAATCCGCGCCTACCTCGACGCCCACGGGCTCCGCGACACCAGCGAGCTGGGCGTCCGCACCGGTGACATCGCATGAGGCGGAGAGCCGCGCAGGCCGACCTGACCATGCACATCCGCTCGACCGAGCTCTGCCGCACACCTCCGGCTCCGCTGGACGACGATCAGTTCATCGCCCAGCTCGGCACCGTCGGGCTCGGCAGCGCGTCGTATGTCGTCGGACGGCGTGATCCGCGCGCGCCGGAATGGATCGTGCTCGACTACGCCACCGGAGGGTACGAGCGAGTATGGCGGAGGGCGCGAGCCCACGCGGACGGCGTCCTCGCATACTCCCTCGTCGAGGACGACTCCTCGAACGGATACGTGACGGTCGCCTGACGGAGCGACGATAGGGGTCGCACTCGGCCTCATTCCCCGAATACGAGAACCGAACCCGTTCGCACCCGCGCGGCTCGGAGCGCCACAGCGCCGAGCGCTCCGGCGGCGAGGATGCGCGTCAGGATCAGCACGTTGGAAACGAGGATCATCGCATTCTGGTCCGATACACCGCCCGACATGATGGCCGCCTCCATCAACGATCCCAGGACCACGGCGGCGAGCGCGATCGCAGGGATGAGCCTCCAGGGTTTCGGCAGTGGACTGCGGAGCACCCCCGCCACGATCGTTCCGCTCAGCCCCAGCTTCACGAGGACGTCCACATAGAACGGCACGGTCGAGGTGAAGGCGAACGAGGCGGTGAGCAACGGGGGACCGGCGGGCAGCCAGACCGCGAGAAGGAGAAGGGAGACGATCGCCGCTCTGGGCAGCCTCAAGGCGCCGTCACGGCGCGCAGCTCCGATCCCGGCGGCGGCGAGCGCGAGACTGAAGGCCAGAGTTGTCGTCGTCGAGATCACGACGAGGGCGTCCACGTCGAGCGAACCGGGAAGACTGCGGAACGCGGCCAGCAGAGCCGAGGTGATGAACAGCACCCCGGAGCTCAGCCACCATGGCGACCACCGCGACGACGCGCCCTCGACGGCGATCACAGGAGAATCAGGTCCACTCATGGCTCACCGCTTCTTCGTCGGGGGTCAGTTCCTGCATCCACCCTCTCAGACGCTGCGGAGCAATGCCTCGTGCCCGGGCCCTGAGTCCGCCGAGCGTGTAGCATCTCGAAGCATGGAGAACGACGGTCGATGGACACTGTTCGGCGCCTTCGCGTTTCTGAGCATCGGCGTAGTCATGGTGATCAAGGGTGTGGAGCCCACGTGGTACTCGTACCTCACGATCGTGCTCGTCTTCGTCGCGGCAGCAGTCTGGACCGCACGGTACATCGTCGATGTACGGAAAGCGAAGATGCAGACTGCGACAGCCGCGGCCGACGATGAAGGGCGCCTGTAGGTCGTTCGTCGTCGCCCTTCGCATCGTGCTCCTGACCGCGCGTTCAAGCGGGCATCACTCTTGAGAATCCAGATCACGGACGTCGATCCCCAGAACCTCCACTGTCTGCTCGAGTGGAACGGAATCCTCGGCGACGGCTACGCAGTCGGGCGTCAGAAGGTATGGTCCCGCAGCGATGAGGCGACGCGTCTGCAGTTCCAGCACCCGCATCCGACCCGCCGCTCTGTGCTGCTGCTCGCTGCGATCGACGACGTGCCGATCGGTGCGGCGGAGGCGCATGTGGATCCCGGCGAGCCGGCCGACGTCGAGATCGCTGTGCTCGAGCCCTTCCGCCGCCGCGGAGTCGGCCGCGCGCTGCTCGATGCCGTCCGGAACGCGTTGCGCGGCGCCACCACGCTGATGCGCACCGAGACGTACTCGGATATCGGAGTCTCGTTCGCGCGTTCCGAGGGACTGCGAGTCGGCGTGCGCGAGAGCCGGCAGGTGGTCGATCTCCCTGTGCCCTCGGGCACGCTCGACGGGCTCCCCGGCGCGCCCTCCGGTGTCGAGGTCTTCTCGTGGGTCGGCGTCTGTCCGGAGGAGCTGCTCGACGCGTGGGCTCGGCTTCGCGCCCACATGTCGGATGACGTGCCGATGGGCGACCTGACCCGGACCGTCGCACCCGCGGATGTCGGGGCGGTTCACCGGAACGAGGAGCGCATGTCCGAACAGGGGTATGCCCTGGTACGGAGTGTGGCTCGTGTGGACGGGGAAGCGGTGGGCTACACCGAGATCCTGCTCTCGCGGCCCGATCCGAAGATCGCCCTTCAGGACGACACCTTCGTCGAGGAGCGGGTTCGAGGTCGCGGCATCGGTCGCGCGCTGAAGATCGCCAACCTCCGCGGGCTCATGGGCATCCCGGAGAGTTCGGAATCACGGTTCCTGCAGACCTACACGGCGCTGGCGAACGAGCCGATGCTCGCCCTCAACAGATCGGTCGGCTTCGAAGAGGTCGACGTGCTCACCGTCCTCGAGGGCCCGCTGAGCTGAACGCCGTTCCGACGCGAGCAGTGGGAGCGTCCGCCGGCCGCCGTGGGGACGGCGGCCAACGAACGAAGCGCAGCACTCGTCGAAGTGCGACCTTGGGGACGATCGCCGTGACGGTGGGGACCGTCGGGAGTGCTGTGCTGCCGCCATCAGAAGGCGACAACCACACGTTATCCGTCGCGGGTCAGACGCGGTGAAATATCAGTGCGCGGTCAGTCCAGCGTGAGGTCGTCGAGCACGTACACGTAGAGGTCGCCGACGATCTCGGCCCCCTCGTGCGCAGCTTCGTCATCGACCGCTTCGAGAAGCTCCGCGATCGCATCGCTCACCATCGCTGCGTTCCGCTCGCGCCCCAGGTGCGTGAATCCGAGCACGAGGGCAGGGCGCTTGGCGGCGTGCATCGCCTCGAGATACTGATTGCGCGAGAAGGAGGCGAGCTGCTGGAAGAGGTTCCAGGTCAGCCCTGACGCGACGCGGTGGTCCACGAGAGGCGCGCGCCAGACCGCGATCGCCCGTTCCGCAGCCACCCGAAAGGCCCCACGCTCGTGCGGGGTGGCGCGTGCGATGCCCAGGGTCGCCGCCAGGGTGGAGAGTCCGGCGCACTCCGCCACTATGGCCGCCAGCCACGCGTGCGTCGGCGTCGCCACCACCGAGGACTTGTGGGCACGCGCCTCGACCAGATGCTGTGCCGTCAGAATCGAGATCGCCTCGCGCACGGTGTTCGGGGCGACGTCCAGTTCTTTCGATAGCTTCGAGACCTTCAGGGCTGCGCCGGGCAGCAGGTCGCCGGTCTCCATCTTCGTGGTCAGCGCCTCCACCACCGATTCCAGTCGCGTCAGCACGCGTTCTGGGGCGGCCAGCTCCTTCCGGGCGACGAGATCCAAGATCTCGACCGACAGGAAGGAGGAAGCGCCCGCACGCGGATCCGGCTCTGCACCACTCACTCGGGGAGTCGCCATTCACCGGTATGGGCCGCGCGCAACCGCTCGACCGTCGTGACGCGGAAGATCTCGAAGACCGCATCTCGCGCCGCATCGCCGTCTCGCGCCCTGAGTGCGATCCGAAGCGGTTCGACGAGTGCGCGCTGCTGCTCTCCGAGCCACTTCGGCAGCGGGCGATCCTGAGCCGAACGGCTCAGGTGGAGGACGAGGTTGCGATCGAGGATCTCGGTCACGATCGCGTTGTCGGCGAGCTCGATCACCTCGATCCACAGGGCGAACCAGAGGCGCAGCCCGTCCGGCATCCCTCCGCGGGCGAGATCGGAGTCCAGGATCGCCTGCACGCGGGCATCGAGGGAGTCGATCTGGTCGTCGGTCAGGGTCGGAACCACCTTCGCCGCCGCATACGCGACCAGCGCTCCCGCAGCCTCGGCTCGATCCGCCTGCGCCTGCAGATCGATGGGCGCCACTCGCGTGAAGCGGTTCGAACTCATCTCCACCAGGCCCACGTCGGCGAGCCGGATGAGCGCCTCCCTGATCGGGGTGCGTGAGACTCCGTACTCGGCCTGGAGATCCTGATCACGGATCTCCTCGAGCGGCGCGAGGCGTCCGGTCACGATCTCCTGGGCCAGACGGGCATACACCTGGTCGCGGATCAGGGTGCGAGGACGGGCCTTCGTCGAAGGTTTCGGCTCGTCCGTCATAACGGCCAGACTAGCCAGCAGCTTTTCGTTTGTCGCCGTTCCGTCGCCGCGGATGCGCACGAACTCCCGGTGCTGCATCGACCACCGGGTGGGAGGGCGAAGGCGAGGTTCCGCTGATGTCGATTTCGGGGATTCCCGTTCGACGTCATGATGAGAGGGTCGAACGACGACCCCGAGCAGGAGGAAGCACATGACCCGCGAACTCGTCTACACAGGATTCATCACCGCCGACGGCATCGTCGATTCCCCCGGCGGCGCGGTCGAGGGCCACCCGCACGGCGGATGGGTTCTGCGCACGCCTTTCGACGCCGACGCATACTCCTTGAAGGGTGAAGAACTGGCCGACACGACGGCGCTCCTGTTCGGGCGGCGAAGCTATGAGGCCTTCGCGCCGATCTGGCGGGATTCGGAAGACCACGCCTCCTATCGGGATCTGCCCAAGTACGTCGTCTCGACCACCCTCACGGAAGACGACCTGGTCGACGGGTGGGGCGAGACCCGCATCCTCCGCTCGACCGAAGAGGTCGCAGGTCTCCGAGCCGGCGACGGCGGCGGCGGCGGCATCTTCATCCACGGCAGTGCAGAGCTCGCCCTCCGCCTCGCCGAGGCCGACCTCATCGACCGGTACAACCTGCTGACGTTCCCGGTGCTGCTGGGCTCGGGCAAGCGGATCTTCCCTTCGGGGCCACGCGAGCAGCAGCTGACGCTGCGCGAATCGGCTGCCTACGCGAACGGCGTCGTGAAGACCGTCTACGAGGTGACCCGCTGACGGTCATCCGAGCTGGTAGACGTTCTCCGGTGTGAGCAGCTCGGTCACCGGTGTGAGCAGGTTGGGTCCGAGGTCGGACTCGCCATCGACGTCGGAGTTGACGAACGCGACGAGCGTCATCTCCTTCTCGGGAAGATAGATCGTCACCGTCTTGTACCCGGGAAGCGCGCCGTTGTGGCCGATCCAGCCGTCGAGTCGGAAGAGGCCGAGCCCGTAACCGGAATCCTGGTCCTCGGGTGAGAGCGGCGTCACCGTCAGGCGCTCCTTCTGGAGTTCCGGCGACAGCAGCTCGCCCGTCGCGAGGGCCGGGACCCAGACCTTGAGGTCATCCAGATCGGAGATCATCGCCCCGGCAGCCCATCCCCATGAGGGATTCCAGTCGGTGGCCACGGCCTTCGAGCCGTCGATCGTCTGCTTCGTGTAGCCCTGGGCGTGCGGTTCCGGGAACTCGGCGGCTTCGGGGAGGAAGGTGTGGTCGAGGCCGAGCGGCTCCGTCACCTCGACCCGAAGCACCTCAGACAGAGGCGCACCGGTGATCTTCTCGATCGCGAGACCGATGAGGATCGTGTTCGAGTTCGAGTACTCCACCACGGTGCCGGGCTCATCGTGCAGCGGCTTGTCCTTGATGCCTTCGATCAGACTCTGCGGTGTGAGCGATGCACGCGGATCGGCCAGGTAGGCACTCTGCCAGTCGGTGTCGTTCGTGTAGTCGGGGATGCCCGAGGTCATACCGGCGAGGTCGCGCAGCGTGATCCTGTCTCCCTCAGCGATGCCGTCGACGTACTTCGAGATCGGGTCGTCGAGCGACACCTCGCCATCGTCCACGAGGCGAAGCAGCGCCGTGACGACGAACGTCTTCGTGACGCTCCCGATGCGATGGTTCAGCGCAGGGGTCATCTCGGTCTTCTTCTCGACATCGGCGAGACCCGCCGACGATACGTACTCGCCATCCGGGCTCCAGATGGCGAGCGTCACGCCCGGCATATCGTGTTCGGAGATCGCGTCGTCGAGGATCCGGTCGAGCTTCTTCACGGTCTCGGCATCGAACGATCCGGAACTCGTGGATGATGTCGCCGAGGGTGCCGGCGAAGCACAGGCGGCGAGCGCGAGCGCCGAGGTGCTGAGCCCGACGGCGGCGAGAGCGAGAGCGAAGCGGGGGCTGGGGGTGCGTGAGGTCACGAGACGCCTTCTCTATGGGGGTGAGCTCCCATCGTCGCGGGGACGGATGGCGGACACATCGACCGGAGGTAGAGGGGAGGTCGTACCGCAGACGGACGTTTGGCGGCTCATTCGGCAGCGCATCGTGCTGAGGGATGAACATCGCTTCATCGCCGACGATGTGGACGCCGCGCAGAGAACGAAAAAGACCCGGCTTCCTCAACGGAACCGGGCCATTCTCACAATCACATCGGATGAACTTCCGATACGCACATACTGTGCGCGAGGGGGGACTTGAACCCCCACGTCCTTACGGACACTGGCACCTGAAGCCAGCGCGTCTACCA
>JBOGEI010000198.1:0-6694 GCA_050701935.1 Microbacterium sp.
CCAACAGAGTCAGAGCCGCAAAGGCTCGACAGGAAGATTCCGGGTCACCCACAGCACCGAGCGCGGCCACCACGACCACGCAAGAAGGAGCAGATCACGTAGGAAGATGCCGACCACGTCGGTGCGGCGGCCGATCTCGCGGTTGACCCGCTCGAGCGGATTCGTCGACCGGAGCTTGGCCCCGTGATCTTGGGGCCAGGCGTAGAAGGCGAGCAGGTCCTCCTCCGCCTCCTCGAGCAGCGCTGCGACCTTCGGCAGCGGCTTGCGTAGCGTCTCCAGCGCATCGCCGACGAGCTCCCGTGCGGCCTCACCCGTCTCCGCGTTGAAGACCGCGCGCAGCAGCGCAGCGGCCATCCCCTGCTGCTCGCGACGCACGCGCCCGAGCGCCTCGCGCAGGAGTGGACGGAGCAACGCTGCCAGGGACAGCCGAGCACCTGAGCGATCGCCTTCTTCAAGCCGGCGTGCGCATCGGAGACGACGAGCTCGACGCCGGCGAGGCCGCGCTCGACCAGGCCACGCAGGAAGCTGCGCCAGAAGGCCTCCGTCTCCGCCTCACCGACGTCGAGGGCGATCACCTCCCGGTAGCCCGACTCGTGCACGCCGTAGGCGAGCACGAGCGCCTTGCGCACGACACGGCCGCCGTCTCTCACCTTCTCCACCTTGGCGTCCAGCCACAGGTACGGGTAACGGCCCTCGAGCGGCCGATTGCGGAAGGCCTCCACCTGCTCATCGAGACCGGCGCAGATGCGCGAGACCTCGGACCTGGAAATCCGCAGCCCGAGCGACTCGACCACCTGGTCGACCTTGCGTGTGGAGACACCAGCGACGTAGGCCTCCTGCACGACCGAGACGAGCGCCTGCTCGCTGCGGCGGCACGGCTCCAGGAAGCTCGGGAAATAGCTGCCGCGACGGATCTTCGGAATGGCAAGCTCGATCTCTCCGGCCCGCGTCTGCCAAGGCCGCGCCCGGTAGCCGTTTCGATGCGTCAGCCGCTCCTCCGGGGCCCGCTCGCCGCGCGCGGCGCCGACCAGCCCCGACACCCCCGCCCCCATCAACTGCTGGCACACCCAGGAAAGCGACTCGCGCAGGAAATCGAGACCCTCACCCTCGAGCAGGTAGCCGACGACCTCCTCAGCCGTCATCCTCTCCCTCTCCGCCATCGTAGTGCCCCCTTCGTCGATCCTCGGCAGGACCCGACGAGTGTGAGCGCCCCGGTGGCCGGACTACACCCAGCCTCCGTCCGACGCGCTCCTACACCTATCTAAGGGTGGGCAGGACGGCAACCGGCGGGGGCGGCCTCGCGGAGCTTGTGCAGGGGTAGCAACCCATACCTATCTCGGCGCGCGGTGCTCGCGGCGCAGGATGTGAAGTCGGGGACGCAAAGCGACGCCTCATTCCACGCGGGAGGCGGCGATTGCCGGTCTCGGGTGTAGGAGGGAGCGCGTCAAGGCGATGGCCCTCAGGCCGCGGCGAGCCCGTGCTCGCGTAGGGCGTGATAGGCGCGCTTGCCGATCTTGCGGGCGATGGTCAGCCTCGCCACGGTCGCGTCACGCCGCTGCCGGATCGTCCGGTAGAGCTCGAGATCAGGCGAGGTCGTCCGGTGCGCGTGCACCGCGGCTTCGACGAGTGCCCAGCGCAGATGCGCCGAGCCGGCCTTGGCGAGCTTGCCGCGCCGGCGTGTCTCGCCCGACTCGTCGACGACCGGGTCGAGCCCGGCCAGGCGGGTGATCTGCTCGGCACGGCGGAAGCGGCGTGCCTCGCCGATCTCGGCCAGCAGGTGGCAGGCGAGGATCGGACCGATCCCGTAGATCGACTGCAGCGCCTGGCAGCGCTCGTCGGAGCGAGCGAAGCGGCGCAGCTCGGCGTCGACCGCGTCGAGTTGCACCTCCAGCGCGGCCATCACGGAGAGCAACGCCTCGACCTGGAGCCGCGCGTGCTCGGGCAGCTTGAGCCCCGCGACCCAGCGGAGCCCCTCCACGGTCAGGAGACGCTGCTTCGCGCACGGCCACCCCTCATGGGCGGAGGAAGGCGTGCAGACGAAGGGCCCAGCGGCAACGGTCCTCGGCGAGCGCCTTCCGTAGCCGCGTGCGGTCGCGCAATTGCTGGATCTCCACCGGCGGGATCCACGACTCGGGCAGCATCTCCTTCGCCAGCAGGCGGGCGAGCCAGCGCGCATCGAAGCGGTCGGTCTTCGCGCTCCTGCGCCGTCCGAGCAGTGCGCGGCTCTGCACCGGCTCGGCGAGGCGAACGTCGAAGCCCTGCTCCGCGAGCTCGCGCCACACCCAGCGCCAGCCGGTCGTCGCCTCGATCGCGACCGCCTCGAGCCGGTCTTGCCAGCGCTCGGCCCAGCGGGCGAGGCTCTCCCGATCGGCCGAGAAGCGCGCCTCGACCACCTCGCCGGTCTCAGCATTGAGCACCGCGGCCTGGAAGACATGCTTGTGGATGTCGATTGCCGCGTACAGCACCACGGACCTCCTCTCGTTGACAGAGGCCCGATCGTCCGAAGTGGTCAGGACGGAGCCCTTATGACATCCACGCTATGGGACGTGACCCCCACCCCACTCGCTCGAACGAGCATCAGCTAGGACGGCTAGGCTCCGTTGTCGGCCGCAGAGCACAGCGTGCAGATTTAAGGCGCCTACGTGCGCGACTTCAGCTACGGGCAGCCATCTCCATCGAACCGGCGCTGGCGTTGGCGGTCTGCCAGTCCTTGACATCAGAAAGGTGCCGTGGGATCATCGCCCGCAGAAGCTGGCGATTGGATGTTGCGCAGGGTGCAGTCAGCCGCACATTCCACAGATAGCTCGCAGGAGCGAATCGGCAGGCGGAGTTATGCGAGTTGATCGTTTCAGGCCCCATCGGCGCAAGGTGATTCTTTGCCTGGCTGTTTTGGTCGGGCTTGGCGCGGCTGCGGTCGCCTTGCCCCACCATGGGTATGACACCATGTTCAAAACCGCGAACTACAACCAAGATTGCCACGATGGCTCCTTGACTGACGCTCCCGGCCATTGCCAGAGCGATAACGCCACTCTGACTTTCTGGTTCCAGAACTCACTCGAGTTCGGAGAGAAGGCCAACATCCGTAGCATCCTTCAGTACCAGTTTCACCCTACCGATCTCAATACCCTCGAGGTGGATTCGCCAGAGTATTCGGGCGGTTCTGAGACGGACATCATCTATCAACACAGAGATAGTCTTCCGGGTAACGCAAAGGCCACGACCTGGTGCAACGACGCCGTTAGCGACAAGAAGTGCGACCAGCACTACGTGGCCTTTAGGGTCACCGGTGATCAAGGCGTTGCGTGTCATGAGACTGGTCATGCTGTCGGCCTCACGCATGGAAGGCAGGGAAGCCCAAGGTTGGAAAACACGGACACATCGCTGCACTGCATGCGAACGGTGGCTCCGCCCAGCACGATCGGCCCTCACAACCGGCAGCAGATCAACTCGACTTATCCGAACTAGAGGGAAATCCAGGTGCCGAGAATAGCGATCGGACTGGCTACGATCCTAGCCGTACTTGCCATTGGAGGGTCGACGATTGGTCGGGAATCGACTTCAGGCTCCTTGGCTATAGGAACCGCCACGGATAGGTTTCCATCTGATACTTTTGAAGACTGGGTGACCTTCGCACACTTCGTCGCGATTGCATCGGTCGTGGGCGAGGACGAGATTCCACCTCCTAGCGATGTCATCACGACTGGCGAAGGTTATATCGGCCGGACGGTCGATGTGCAGATTGATGCCGAGGACATCCTCTGGCTCGGTGAGAATAACCCGGACTGGTTTACTGGAATCGAAGACGTGGTGACGTGGGGATGGGTGCTGGAGGAGGGCGTGCAGCTGCCCTTTGGAACCTGGGGCTCACCTCGCATTGAGGTAGGCCAGCAGTACATCATTCCCTTTGTGCTCGCGCCAGGAGAGGACGGCGTGAGTGTGTGGACCGCACTCTCGTCCGCGGCGACGCTGCCGTACGACGGCGAGTTCATCACGACAGACGGGATCATCGGTAACGACCCCTCGCCCATTCTCTCTGAGATGGAGGGTCAGAACGCTCTGGCGCTAGTTGGCGAGCTCCAGCTCGCCGCCGGCTTGACGTCTCTCGACACAAAGTACGCGGACCTCGACCCGGATGCACGTACGCAGGCAGTTCTGCGCGAGAGAGGGCAGATCAAGCCCTAGTTCAGTGAGGTGCGCGACCACGGTCGTCAACAACTGAGCGCCGATCACGTCTCTGAACGAAGCGAGGGAGTGAAGATGCGCCGTTGTGCGTATACCTTCCTAGATGAGTCAGGCCGCCCCGGTCATGATTTCGCCTAGCGACGGCGAGCTCGCGCGCGCCGCTTGTGATGGTTCGGACGAGGCCGCGGCCACGCTCTTTCGTCGCTATTGGGCCCCAGCGTGGCGGGCGGCCTACATGATTGTCCATCGAAGGGCGGTGGCGGACGATGTTGCTCAGGAGGCCTTCCAGCGGGCGTTTCGAGCGCTGCCTGAGTACGATCCGACAAGGCAGTTTGGGCCTTGGCTTCATCGTATCGTCGTTAACCGAGCGCTTGATGTCGTCCGCCGGGAGCGCCGCTTCGTCCCCCTGCACGAACGTGAGGAAGACCGAGCGGAGGCACTCGAAGACACCTCACGCGATCCAGAGCTCCTCGGGGCGGTCGCGCGACTTGACCCAGATCGTCGCGTCCTCATCGCGCTCAGGTACTGGCTTGACTACTCACCACCTGAGATCGCAGAGCTCCTCGGGCTTCCCGTAGGAACTATCTCGTCACGCCTATCCCGGGCGCTTGCTGAGCTGCGAACCATTCTGGAGGAGAGACATGTCTCATGAGATCGAGAGCCGGCTTCGGGCAGCGTCCCCAGCACCGCGGCCTCCGGATCGCGAAGTCGAGGAGCGGGCGCTCGCCGCAGCCCTCGCGGAGCTTCCTGGTCGGCCGAACATTCGGGCGGCCTCCGCGAGCGGGCAGCGTCGGTTCCTCGACCCTGTGTCTAGACGCAGGACGCAGCTCGTCGGCGTGGGGGTGGCCGTCGCGGCGGTTGCTGTCGGGGCGGTGCTTTGGGCGACGGTCTGGCCGGGATCGTCCCCGTCGTCCGACCAGTCCGCCTCATCCGTGGTCATCGGCGGCCAGAGCGACCTGACTGAGCTGTTCCCATCGGACACGCTTACCGACCTTGTTTCGTACGCCGATCAGGTTTCTATCGTGTCAGTACAAGACGAAGAGGCGCTTCCCGCAGATCCGGCGGATGTCGAGAGAGGTGAAGGCTATGTCGGCCGCGACGCGACCCTGGAACTTCAGGACACGATCTGGCACCGAGAGGGGGCGCCCTCCAAAGGCGAGTCCCTCCGCATCACTACGGAGGGCTGGGTCCTCCAGGACGGCCGTCGGCTTCGCTTCGCCAACTGGGGCGCCCCCCGGCTCGAGGTAGGGCGACAGTATGTTCTGCCGCTCGTTCGGGTGCGTAGCGAGGGCGTCGGGTGGACCGTCCTCTCCACGTACGCAGTCCTACCCTTCGACGGCCAGAGAATCACGACCGAGGGGGTCCTCGAGGGCGGCCCTTCGCCCATCCTCGAAGAGGTTGCGGGAATGACACCCGGCGAGCTGGCCGAGCTTCTCGCACGCACGCCCCCAGACCCCCTTGCTGCGAAGTACGCCCACCTCGACCCCGAGAAGCGAGTGGAGAAGGTATTTCGCGAGAAGGGCCTAACGGATTAGCTGAGAGCCTCGGCTTGTCCCCATCGACGGCTCAGCCTTCGCCTCTGACCGAACGAGGACGCTGTGGGAGGATGTCCCGCTCGTCGTGGCCTGGACCCGGGTAGCGGGTAGACACTTGCCTGGTTGAGGTTTGTTGGACGCGGTCGGCGTGGAGCCGAGGCCCGGAGGATCGAGGCGGAGCGGCGATTATCGACGCCGGTTCAATACTGCCTCTTCGGGCATTGCCGTGGGCGATGCGGTGCCCGCTCTCGTCGGTGGATGCTGAGCGTGTAGGTCACGCGCACCCGCCCGCGCTCGTAGTCCCGGTTGCTCGCCAAAGCGATCGAGAGGAGGCGGTGGATGCCCGTGACGACCCTATTCAAGCGGCTCCTGCGTCTGGACGGGGTGCGCGTGGTGGCGGTGGAGCTCGAGGGCGAGCCCGGGAGGGAGCGCGTCGTGGTCGATCTGGAGCGGCCGGCGAGGCGGCGGCTTTGCTGCCCGCGCTGCGGCTTTCGCACGCGTGCGACCTACGACCGCGGGCTGCGCACGCTGCGCCACCTGGACGTGCTTCGCACCGCCTGCTTCATTCGTCTGGAGGTGTGCCGGCTCGACTGTCCCCCGCTGCGGCGTGGTCGCCGAGGAGCTTCCCTTCGCCGGGCCGGAAGCCGCTTCACGCGCGCCTTCGAGGGCACCTGCGTCTGGCTCGTTCGGGACGCGCCCAAGACCGTGGTCTCGCGGTTGATGCGAGTGGACTGGGCCACGGTCGGGCGCATGATCGAGCGTGTCGTCGCCGAGGCCTCGGCGAAGGGCGAAGACTGGCTGGTCGACCTGAGCCGGATCGGGATCGACGAGGTCTCCTACCGCAAAGGCCGCCGCTACCTGCTCTGCGTCGTCTGCCACGACACGGGCCGGATCGTCTGGGCCGCCCCGGACAAGAGCGGGTCTGTCCGATTCTCTGTGTAGGCGTGGTCTGAGTTTGAGCGGGTGCGCCGCTCGCC
>JBOGEI010000199.1:0-6662 GCA_050701935.1 Microbacterium sp.
ATCCAGAACAAGTGGCAGAAGTATTGGGCGGACAACGGCACGTTCCTCACGGGCGGCGACGACGACACCCGTCCGAGGCGCTACGTGCTGGCGATGTTCCCGTATCCCTCGGGTGACCTGCATATGGGGCACGCCGAGAACTACCTCTACTCCGACATCGTGGCCCGGTTCTGGCGTCACCGCGGGCACAACGTCTTGAACCCGATCGGCTGGGACTCCTTCGGGCTGCCCGCCGAGAACGCCGCGATCCGCCAGGGGGCCGACCCGCGAGACTGGACGTACCAGAACATCGCCCAGCAGAAGGTCGGATTCGAACAGTACGGCGTCTCGTTCGACTGGAGCCGGGTCCTGCACACCTCCGACCCCGAGTACTACCGCTGGAACCAGTGGCTGTTCCTGAAGCTGCACGAGCGCGGGCTGGCCTATCGCAAGAAGAGCCCGGTCAACTGGTGCCCCAACGACCAGACGGTGCTGGCCAACGAGCAGGTCGTCGACGGGCGCTGCGAGCGC
This sequence comes from Microbacterium sp., assembly GCA_050701935.1. Taxonomy (GTDB): domain Bacteria; phylum Actinomycetota; class Actinomycetes; order Actinomycetales; family Microbacteriaceae; genus Microbacterium. Next base: position 511 of record JBOGEI010000199.1, read on the forward strand.
TGCGGCTATGAGGTCGTGAAGAAGAAGCTGACCCAGTGGTATTTCCGGATCACGGACTACGCTGACCGCCTGCTCGACGACCTGAATCAGCTCGAGGGCTTCTGGCCGCACAAGGTGCTGCAGATGCAGCGCAACTGGATCGGTCGCTCGGTCGGAGCCGATGTCGACTTCCTCATCGAGGGTCGTGAGGAGCCTGTCACGGTGTTCTCGACGCGCCCCGACACGCTGCACGGAGCGACGTTCTTCGTGGTCGCACCCGACTCCGACCTGGCGGCGGAGCTCGCGGCCGGTGCCTCCGACGACGTGCGCCAGCGCTTCCAGACGTACCTGGAGCAGGTGCAGAAGGAGACCGACATCGATCGGCAGTCCACGGACCGGCCGAAGACCGGTGTCTTCCTCGAGCGCTACGCGATCAACCCCGTCAACGGCGAGAAGCTGCCGGTGTGGGCCGCGGACTACGTGCTGGCCGACTACGGTCACGGTGCGGTCATGGCGGTGCCTGCGCACGACCAGCGCGACCTGGACTTCGCCCGTGCGTTCGACCTGCCCGTCAAGGTGGTCGTCGACACGACGGCTCCTGTCACCGGCGCGATGCCGGTGATCGAAGTCGACGAAGAGGGTGTGCCGATCGACACCGGTGCCGCGCTCGAGGAGCAGAGCCCCGCCTCGACGGGCGTCGCGCTCACCGGCGAGGGTCGCATGATCAACTCCGGTGCGCTGAACGGACTCTCCAAGCGCAATGCCATCGCGCGTGCGATCGAGCAGCTGGAGGCGACCGGCACCGGCCGTGCCGCCAAGAACTACCGTCTGCGCGACTGGCTCATCTCCCGTCAGCGGTTCTGGGGAACGCCGATCCCGATGCTGCACGCCGAGGACGGCACGATCATCCCGGTTCCCGAGGACAAGCTTCCCGTGAAGCTGCCGAGTGTCGAAGGTCTCGACCTGAAGCCCAAGGGTACTTCGCCGCTGGGCGGTGCTGAGAGCTGGGTGCGCACGACCGACCCGCAGACGGGTGACCCCGTGCTGCGCGACCCCGACACGATGGACACGTTCGTCGACAGTTCGTGGTACTTCCTGCGCTTCCTCTCGCCGAACAGTGAGACCGTCGCTTTCGACCCGGCCCAGGCGGCTCGTTGGGCACCGGTCGATTCCTACATCGGCGGTGTCGAGCACGCGATCCTGCACCTGCTGTACGCGCGCTTCATCACGAAGGTGCTCTTCGACATGGGGCTGATCGACTTCACCGAGCCCTTCTCGAACTTGATCAACCAGGGCATGGTGCTGCTCGACGGGCAGAAGATGTCCAAGAGCAAGGGCAACCTGGTGCTCTTCCAGGAAGAGCTCGACGCCCACGGTGCCGACGCTCTGCGGGTGGGACTCGCGTTCGCCGGTCCGGTGGAGGACGACAAGGACTGGGCCGACGTCTCGACGACCGGTGCGCAGAAGTTCCTGGCGCGCGCGATGCGCATCGCCGGGGAGGTCTCGAGTCCTGTGGACGTGGTCTTCGACGGTGGCGACTCCGCTCTGCGGCGTGCGACGCACAAGCTGCTCTCCGAAGCGCCGGCGCTCGTGGAGCAGACGAAGTTCAACGTTCTGGTCGCGCGCCTGATGGAGCTCGTGAACATCACGCGCAAGACGATCGACGGTGCAGCCGGTGCGGCTGACCCCGCCGTGCGCGAGGCGGCCGAGACGATCGCCGTGATGCTGGACCTCATCGCCCCGCACACCGCGGAGGAGATGTGGGAGATGCTCGGTCACGAGCCTTCCGTAGGCCTCGTGACCTGGCGGTCCGCCGACCCGGCACTGCTGATCGAAGACACGATCACCGCGGTCGTGCAGGTGGGCGGCAAGGTCCGCGCCCAGCTCGAGGTCTCCGCCCGTATCGGCGAGTCGGAGCTCGAGGCCCTGGCACGCGCCGACGAGCGCGTGATCCGTTCGATCGGCGACCGCGAGATCGTGAAGGTCGTCGTTCGCGCCCCGAAGATCGTCAGCTTCGTCGTCAAGGGCTGATCCCCTTCTCCACGGTGGAGGCCCCAAGCGGGTTCTCCACTGCGGGCGCCTACCTGGCGCACCGGAGAGGTTGACCGCGCCTAGCTTGGCCGGATGGCATCTCCCGAGGCACCTCCTCCTTCCCGGCGTCGATGGCGCCTGAGCCTCGGCGCGGCAGTCGTGCTGGCGTTGGTGGTGCTCTCGGCGGCCGTCGGGCTCGGCATCCTCCGCGGGCAGGCGGCACCCGTCGAGTCCGTGCCTTTGACCGATGAGGGAGCCGCTGTCGAGCCGGCCGGTGAGCTCTACGTGCATGTGCTGGGCGCCGTGGAAGCACCGGGTCTGTACGTGCTCGACCTGGGAGCACGACTCGTCGATGCCGTGGCGGCGGCGGGTGGGACGACTGACACTGCCGACCTTGCTGCGGTCAACCTCGCGCGCGTGCTCGACGACGGCGAGCAGATCGTGGTGCCGATCGTCGGTGCGGCGGCTGATGCACCGGGATCAGCGGCGCCACCGGCCGATGGTCGCGTCGACCTCAACAGCGCAGATCAGGCGGCGCTCGAGACCTTGCCGCGCATCGGGCCGGCGCTGGCCGAGCGGATCATCGCCTGGAGGGACGAGAACGGCAGGTTCCAGTCTGTCGACGATCTTCTCGCCGTCCCGGGCATCGGCGAGAAGATGCTCGAGGGCATGCGCGACGGGGTCAGGGTATGAAGCCGCGAGATCTCCGGCTGGTGCCGCTCGCCGTCGCTGTCTGGTCGGTCGCGCTGCTGTGCGTGATGGTTCCGGCGGTCGTGTGGTGGTGTGCGGCAGGGTGCCTCGTCGCAGCGGTCGGCATGCTGGTCGGCCTTCATCGAAGACGGCGGCAGAGAGGCGGGATACTGCTCGCATCCGGGGCCCTCGCGGTGGTCGTGCTCGCCGCGTCCGCCGGCACGGCCTTGTCGGTGGGGTTCGCCTTGCCCGCGCGCGATCGGGCGAAGGCATGGGACGGCCGCATCGTGGAGGTCGAGGCGGAGGTCACATCCTCCGCGTCGCTGGGGCGGGACGGCAGAGTCTGGGTCGAGGCACTCGCGACGCGGATCGGACCACCGGGACGCCCCGTCGTCGCAGCGGCACCGGTGCGTATCGGGACCGATCCGGCGGAGGGCTTCGACCTGGGTGCGCGTATCCGCGTGGTGGGCGAGGCGTCGGCGACTGATGCAGGGGAGCGCTCAGCCCTGGTCGTTTTCGCGAGCGAGGCTGAGGTCATCGCTCCCGCCTCTGGGGTGTTCGGTGCCGCAGCGAGTCTCAAGAGGAGTTTCGTCGAGCGGTCGCTGCGGCTGCCTGAGCCCGGAGCCGGACTCCTTCCCGGGCTCGCCGTGGGAGACACACGAGCCGTGACGCCGGCTCTGAACGACGACATGCGAGCGAGTGGCCTCAGCCACCTCACCGCGGTGAGCGGTGCGAACTGTGCGATCGTCGTCGGCGCGATCTTCTGGGTGACCGCGCTGTGCGGTGGCGCGCGCTGGTTGCGGGTGGCGCTTTCGCTCACGGGCCTGGCCGGATTCGTCGTCCTGGTCACCCCGGAACCGAGCGTGATCCGTGCGGCGGTGATGGCGGCGGTCGGCATGCTCACCGTGCTGATGGGCAGACCGAGCGCCGGGGCCGGCATGCTCTCGCTGTGTGCGGTGGGAATCCTCCTCGCCGATCCCTGGCTGGCCGCGACCCCCGGGTTCGCCCTGTCGGTGGCTGCTTCCGGCGCGCTGATCCTGCTCGCGCCGCCACTCGCCAGGGGGCTCGGCAGGGCGATGCCCCCACCGGTGGCATTGGCAATCGCTGTGCCGCTTGCCGCGCAGGTCGTGTGCGGTCCGATCATCGCCCTGTTCGCCGAGCAGCAGTCGCTGATCGGCATCGCCGCGAACCTCATCGCTGCGCCCGCGGCTCCCGTCGCCACGGTCATCGGGTTGATCGCGTGTCTCGCGATGCCTGTCCCGGGCCTCGCTGACCTGCTGGTGGCGGGTGCCTGGCTTCCCACCGCCTGGATCGCGACGACCGCGATGACCACGGCGGCGCTCCCGGCCGCGCAGATCCTGCTGCCGTCCGGAATCGGCAGCGCTGCACTGGTCGCCCTAGTGAGCGGCGCCATCGTGATCGTCCTGATCCCACGCCCATCGGCACCCCGAGGGCCCGCGGCTGTGCGCGCAATCGTGTGGATGCAGCGAGGTGCGGCTGCCATCCTCGTGGTGGTCGTGTCGCTTGCGGGATCCCGTGCGCTCCTCGACGGTCCGCTGGCCGCAGCGACGTCCCCAGAGGGCTGGAGCATCGCGGCATGCGACGTCGGACAGGGAGATGCCGTGCTCGTCCGCTCCGCGACCCAGGTCGCACTGATCGATGCAGGCCCCGATCCGGAGCTGTTGTCTGCATGCCTGCGGTCTCTCGGCGTCGATCGCATCGACCTTCTCGTCCTCACTCACTTCGACCTCGATCACGTCGGCGGAGTCCCTGCCGTCGAAGGGCGGGTTGCGTCGGTTCTGCATGGCCCCGTCGCTGAGGAGTCCGACCGCCGACTCCTCGAAGATCTCGCCGATGCGGGAGCAGGTGTCAGCGAGGGGTCGGCAGGCCAGCGAGGCGTGCTCGGCGATGCGGCCTGGCGCGTGCTGTGGCCACTGCGGGGGTCGGCGGCTTTTCCCGCCGGCAACGATGCGAGTGTGGTGATGGAGTTCGATGGGGGAGGCGTACCCCGCTCGATCTACCTCGGCGACCTCTCGGCGGCGTCCCAGCGCATGCTGCTGCGCACGGCCGAGCTCGGCCGATACGGGGTGGTCAAGGTGGCCCACCATGGCAGTGCCGACCAGGATCCAGGTCTGTACGAAGCGATACGGGCTCGTGTGGCACTGTTCAGCGTCGGAGCGGAAAACGACTACGGGCATCCGCGTGCGGAGACGCTCGAGCTCGTTGCCGCGTCTGGGGCGCACACTCTGCGAACAGACGAGCAGGGCCGCATCCTGCTCGGCGTCCGTGATGGCGAGCTTGAGGTCTGGACGGAACGGGCGGCGCGGTGACCCCGCAGTGGGGCCGTGTCGGCGACCGCCGGTAGGCTGGATCCATGGCAGCTTCGCGTACTCCTTCCCGCGGTGGCGCGAAGCCCACCAAGATCCCGCAGGTCTCGTGGCGCGAGCCCCGTCCCGCCCCCATCGTGCTCGTCTCCGGACCCGAAGAGGTCTGTGCCGAGCGGGCGATCGCCGGTGTGCGCGACTACCTCCGCGCAGAAGATCCTGCGCTCGAGGTCAGCGACGTCCGCGCCGACGACTACGCCCCGGGAACCCTGCTCTCGCTCACCTCACCCTCCCTGTTCGGGGAGCCGCGCCTGGTGCGCGTCTCCGGCGTGGAGAAGTGCTCCGATGCCTTCATCCAAGAGGCAGTGTCGTATCTCGACAACCCTCAGGAGGGAGCGACCGTCATCCTCAGACATACCGGTGCGAGTGTGCGGGGCAAGAAGCTCCTCGACGCGCTTCGTGCCGGTAATGGCGGGGGAATCGAGATAGCCTGTGCCGCGATCAAGCGCGATGGCGACCGCGTCGACTTCGCCGCCGGCGAGTTCCGGGCCGCCAAGAAGCGCATCTCCCCTCCTGCCCTGCGCGCGCTGGTCTCCGCGTTCGCCGACGACCTGACCGAGCTCGCGGCAGCCTGCCAGCAGCTCATCGGAGATGTCGAGGGCGACATCTCGGAGGAGATCATCACCAAGTACTACGGCGGCCGGGTCGAGGTATCGGCTTTCGTCGTCGCCGACACGGCGATCGCCGGTCGCTACGGCGAGGCGCTGATCGCTCTCCGTCATGCTCTCTCATCCGGTGCCGACCCGGTTCCGATGGTTGCGGCCTTCGCGATGAAACTCCGAACCATGGCTCGGGTGGCCGGCAATCGAGAGCCCAGCCGCCAACTCGCCCAGCGCTTGGGAATGAAGGACTGGCAGGTCGATCGCGCACGACGCGACCTCGCAGGCTGGAACGAGAGGTCACTCGGTCTGGCGATCCAGGCGACGGCCAGGGCCGATGGCGAGGTCAAGGGCGCGGCTCGCGACCCGATCTTCGCCTTAGAGCGCATGGTCACCGTGATCGCCACGCGTCGGCCGTTCGGGGAATAGCCGGTCGGATCTGTGCCCGGGCGAGTACCGGGGAAACGAA
>JBOGEI010000200.1:0-6620 GCA_050701935.1 Microbacterium sp.
TGAAGACAGGCCGAATGACCCACGCGGGAGAGCCCCGGCGAACGCAGCCGGGCACCGAAGGAGCAAGCCTCCCCGCCAATCTCTCAGGTACGCGTACCGCGCGGTTCCGGCCACTCTGAAAAGCGATCCAGCGACACTGCGGATCCGCCGACGGTGAAAGCCCCGCCTCCGTGCACGGGTGAAGCTCTCAGGCCCATGACAGAGGGGGAGTTCCGAGGAACGACGGTGCCGCCGTTCCGCCCGATACAGCCCGGGAGAACTCCATGTCCGACCCCCGCTACACCCCGCTGCGCGATCGCCATGAGGCGCTCGGTGCGTCGTTCACCGACTTCGGCGGCTGGCAGATGCCGGTGCGCTACACATCTGACCTCGCCGAGCATCATGCCGTGCGCCAGAATGCGGGAATCTTCGACATCTCGCACATGGCCGAGTTCACGGTCCGTGGCAGTGGAGCCGCCGACTTCCTCGACTACGCCCTTGCCGGTCGCCTCTCGGCGCTGGCCGTCGGCAAGGCGAAGTACTCGCTCCTGCTCGCCGAGTCCGGGGGGATCATCGACGACGTGATCGTCTACCGCCTGCAGGACGACGATTTCCTCATCATCTCCAACGCGGGCAACCGCGACGCCGTGTCGGCCGCCCTCGCGGCACGCACCGACGGGTTCGACGTCGCGGTGCACGACGTCTCCGACGACTACGCCCTCATCGCCGTGCAGGGGCCGAACGCCGAGGCGATCCTCGCGGCGACCAGCGTCATCACCGACGTCAGCATTCCCTGGTCCGAGCAGAAGTACTACGCCTGGGCGTCGGCGAACCACGACGGCAAGCCGGTTCTCCTCGCGCGCACCGGCTACACCGGCGAAGACGGGTTCGAGCTTCTCGTAGCCGCTGACAGCGCCGCGTCGCTCTGGGATGCTCTGCTCGCGGCGGGCGAGCCCCACGGCCTCGTTCCCGCAGGGCTCGCTGCGCGCGACACCCTTCGGCTCGAGGCGGGGATGCCGCTCTACGGCCACGAACTGAGTCTCGACACCCGGCCGTCCCAAGCGGGCCTCGGACGCGTCGTCGTGACGGCGAAGGAGCGATTCGTCGGAAAGGATGCGCTCTCCGCCGCCGCAGAGTCGAGCGAAGCATCCGCCGCCCCGGTCCTGGTCGGACTCGTCGCCGAGGGCAAGCGCGCCGGACGCGCCGGATACGCCGTCGTCGACCACGAAGGATCGGCCCTCGGCGAGATCACCAGCGGTGCTCTCAGCCCGACGCTCGGTCATCCGATCGCGATGGCCTACGTCAACCCTTCTTCCGCTGAAGAGGGAACCGCAGTATTCCTTGATGTGCGGGGGACCAGCATTCCCGCGACCGTGACCGCCCTGCCTTTCTACCGGAGGACCAAATGACCGACCTCACCGCACTCCACTACACCGAAGAGCACGAGTGGATCGCCGCTGACGGCGACACCGTGACCATCGGCATCACCGATTACGCCGCCGAGAAGCTGGGAGACGTCGTCTTCGTCGAGCTGCCCGCCGTCGGCACCGAGGTCACCGCCGGAGCGGTCGTCGGTGAGATCGAGTCGACCAAGTCGGTCGGCGAGTTGTACGCCCCCGTCACCGGCACGGTCGTCGAGATCAACGACGCGGCGGTCGATGACCCGTCGCTCGTGAACGCCGCGCCGTTCGAGGGTGGCTGGCTGCTCAAGGTCAGCGTCGCAGCCGGTGCGCTCGACGGACTGCTCGACCGCGACGCCTATGTCGCACTGACGGAGGGCTGATTCACCAGTGGTCACTTTCGCCGATCGTCATATCGGACCCACGGACGCCGCTCAGCGCACGATGCTCGCGGCCCTCGGCCTCGACACCGCTGGCGCGGACGATGCGTTGAGCTCGGTCGAGGTGCTGATGCGCCAGGCCGTTCCGGCATCGATCTACACGGGCCCCTCCTCTGATGCGACAGCTGCGCCATCGCGCATCCCCGCCGCGGCGAGCGAGACCGAGGCTCTCGCCGAGCTGCGGACGCTCGCTTCGCGCAACACCGTGAACCGACCGATGATCGGCCTGGGCTACTACGGCACCATCACCCCCCAGGTGATCCAGCGGAATGTGTTGGAGAACCCGTCCTGGTACACGGCGTACACGCCCTACCAGCCGGAGATCTCGCAGGGGCGCCTGGAGGCGCTGATCAACTTCCAGACGATGGTGTCCGAGCTCACCGGCCTGACCACGGCCAACGCGTCGATGCTCGACGAGTCGACGGCGGTCGTCGAGGCGATGCTGCTGGCCCGCCGCGCCTCGAAGTCGGCATCGACCGTGTTCGCGGTCGACGCGGATGCGCTCCCGCAGACCAGGGCGATGCTCGCCACGCGCGCGGAGGCGCTCGGCATCGACATCGTCTCCGTCGACTTCGCCGCGGGGGAGGAGCTGCCGGCCGATCTGTTCGGCGTCTTCGTCCAGTACCCCGGCGCATCCGGACGTGTCTGGGACCCCTCGGCCGTGTTCGACGCCGCGCACCTCTCGGGCGCTCTCGCCGTCGCAGCCGCCGACCTGCTCGCGCTCACCCTGATCGCCTCGCCGGGCTCGCTCGGTGCAGACGTGGCGGTGGGCACGACCCAGCGCTTCGGAGTGCCGATGGGCTTCGGCGGCCCGCATGCCGGGTACATGGCGGTCCGCTCCGGCCTCGAGCGTCAGCTGCCCGGTCGCCTCGTCGGGGTGTCGGTTGATGCCGACGGCAAGCCTGCATACCGTCTCTCGCTGCAGACGCGTGAACAGCACATCCGACGCGAGAAGGCCACGTCGAACATCTGCACCGCTCAGGTGCTGCTCGCCGTCATGGCGTCGATGTACGCGGTCTACCACGGCCCGGACGGACTCCGGGCGATCGCCCAGGACGTCGCCCGCAAGGCGGATGCGCTGGCAACGTGGCTCATCGAACTCGATCTCGACATCGTGCACCCGGAGTTCTTCGACACCCTCCGGGTTCGTGTGCCCGGCCGCGCGGCAGAGGTCGTGGCTTCCGCACACGACGCCGGCTACCTCCTCCACGAGGTCGACGCCGACACCGTCGGTATCTCGATCGATGAGACGACGACGTTCACCGACCTCGACCGGGTCGCCGCCGGCTTCGCGAAGGGATCCGGACGCTCGTTCGGGTACATCGCCGCGTCCGAGCACGGTCGGCTTCCCGAGGCGCTGCTGCGCGAGGACGAGTACCTCACGCACCCGGTGTTCCACTCCCACCGCAGTGAGACCGCCATGATGCGGTACCTGAAGAGCCTCTCCGATCGTGACTACGCGCTCGACCGCGGCATGATCCCGCTGGGCTCGTGCACGATGAAGCTCAACGCAGCCACCGAGATGGCGGCCATCACGTGGCCCGAGTTCGCGGGCATCCACCCGTTCGCTCCGGCCGCCGATGTACGGGGCTACCTCGAACTCATCGACCAGCTCGAGGGGTGGCTCGCCGAGGTCACGGGGTACGACGCGGTCTCGCTGCAGCCGAACGCCGGTTCGCAGGGAGAGCTGGCGGGCCTGCTCGCGATCCGGGGCTATCACCACGCGAACGGCGACACGCACCGCACGGTGTGCCTCATCCCGTCGTCGGCTCACGGCACCAACGCGGCCTCGGCCGTGCTTGCGGGCATGAAGGTCGTGGTCGTGGCGACAGACGAGCTCGGCAACGTCGACCTCGATGATCTGCGCGCGAAGATCGCCCTGCACGCCGATGACCTCTCGGCGCTCATGATCACCTACCCCTCGACGCACGGTGTGTACGAGGAGCAGGTCGTCGAGATCACGAAAGCAGTGCACGACGCGGGTGGGCAGGTCTACGTCGACGGCGCGAACCTCAACGCGCTGCTCGGCTATGCCCGCTTCGGCGACCTCGGCGGCGATGTCTCGCACCTCAACCTCCACAAGACGTTCGCAATCCCGCACGGTGGTGGTGGCCCCGGCATCGGGCCGGTGGCGGCGAAGGCTCACCTCGCGCCGTTCCTTCCCTCGCACCCGCTCGCCCAGAGCGACGAGCACTTCGGCGGCTACACGTTCAAGGGTGGCGTCATCTCGGCAGCACCCTACGGCTCCGCCGGCATCCTGCCGATCTCGTGGGCATACGTGCGGATGATGGGCCCCGATGGGCTGCGCCGGGCGACTGCCGCTGCCGTCCTCTCGGCGAACTACATGGCGGAGCGTCTCGGCGCTCACTTCCCGGTGCTGTACACCGGAGAGAACGGTCGCGTCGCACACGAGTGCATCCTCGACCTGCGTCCGCTCAAGGAAGCCACCGGCATCACCGTCGACGACGTCGCGAAGCGCCTCATCGACTACGGCTTCCACGCGCCGACCATGTCGTTCCCGGTGGCCGGCACTCTCATGGTCGAGCCGACCGAGTCGGAAGACCTCGACGAGATCGAGCGCTTCATCGAGGCGATGGTCATGATCAAGGCAGAGGCAGAGGCGGTGGCTGCCGGTCGCTGGCCCGCGGATGACAACCCGCTGGTGCACGCGCCGCACACCGCTGTCTCCCTCATCGCGGGGGAGTGGAACCACGCGTACTCGCGCGAGGACGCCGCATATCCCGTTCATGCGCTGGTTGCCGGCAAGTACTGGCCCCCGGTGCGTCGCATCGACCAGGCATACGGCGACCGCAACCTCGTCTGCGCCTGCCCTCCGGTGGAGGCTTTCGCCTGATCGACGCGCTCATCTGAGCAGACGGTGTCGCGCTTCCGTGGAGGAGCGCGGCACCGTCTTCTGTTTCGCGGTGTTTCGCTGTTGTTACGGATGGTCACCACTCAGTAACAGTTCGTTAGCTGAGCACCGTGGTTCGCAAGGCGGCGGGTTACGCTCAGGTATCCCTGCGTGCTCGATGGTGAACGCGCAGACTCAGCACTGTCCACAGGAGGACGAAAAGTGAAAAGAAACAGGATTGCCCTCGCGGGCAGCGCTCTGCTCGTGATCGGCGCCTTGGCGCTGGCCGGTTGTGCAGGCGGGAACGACTCGGGCGACGAGGGCTCCAAGGGCTCGACGTCGGCCATCATCTCGGCAAACGGCGGCGAGCCGGAGAACGCGCTGATCCCGACCAACACCAACGAGGTCAACGGCGGCAAGATTCTCGACTCCGTCTTCGCGGGTCTCGCCTTCTACGACGGCGACGGCGCCCTCGTCAACGACATGGCCGAGTCGATCACGGTCGACGCGCCCAACAAGGTCACCGTGAAGCTGAAGGAGGGCAACAAGTTCACCAACGGTGAAGACGTCGTCGCCCACAACTTCATCGACGCGTGGAACTACGGCGCACAGCTCTCCAATGCACAGCTGAACCAGTCCTGGTTCGCCGACATCGTCGGCTTCAACCCGGATGCGGACGCGGAACTCACTGGTCTCACCGAGGTCGACGACCAGACCTTCACGATCGACCTGAGCAGCGATGTCGCATCCGACTTCGTGACTCGCCTCGGCTACTCGGCGTTCTACCCGCTGCCCGACGTGGCCTTCGAGGACATGGACGCCTTCGGTGAGAACCCGATCGGCAACGGTCCGTACATGCTCGCCAAGGAAGGTGCCTGGCAGCACGATGTCCAGATCGACCTGGTGAAGAACGACGACTACAAGGGCGAGCGCGTCGCGCAGAACGGCGGCCTCACGCTGAAGTTCTACACCGCTCCTGAGGGTGCATACGCCGACCTGCTCGGTGGCAACATCGACGTCATCGACCAGATCCCCGAGGCTTCCCTCGCGGTGTTCGAGGACGAGCTCGGCGAGCGTGCGACCAACCAGCCCGCCGCGATCTTCCAGTCGTTCACCATCGGTGGTCAGCTCGCCCACTTCTCGGGCGACGAGGGCACCCTGCGTCGTCAGGCGATCTCGCTCGCGATCAACCGCGACGAGATCACCAGCAAGATCTTCGCTGACACGCGTACCCCCGCGAGCGACTTCACCACCCCCGTCATCGACGGCTGGAGCGACAGCGTTCCCGGATCCGACGTCCTCAAGTACGACCCCGAGAAGGCCAAGGAGCTGTGGGCCGAGGCTGACGCCATCTCCCCGTGGTCCGGTACCTTCCAGATCGCGTACAACTCCGATGGTGGACACCAGGTGTGGGTCGACGCGGTCTCGAACTCGCTGAAGAACACGCTCGGTATCGAGGCGTCCGGTGCGCCGTACGTCGACCTCGCCACGCTCCGCGCCGCAGTCAACGCTCGTGACGATGCAGGCAAGCGCACCATCCAGACGGCGAACCGTTCCGGATGGCAGGGCGACTACCCCGCCGTCTACAACTTCCTGCAGCCGCTGTACGGCACGGGTGCATCGTCGAACGACGGCGACTACTCGAACCCCGAGGTCGACTCGCTGCTCGCAGAGGGTGCGGCAGCGACGAGCCCTGACGACGCCAACGCGGCATACGAGAAGGTCCAGGAGATCCTGTTCAACGACCTTCCCGTCATCCCGCTCTGGTACCAGAACTCCATCGGCGGCTTCGGCGACTCGGTCGAGAACGTCACCGTCGGCTGGAACTCTGTTCCGCTCTACTACGAGATCACCAAGGCCGAGTAGGCCCTTGGAGTGAACGGCAGCGAGGCGGTGGCGGCGACGTCACCGCCTCGCGTCGTGCACTCCGGCTGACTCCGACTCCACGAA
>JBOGEI010000201.1:0-6601 GCA_050701935.1 Microbacterium sp.
AAGCAGCAGGCCGGGATGCGCCACAACCTCGAGCACAAGTCGAGCCGTCGCACCCGTCGTCTGAACCAGGACCAGGTGCTCTCGAAGGCTGACACCAAGGTCGCCAAGAAGCTTCTCGGCCGCTGACGCGCGCCCGAACGCACGAATAGGAACACAGGAAAATGGCAAGAGTCAAGCGGGCAGTAAACGCCCACAAGAAGCGCCGGGTCATCCTCGAGCGCGCAAAGGGTTACCGCGGTCAGCGTTCGCGCCTCTACCGCAAGGCCAAAGAGCAGGTCATCCACTCGCTGGTCTACTCGTACCGTGACCGTCGCAAGCGCAAGGGCGACTTCCGCCGCCTCTGGATCCAGCGCATCAACGCTGCGGCTCGCCAGAACGGCATGACCTACAACCGTCTCATCCAGGGCCTCGGCCTCGCGGGTGTCACGGTCGACCGTCGTATGCTCGCAGACCTCGCGGTCAACGACGCAGCGACGTTCACGACTCTGGTCGAGACGGCGAAGAAGGCTCTGCCCTCCGACGTCAACGCACCGAAGTCGGCTGCGTAAGCATCTCTTCACACAGGGCGCTCTCCTTCGGGAGGGCGCCCTGTGGCGTTTCGCGACCCCGCTCCGGCGAGAGCACGGGTGAGGGCGACGTCGATGAGGGATGCGGCGCAGGCGGCTCCCGCATAGACGACGATGTCGCGCACATCGAAGCCGGATCCGAGGACGAGTTCGATGGGTGGGAAGACCGAAGCCCAAGCTCGCGGCAGGGCGGTGAGCTGAAGCAGCTCGACGCCGGCGCACCCAGCGAACGCGACGAGCGCCACCGTCGCACGTCGCCGTCGCGGCGCGACGAACGCCACCATCAGGTAGATGAGCGCGGCATACAGGGCGTCTCCCGCTATGTCGCCGAGCGCCCCGTCGACGTTGCGGTGGACGAGCAGTCCGAGTCCGATCGTGGCGGCGGCCAGGACGGCGAGAACGCTCCGCCGGCGGACTGTGCTCGCCGCGGCATCAATCGTCATGGACGCACCATATCCCGATGGTGCAGGAACCGGCCTCGCGTTCCCTAGACTGTCATCGTGCTGGAGAACCCCCGTTCGCCCCGAGTCCGTGCTGTCGCGAAGCTGACCAAGCGCAGTGCGCGAACCGAGACGGGCCTGTTCCTTCTCGAAGGTCCGCAGTCCGTTCGTGAGGCGCTCACGTACCGGCCGGAGGCGATCGTCGAGTTGTTCGCGACGCCGAACGGCTGGGAGAAGCATCCCGATATCCGGGCGAAGGCGGTCGAGGCCGACATCGATGTCGAGTACGTGACCGAGTACGTTCTCAACGCGATGGCCGACACCGTGACCCCGCAGGGGCTCGTCGCCGTGGTTCAGCAGACCCCGACGTCGGTGCGCGATATCTTCGACGCCTCTCCGCGGCTCGTGGCGATCTGCGAGGAGGTTCGGGATCCGGGCAACCTCGGCACGATCATCCGGGCTGCCGACGCGGCGGGCGCGGATGCCGTCGTGCTCACCGGCCGCACGGTCGACCCTTACAACCCGAAGGTGGTGCGGGCCACGACCGGCTCGCTGTTCCACCTTCCTGTCTCGGTGGGGGGAGACCTCGCCGATGTCGTGAAGCGCGCGCACGCGAGCGGTTTGCGCATCCTCGCCGCTGACGTGAAAGGGGACGATCTGCTGAAGGCGCGCGCGGACGGCGTGCTCGCCGAGCCGACCGGCTGGCTCTTCGGCAACGAGGCGCGTGGGCTCGAAGACGATGCCCTGGCTCTTGCCGATCAGGTGCTTCGGCTGCCGATCTTCGGCCGTGCCGAGTCTTTGAACCTTGCGACGGCCGCAAGCGTGTGCCTCTACGAGAGCGCCTTCGCTCAGCGGGCGACGTCGCTCGGCTGACTCTTCAGCCGACGAACGAAGCAGGAAGCGGAGTCGATGAGGATTCTGATCGTCGAGGACGACGACCGCGTCGCGGGCGCGCTCGAAGCCTTTCTCGCTCGATCGGGCTATGCCACCGTGCGTGCGGCCGATGGGGCTGCGGCGCTGGAGCTCCTGGGGGCGGACACCGAGGTCGTGCTACTCGACCTCGGACTCCCCGACATCGACGGCGTCGATCTGTGCCGTCGTATCCGCGGGCGGTCAGAGGTTCCGATCGTGATCGTGACCGCACGCAATCAGGTCGCTGAGAGAATCAAGGGGCTCCGCGCGGGGGCAGACGACTTCGTGGTGAAGCCATACGACGTACATGAGCTCCTCGCACGGATCGAGGCGGTGACCAGACGTTCACGTCCGATGCGCCCGGAGTCCGACGCGCGCGTGCTGCTGCACGGCGGCGACCTCGAGATCGACCTGGTCGCGCGCCAGATGCTCGTCGAGGGGACACCGATCGAACTCACCCGCAAGGAGTTCGACATCATCGCTGTGCTCGCCCGCTACCCGGGCGTCGCGGTGCCCAAGGAGCGGCTCATCCGCGAGGTGTGGAACACCGACTGGCGCGGCTTCGGGCACTCGCTCGAGGTGCACGTCGGCGCGATCCGCAAGAAGACCGGAACCCGCGGGGTCATCGAGACCGTCCGCGGGGTCGGCTACCGGCTCGCGGGATCCTGAACCATGCGCAGGCGTCTGATCATCGTGTTCCTCGTGCCGCTCGTGGCGATCCTCGTCGCACTCGGCGGTGCCGCAGGGTGGAGCGCCGCACACAGCGTCCAGCAGGCGTTCTATGCGCAGCAGATCGGTGATCTCGGATACTTCGCCACGAGTGCCCGCCAGGCGCTGCGCTCCGGTAGTGGCGCGGTGATCGACGCGGAGGTGGCGCGGTTCCAGGAGGTGTATGGCATCGAGGTCACCGTGTTCGATCTGGCGGGCGGTGTCTGGGCGTCGAGTGACCAGGCAGCGGCGGTGCTCCCGGAGGGCGATGCCGAGCGGGTGAAGCTGGCTCTCTCCGGGCGTCGCGCCGAGCAGCCCGCTGTGGTGTTCCCGTGGACGGTCGCGGATGCCTCACTGGCCGAACCCGTGTTCGACGACGGCGATGTCATCGGCGCTGTGCTGGTCGCCGGTGATGTGGAGGCGCCGCGGGTCGCGATCCTGCAGCAGCTTCTGCTCATCTCCGCGATCGCATTGGTGCTGGTCGCGCTCGGTGTGCTGCTCGTGTTCAGGCTCGCCCGATGGGTGCTCTCGCCCGTCAGGCGGCTCGACGAGGCGATGGTGGCGATCGAGCGCGGCGAGATGGACGCGCGCGTGGCGGAGGATGCCGGTCCGCCGGAGCTGCGTCGCATGGCGACGGTGTTCAACGGGATGGCCGATCAGATCGAGCGTGTGATGACCAGGCAGCAGGAGTTCGCCCTGAACGCCTCACACGAACTGCGCAATCCTCTCAACGCCCTGCTCCTGCGCGTCGAGCACCTGGCGACGGGGCTCGGCCGCGAATGGCACGACGATGTCGAGGAGACGAGGGAGGAAGGGCGACGGATGACGCGGATCCTCGAAACGCTGCTCGGGCTGGCCAGAGGCGGGCGCGGCGATTCCACGATGTCCGCGGTCGACCTGGCTACCCTCGCCGCTCGACGCCTCGACGCGTGGCGGGATGTCGCCGCCGAACGGGGGATCGTATTGCGCTCCACGGGGGAGCGGTCGGTGATGAGCATCACCGACCGGACGATTGTCGAGAGCGCGCTGGATGCTGTCATCGACAACGCCGTGAAGTTCTCGCCCGACAGTGCTCGGATCGAGATCGGTGCGCATCGCGATGGACCGGTATGCAGCATCGCGGTGCGCGATCACGGTCCGGGACTGACCGAGCAGCAGGCAGCGGCTGCGACGGACAGGTTCTGGCGGAGCGCCGAGAGCGCAGACACTCCGGGATCGGGCCTGGGCCTGGCGATCGCGAGCGAGCTGCTCGCGACGGTCGGCGGAGATCTGGCGGTCTCGTCGGCCGAGGGTGGCGGGCTCGTCGTCGAGCTCTTGCTCAAAGACGGGTCGACGCCGTGAGGGCGTGCGTGCGGCGGGTCATGGCTGGAGCCCTCTCGCTTCTGCTGGTGGGCGCGCTGGCCGCGTGCAGCCAGCGCGCGAGCGAGTGGACGGGTGCGGAGTACGCGATCGCCAGCGGTGGATCCACCGGCGTCTACTACGGGTACGGAAGCCACCTGGCCGATGAGCTGTCGGCATCGCTGGACATCAGGATGGTCGCGCAGGAGACGGCGGGCTCCGTCGACAACCTGCTGCGCGTGAGCTCGGGAGACGCCCTGATCGGATTCGCCCAGGGTGATGCGGCAGCGGATGCGGTATCAGGAACCGGTGCCTTCGACGAGCCGCTCGAGGTGCAGGCGCTGGCTCGGCTCTACGACGAGTACGTGCAGGTCGTGGTGCGCGGGGACTCGGCGATCGACGACATCGGCGACCTGGCAGGTCGCACGATCTCGCTCGGTGCGGAGAACTCGGGGGTCAACGTGATCGCGGCACGTGTCCTCGATGCGGCCGGCGTCGGCGTCGACGCCGTCCGAAACCCGCAGCTCGACCTCGGCGAGTCGATCGGCGCGATGGAGCGCGGCGAGATCGACGGCTTCTTCTGGGTCGGGGGGCTGCCCACTCCTGGCGTCACGGAGCTGGCTGAGCGGTCACCGGTGCGTCTGCTCCCGATCGAGCAGGACTGGGTCGACGAGGTGAATGAGAGGTACTCGCACGCCTATCGCCCAGCCGACGTTCCTGCGGGCACGTACGGTCTCGCGGCTTCGGCGCCGACCATGGCGGTGCCGAACTATCTCGTCACAGCGTCCTCCACTCCCAAGGGCGTCGTGCGCGATGTGCTGGCGGGATTGTTCGATGCGCGCCTGCGGATCGCCGCAGACGTGCCGACCGCTGCGCTGCTCGACCGTCGCTCGGCGATCTTCACCGGCCCGGTTCCGCTGCACCCCGGGGCCGTCGAGTACTACCGCGATCTGCGCGGCTGACTGCTCAAGAAATCCTCAAGAAGTCTGACACCGGGGTCGACGCTCTGCCATTGTGAGGTCGATCGCGCACGATCGTCGCCTGTTGCTCAACCGTCTTTGTGGTGCAGCAGCAGGACGATTCCGCGGCCCGTGGGGGCGGGCCGCGGGGTACCCATGCACAGCTGCATTGGTGCCGCGATCAGGTGATTACGAACGTGTAAATCTCACCGAGGTGCCTGGAGACCCGCGTCCGACGTGGCTAGTTTGGAGAAATGATGACCTCTGATACCCCGCTCGTCGTGGTCGAGAACGTCCAGAAGCACTACGGCGACTTCCAGGCGCTCACCGACATCGATCTGACCGTGAACTCGGGAGAGGTCGTCGTCGTGATCGGCCCGTCCGGCTCGGGCAAGTCGACACTGTGTCGCACGATCAATCGCCTCGAGACGATCACGAGCGGCGCCATTCGCATCGACGGCAAAGAGCTGCCGGCTGAGGGCAAGGGGCTCGCCCACCTTCGCGCAGACGTGGGCATGGTCTTCCAGTCGTTCAACCTCTTTGCTCACCTCACGATCCTCGAGAACGTGACCCTCGGCCCTATCAAGGTCCGCGGGCTCAAGAAGTCCGACGCCGAGAAGGAGGCGATGGTGCTGCTCGAGCGCGTGGGCGTGGCGCAGCAGGCCTCGAAGCTCCCGGCGCAGCTCTCCGGTGGACAGCAGCAGCGCGTGGCGATCGCCCGTGCTCTCGCGATGCAGCCCAAGGTGATGCTGTTCGACGAGCCCACCAGTGCCCTCGATCCCGAGATGATCAACGAGGTCCTCGACGTCATGGTCGAGCTGGCGCAGGACGGCATGACCATGATCGTCGTCACCCACGAGATGGGCTTCGCTCGCAAGGCCGCCGACCGCGTGGTCTTCATGGCCGACGGCCGGATCGTGGAGGAGGCGACTCCCGAGGAGTTCTTCACGCACCCGAAGAGCGACCGGGCCAAGGACTTCCTCTCGAAGCTCCTCACCCACTGACGCACCAGCCCCACAGACCCTGCACACACAGCACACGAAGGAGACGCACATGCGACGCACACGGACACTGGCAGGCATCGGAATCGCAGCGACAGCACTGCTCGCGCTGACGGCCTGCAACAGCGGCACCCCGTCGAGCACCGGAGCCCCGGAAGGTGGCGAGGAGACCTCGAGCAGCACACCGTGGACCGTGCTCACCGATGTCACCATCGACGGCAGCCCGACGTTCGACCGGATCGAGTCGTCCGGCAAGATCAAGGTCGGCGTCAAGGAAGACCAGCCGGGTCTCGGCTACCTCGACCCCGTGACGGGCGACCGCACCGGCTTCGACGTCGACATCGCCCGCTGGATGGCGGCATCGCTCGGGGTCGACCCGGAGAAGATCGAGTTCCAGGCGATCGCCTCGGCGAACCGCGAGCAGGCCATCGTGAACGGCGACATCGACTACTACGTCGGCACCTACTCCATCACCGACAAGCGCAAGGAGCAGATCTCCTTCGCGGGTCCCTACTTCGTCACCGGTCAGGGACTCCTCGTCGGTGCGGACAGCGGCATCAAGAGCGTCGACGACCTGAGTGCGGAGACGACCGTCTGCTCGGCGACCGGATCGACGCCGATCCAGAACATCAAGACGAACTACCCCGAGGTGCCCACCAAGGAGTACGACACGTACT
>JBOGEI010000202.1:0-6568 GCA_050701935.1 Microbacterium sp.
CGATCACGGGGCGCGTGCGCGAGGGGATCCTCGTGCACGGGGATGCCACCGGCGTCACAACCGTCGCCTCGCACGACACCGCCAGCGCCGTGATAGCCGTGCCCGCTCGTGACGAGAACTTCGCCTTCGTCTCCTGCGGAACGTGGATCCTCACCGGGGTCGAGGTCGACCGCATCATCACGAGCGATCGAGCCCGTGAAGCCGGGTTCACGAACGAACTCGGCCTCGACGGCACCGTGCGCTTCCTGCGCATCGCCGCAGGGCTCTGGATCGTGAACGAGTGCATCAGGGAATGGGGCCTCGACGGCTGGGGAGCGCGCAGCACCGCGGCTCGTCGGGAGCTGCTGGCGCGTGCCGAAGCGGCCCCGACCCCCGGTGCCCTTGTCGACACCGGAGACCCGCGCCTGCTGCGTCCAGGACAGATGACCGCGCGCATCGCCGAGCTCGTCGCCGAGTCCGGGGGTCGGATGCCCGAGGACCGTGCCACGATCGTCCGGCTCGTCCTCGAGAGTCTCGGTGCCTTCGTCGCGCGTCAGGTCGAGGAAGCCGCCGCGCTCTCCGGAGTCGACGTGCAGGTGATCCATCTCGTCGGCGGCGGCTCCGAGTCGCCGATCCTCGCCCAGGCCGTCGCCGACTGCTCGGGGCGTTCGGTCATGGCCGGGCCGTCGGAGGCCACATCGATGGGCAACATCCTGGTGCAGGCCCGTGCCCATGGTGCGGCGAGCGGTGGTCTCGGCGACCTGCGCCGCATCGTTCGCGCCTCCACCCAGCTGCGACGCTACGAACCCGCCGTCCGCTGACCGACCGGATCAGACGGACGGCTCAGACCGATGTCTCGAGAAGGCGCCTGGCGAGTGCCGCATCGGTGACCAGGGAATCGACGATCCCCGAGCGCAGAGCGGCGGCGACCGCCCCTGTCTTCGAGGGGCCACCCGCGACAGCGATCACCTCCGGGATGTGCCGCAGCTGCTCGGTGGACACCGCGAGCGATCGCTCGGCCACCGACCCCACGACGGCACCGCTCTCGTCGATGAGTGTGGCGCAGATCTCGGCCTTCACTCCGGCCGCCAGCAGTTCATCGAGCGCACCCGCGCGCCCGGCGTTGTCGTAGAGCTGGGAGTCGGGCGGGCTCCAGGAGCCGATCGCCACGACGGCCTTGGTCACCGAGTCGAACCGTCGGAAGGTCTCCATGATCCCGGGCTCGCGCCGCAGCGCCGAGGCGGTGGCGGCGGTCTCGACGAGAAGCGGCGCGAAGATCGCGCGCGAGCGGCCTCCCGAGATGCGGCTCACCTGGCGGATCACCTCGACTCCGTTCTCCGGCGTGGGTGCGGCGACGCCGGCGAGCTGCACGACCTCGCACGTCGCGAGCGTGCGCAGATGCCCTGCCATCGCGGTCAGGGTGCGACCGGCCGTGAGGCCGAGGACGTCTCCCTCGGTGACAATCTCGCTGAGGAGGTCTGCGGCCGCACGCCCCAGCCGGTCCTGGATGAGGTCGGGGGTCGTCCCCGGCGTGATCACCGCGAGAGCGCGCGTCAGGCCGAAGCGGGCCCGCAGCTGCATCGACAGGTCGAGGTCGAGGGAGTCCGGCGCCTCGATCGTGATCTTCACCAGCCCCTGCTCGAGCGCATCATCCAGCATCCGGGCGATCTTGAAGCGGGAGACACCGAGTTCGTCGGCGATCTCGATCTTGGTCAATCCGTCCAGGTAGTGCCGTCGTGCGACGTGCGAGATCCGCACCAGCTCATCGGGTCCCATATCGCCTCTTCGTCTCGCGTCAGTCGGTCGGCTCAGCATATCCCGGTTTTCTCATTCGCGCTCATCTGAGCGGCCAGTTGTCTCATACGTCGAGCATGGCTAATGTCGGTCGAGCAATCACGACTGCACGACTGCACCCCCGCACCACGAGGAGCCCGATGAAGCGCACTGAACTGCCGACGACCATGCGTGCGAGCGTGCTGGTGCGAGCCGGCGAGCTCACGGTGGAGACCCGCCCCGTCCCTGTGCCGTCCGCCGATCAGGTGATCGTGCGGGTCAACGCCGTCGGCATCTGCGGCTCCGACGTCCACTATTTCCACGAAGGACGAATCGGCGACTTCGTCGTCGAGGAGCCGCTCGTGCTCGGCCATGAGGCCGGTGGCACGATCGTCGCGGTCGGAGCCGACGTCGACGCCTCCCGCATCGGCGAGCGCGTCTCGATCGAACCGCAGCACCCGTGCCGCGCGTGCGAATTCTGCCGGAGCGGGCGCTACAACCTCTGCCCGCAGATCGAGTTCTACGCCACCCCGCCGATCGACGGCGCGTTCGCGGAGTACGTGGCGATCCAGGGTGACTTCGCCTACGCAGTGCCCGACTCCGTCAGCGACGATGCCGCGGCACTGATGGAGCCCCTGTCCGTCGCGATCGCCGCCGTGCAGAAGGCGGGCGTGCGTCCGGGGAGCCGGGTGCTGATCACCGGCGCCGGCCCCATCGGCATCGTCACCACGCAGACCGCGCGGGCATTCGGCGCCACCGAGATCGTGATCAGCGACCCGATGGCCGAGCGCCGCGAGGTCGCCCTCCGGTTCGGCGCCACCGAGGCCGTCGATCCGGCTGCGGGTCCGCTCGGATCGGGATATGACGCCTTCGTGGACGCCTCGGGCTCGCCCGTCGCGGTGAAGCAGGGCATCTCGGCTCTGAAGTCCGGCGGCGTCGCCGTCCTGGTCGGGATGGGCGCCGACGAGATCGCGCTACCGGTCTCGACGATCCAGAACCGCGAGCTGATCGTGACCGGCGTCTTCCGCTACGCGAACACCTGGCCGACCGCGATCGACCTCGTCGCCTCCGGAGCCGTCGACCTCGATGCACTGGTCACCGGCGCCTACGGGCTGGCCGAGGTGCGCGAGGCCCTCGATTCCGCGTCGCGTCCGTCGACCCTGAAGAGCATCGTGCGCCCGGACCGCGAGCACACGAGGGAATCATGACCGGGCTCGAGCAGACGGGCAACATCGCGCTTCACGAGCAGCCCGACATGCTCGCGTGCGTCGACATCCGCAAAGCGTTCGGCGGCGTCCCCGTGCTCAAGGGCGTGGGGCTGCACCTCGTGCCCGGAACGGTCACTGCGCTCGCCGGGGAGAACGGTGCCGGCAAGTCGACTCTCATGAAGATCGCCTCCGGACAGATGAAGGCGGATGGCGGAAGCGTGCTCGTTCGCGGCGAAGAGCTGGCCGCGGGATCTGCGCGCGACGCCCACCAGCGCGGCATCGCCATCGTGCCGCAGGAGCTCGCCTCGATCCTCGACACCACGGTGTACGAGAACATCTTCGTCGGGCGGGAACTCCGGGGCCGGTTCGGTTTCGTCGACCGGCGCCGCATGGCCAGGGAGGCCAGGGTGATGCTCGCCGAGTTCGGCGTCGACATCGACCCGAAGGCCCGCATGGGGTCGCTGCCGGTGGGGCTGCGCCAGATCGTCGAGATCGTCAAGGCGACCAGCACCGGTGCGCGGGTGCTGCTGCTGGACGAGCCGACCAGTGCCATCGCCGAGCGCGAGGTCGCCCGACTGATCGAGAACATGCGGATGCTCCGTGACCGCGGGGTGGCGATCCTCTTCACCACCCACAAGATGGAGGAGATCCGCGCGATCGCGGACCGCGTGGTGGTGCTCCGCGACGGGGGTCTGGTGGCCGACGAGCCGCTCTCAGAGCTCAGCGACGACGACATCGTCACCGCGATGATCGGGCGCGAGCTCGAAGACCTGTTCCCCGATCTGCCGCCGGCTTCCGACGACATCGCCCTCGCGGTGCGCGGGCTCGAGTACACCCCGGCTCCGCGGCCGGTCGACCTGCAGGTGCGTCGAGGTGAGATCGTCGGGCTCGCCGGTCTCGTCGGGGCCGGACGCACCGAACTCATCGAAGCGCTGTTCGGTGTTCGGCCCTCGACAGCGGGCGAGATCACGGTCGGCGGCAGCCGCGTGCGCCGCGGCCGCCCTGCCGACGCGATCACAGCGGGCATGGCTCTGGTTCCCGAAGATCGCAAGGGCGCTGGTGCCGTGCTCAGCATGGACATCCTCGCCAATGCGACTCTGCCGCGAATGAACCAGTTCTCGGTCGCCGGCTGGCTGAAGGGACGCAGCCGCGTGGATGCCGTCTCCCAGGTCATGAGCTCCGTGCGGCTGCGCAGTCGCGGCCTCGGGCAGCTCATGGAGACGCTGTCGGGCGGCAATCAGCAGAAGGTCGTGCTCGCGCGCTGGCTCACCGGCGAGGTCAAGGTGCTGCTGCTCGACGAACCGACCCGCGGAGTCGACATCGGCGCCCGCAGCGAGATCTACCGGATCATCACCGACCTCGCCGCCTCCGGCATGGCCGTGGTGATGGCCTCCAGCGACATGCCGGAGATCCTCGCCCTGTCGCATCGAGCCCTCGTGCTCAAGGGCGGCGGCGTGGTGGCGGAGCTCGATCGCACCGCCCTCCAGAAACCCGACGTGCAGGACCGCATCTTCCGACTCGCGAGCGGACTCGACATCTCCGATGCGCCTTCGAGCGCCACCCCCTCGGCAAAGGACGACCAATGACCGACACCCGAACCGCCTCGCAGACCTTCGTGCCCGAGTCGGACGTGAAGCGCTTCAGCCCGACCTGGTTCGGCGACCTCGCGATCCGCTACGCGATGGTGATCGTGATGGTGCTCATCATCGCGTTCTTCCTCTACCGCAGCGCGCGCTTCGGCACGGTCGACAACCTGCAGACGATCCTGGTCGCCGCCGCCCCGTTCGCCCTCATCGCGCTCGGGCAGACGCTCGTGATCCTCACCGGCGGCATCGACCTGTCGGTCGGCAGCGTGATCGCCGCCGCCGCCGTGTTCGGCAGCCTCACCGCGAAGGCGTTCCCCGATCAGATCTGGCTCGCGATCGTCGCCGGTGTCGTCGTCGGCTTCATCGCCGGTGCGATCAACGGGTTCGTGGTGTCGGTGATCAAGGTGCCGCCCTTCATCGCGACTCTCGGGATGCTGACGCTCGCGTCCGGCATCGCGTACGTCGCAGGCAACGGCGCTCCCATCACCGGGCTGCCGGCCGACTTCTCCCGCATCGCCAATGCCCAGTTCGGCGGACTCACGCTGCCGGTCATCCTGATGATCGTCGGCATCCTGGGACTCGCGATCGTGATGCGGCGCACCACCTGGGGCATGCGCGTCTACGCGATCGGCGGCAACCCCGTCGCCGCCGGCATCGCCGGCATCAACGTCGGTCGCACCATCTTCAGCGTTTATGCCATCTCCGGCATGCTCGCCGGCATCTCGGGTGTCATGCTCGCCAGCCGCGTCACGCTCGGCGCTCCGAACCTCGGTGTCGGCTACGAGCTCGACGCGATCGCGGCCGTCGTGATCGGCGGGGCGAGCCTGCTCGGAGGGCGCGGCTCGATCTGGGGAACGGCCCTGGGCCTGCTCCTCATCCAGACCCTGAACAACGGTCTCGACATCCTGACCGTCCCCGCCTACTGGCAGAAGGTCATCAAGGGTGTGCTCATCGTGGCGGCGGTCGCCGTCGACGTATGGGCGACCCGACGACGAAGCCGCTGACTCCACACGACCGATTCCCGAAGAAGACCCTGCTTCATCGCACCACCCAACGAGAGGAACCCCATGTTCACCAAGAAGAGCCGCATCGCCGCGGCTTTCGCCGTCACCTCCGTCGCAGCGCTGATGCTCGCCGGGTGCGGCGCCGGCGACCCGAATGCGAACGCCGGCGGCGCAGACGACAGCGGTCAGGAGCGCATCACCATCGGCGTGAGCGTCTACGACATGTCGTCGTTCGTCACCGAGGGCAAGGAAGGCATCGAGCGCTACGCCGAGGAGAACAACATCGAGATCCTGTGGAACTCCGCGGGCCTCGACGTCAACACCCAGGCGAGCCAGGTCGATCAGTACGTCACCGCTGGAGTCGACGCGATCGTGGTCATCCCCGTGCAGGCCGACTCGCTGCAGCCGCAGATCGCCGCTGCGAAGGCCGCCGACATCCCCTTCTTCGACGTCAACGCGTCGCTCAACAGCGAAGACCTCACCGGCTCGGTGCAGCCCGACGACGTGGCCGCAGGCGAGCAGGAGGCGCAGATGATGATGGACGCGATCGGCGGCAAGGGCAACGTCATCATCCTTCAAGGGCCGCTCGGCGGCTCTGGCGAGATCAACCGCGGCAAGGGCATCGACAACGTGCTCGCCGAGAACCCCGACGTGAAGGTGCTCGCCAAGGACACCGCGAACTGGAAGCGCGACGAGGCCGTCAACAAGGTCAGCAACTGGATCTCGGCCTTCGGTGACGACATCGACGGCGTGATCGCCCAGAACGACGACATGGGCCTCGGTGCGCTGCAGGCGCTCAAGGAAGCCGGCATGACCGACGTGCCGATCGTCGGCATCGACGGCATCGCCGACGGCCTCGAAGCCGTCAAGAACGGCGATTTCATCGGCACTTCGCTGCAGAACGGGACGGTCGAGCTGTCGGCCGGAGTCGCGTATGCGGCAGCCATCGTACGCGGGGAGGACGTCAAGGAGAACCCGATCTACCTGATGCCCGCGATCACGAAGGACAATGTCGACG
>JBOGEI010000203.1:0-6534 GCA_050701935.1 Microbacterium sp.
GGGCCTCTTCTCTGTGGGGCTCATCCCATGCGGATGATGATGCCGTGACGTCGCGCTGAGGGCGACGGGTGCGCGGCGGCTGCGGTGCGGAGCTGTTCCTGCGTCGGAAGGGGCGACGCCACCCGTGGCCGAGCGTCGTCCGGCCACGGACGGGCCGCTGCCGGTTCCGACCAGGTCACGATCCGGGTGTGTTCAGGGCGACGGTCACGCCGCGCGCGGCCGTGTCGAGCGCCGTCTCGAGTTCGGTGACGACCGACGGGGAGAGGGTGCCGCCCTTCGCGATGTGGGTGCGCAGGTCTGTGCGCACCCTGGCGCGGAACGCGTTGATCACGGCGTCGGCGCGGTGCATCTCCTCGCGGCTGATGAGACGGGAGTCATCGCTCGCCGTGCGCGGACGACTCTTCGCCGCCGTGCGCTCGCCCTTCTCTGCAGCGGCGAGGTCGGCGCGGAGGCTCTTCATCGCGTCTTGCACGCTCTGGCGCACCTCGCTCGCGATCAGCCGCACGGAGTCGGTGAGCCCGGCCTCGATGCCGGCGAGGTCGCCCTCGCGCGACGCGAGCTCGGCCCTACCGGCCTCGGTGATCGCGTAGATCGTGGTGCGGCCGTCGACGGTCTTGGTGACCAGGCCCTCTTCCTCGAGCTTCGCGAGTCGCGGATAGATGGTGCCGGCGCTCGGGGTGTACGTGCCGCCGGTGCGGTCGGTGAGCGACTGGATGATGCCGTAGCCGTGCTGCGGCGCCTCGGCGAGGAGCGACAGCAGGTACAGGCGCAGGTCGCCGTGGGAGAAGACGGCGGGACTCATGCTTCCCACTCCGCGTCTTCGGTGATCGATGCCGGGGTGCGGCGCAGCACAGTGACGCCACCGGAGACGGAGTTCGCGCGAAGATCGACGAACCGCCCGGCGAGCTCCCCGGTCGTGCCGGTGTAGTTGCTGGGGCCCGATGAGCTGCGCTCGACACCGTCGATCAGCAGTCGTCCGGTCAGGGAGCGGATCACGTAGTTCGCGGCGAGCGACTCGTCGAGACGCACGGTGGTGCCGCCCGAGACCGAGTTGATGTTGATGGCGTTCACGTCGCCCGCGGCGTCCACCAGGGTGGCGCCGGAGACGATGTCGACGGTCGCGCGTCGGATGGCGCCGGTGACGGCCACGTCGCCCGAGACGCTGTTGGCGCTGATCGAACCGGTGAGGCCGCGCACCTGCACGTCGCCCGAGACGGAGTTGACGGTGAGGTCGCCGATCAGGGTGTCGACGATGATGTCGCCCGACACGGTGTTGAGGCGGGCGTCGTTGCGGAGTCCGGAGACCAGTGCACCGGCGCTGACGACGCCGAGGTTCAGGGCGATCGCGCGGGGGACCGCGACGCTCACCTCGGCGCGGGGGCCGCCGGAGCCGAAGTTGCGGAACACCTCGAGGAAGTTGTCCCAGCCCAGCTGAGGGTGGTCGATCTCGACCTCGCCGTCGTGGGACTCGACGCGCAGGTCTTTGGTGGTGACGCCGTGCACCTCGATGCGGATGCCCGGTTCGTCGTGAGCGATGATGTCGACCTGCCCACCGACCAGACCCACCTTGAGGCGGGTGACGGATTCGATGTCGATGACGCGTTCCTCGCCGGGGGCGATGAGCCACTTCTCGGTCATGTGTGCTTCTCCTGTGTCGGTGGTCACGATATATCGTGTGTTGCAACAATAACACGATATATCTCGATGCTGTCAAGGGCGGTGGGTGAGTGTTCGCTGAGAGAAGTTGACCTTGACGCAACGTCAACTTCTAGAGTTCAAGGCATCACCGCACGACCACGAAGGAAAGGAGGAGCGATGGAGACGAGCGACTGGTCGATCCAGGAGATCGCCCGCCTCGCCGGCACCACGAGCCGCACGCTGCGGCACTACGACGACATCGGCCTGCTGCCGCCCTCGCGCATCGCGCACAACGGCTACCGCCACTACGACGGGAAAGCCCTCGTGCGCCTGCAGCGCATCCTGCTGCTGCGAGAGCTCGGACTCGGGCTGCCGCAGATCGCGGATGTGCTGGGATCGTCGCGCGGTCGCGATGCCGCGGTGAGCGAGGCATCCGCCCTCGAGACCCATCTCGCGCTGCTGCGCGACGAGCAGACCCGGCTGGCGCGTCAGATCGCGTCGGTCGAATCCACCATCACGACATTGAGAGGAGGTGAGAATCTCATGGCAGAGAACATGTTCGACGGCTTCGACCACACCCAGTACAAGGACGAGGTCGAGCAACGCTGGGGAAAGAAGGCCTACGCCGACAGCGACAGCTGGTGGCGCGGCATGACCGACGCCGAGCGCGCCGACTGGCAGCAACGCGTGTCCGACCTCGGGCGCGACTGGATCGCGGCGGCGGAGAGCGGCATCGAGCCGGCATCCGCCGAGGCTCAGGAAGTCGCGCGCCGCCACGTCGAGTGGCTCACGGGCATCCCGGGCACGCCTGCAGTCGTCCCCGGCGGTGACGTCAAGGCGTACGTGATCGGGCTCGGCGAGATGTACGTCGCGGATCCGCGCTTCGGCGCGAACTATGCGACGTCATCCGGCGGCACCCACGGTGCGGAGTTCGTCCGCGACGCGCTCCGCGTCTACGCGGAGGGCAACCTCTAGGTCTGGTGCGCGGCCCGGCGGCCCCCTCCTGTGCGAGTGCCGCACAGGAGGGGGCCGTTCGCGTCCACGAGCACGACCTACTCGACGGACGCACTCGAGTGCAAGGGGGCGACCGGGGTCGACGCGCGGGCGTAGTGTCATGCCATGGTCCACCGCCGTGAGCGCGCGAACGCCGCTGCGTTGTTCGCCGCTGCGGCTGCGGCGTACGCC
The DNA here is from genome assembly GCA_050701935.1 of Microbacterium sp. Lineage (GTDB taxonomy): Bacteria > Actinomycetota > Actinomycetes > Actinomycetales > Microbacteriaceae > Microbacterium. The sequence goes on from JBOGEI010000203.1 coordinate 2,824, forward strand.
GTGAACTGTGCGCTCGGAGCATCCGTCGCCGCGCGTCTGATCGACACCAGCCGCTTCCGCTGGCTGCACCACGCGCTGTACATCGCGACATGCGCGAGCTCTGCCGTCGCCGTCGTGGCCGGGTGGTCGCGAGGACCCCGCACGGCCGACCGTCGCGCCGCCGTCGCGCTGCTCCCCGCCGCTGCACCTCTCGCGGCGATCCCCTACCTCGGCACGCATAGCCGGCGTCATCCGCTGGTCGCGCTCGCCGCAGCCCCTTTCATCATCGCGGGGCTGGTGCTCTCGCGATCCGCCGCCGACCGGAAGTGACACGCATGGAACTGCTCGACGCCATCCGCCGCCGCAAGACCACGAACGGGGCGTTCCTTCCCGACCCGGTATCGGAGGACCATCAGCGCATCCTCCTCGAAGCCGCGGGCCGTGCACCGTCGCAGTTGAACAGTCAGCCCTGGCGGTTCGTCGTGATCGAGAGCCGCGACACGATCGAGCGGATCGCCCGCATCTCGGGCGAGAGCATGACCGAGGCGATGTCGAACGGCACCTTCTTCGAGCGTTACAAGCCGTACTTCCGCTTCAGTCAGGCGGAAATGGAGGAGAAGCGCAGCGGGATGCTGTTCGACAAGCTGCCCGCCGCGCTCCGGCCGTTCACGAGCCAGGTGTTCACCAAGCGCGGCCAGACGCTGATGAACACCTTCGGAGTGCCCAAGACCCTCGGCGCCGAGAACCGCAAACTCGTCGCGGGGTCACCTCTGCTGCTGGGCGTGATGCTCGACCGCAGCGAGTACCGGCCGGGGCAGCTCTCCTCGTTCTACTCGGTGTTCAGCATGGGAGCGGCGATGGAGAACGTCTGGCTCACCACGGTGGAACTCGGCATGGGCATCCAGTTCATCTCGTTCCCGATGGAGGTGCCGGGGCGCTGGGACGAGATCGTGCAGCTGCTGCGTGTGCCCGATGACCTCGAGCTCATGGCCGTCTACCGGCTGGGCTACCTGCCACCGGAGCAGCGTCGCCCCGCGATCGACTGGTCGAGCAGTCAGCGAAAGCTCGTCTCGCAGTACGTGTTCCGCGAGAACGGCGAGACGCCGCAGCAGGGGTGGGATGCGGGCCCGCAGCCGAGCGACATCAGTCCGGGGTCGCCGGCGTCAGGGGAGTGAGGTCCCGAAGCGCCGGGCCTTCGAGGCGGGTGCCGTCCGGAGCGAAGCGCGACGCGTGCAACGGGCAGTCCCACGAGCACTCCGCGTCGTTCCAGGCGAGCACCCCGCCCAGGTGCGTGCACACCGCGCTCACGGCACGGGTCACGCCGTCGACGGTGGAGATCGCGACCGGGCGCCCGGCGCGATTCGCCACGACGCCCTCTCCTTCGGGAGGCCGTGGGACCGGCGTGCGGCGAGTCTCCGCGTCCACCCAGCCGGAAGCCATCGCCGTCGCGACCTTGCCGCCCTCCACCGCCCCGCGCGCGATGTCGGCGGGGACGGTCAGGCGTGTGCCGATCGTGGTGATCCAGGTCGGACGGTCGCGTCGGGGGGTGCCGAGGATCTCGGAGGTGAGGCGCTGCGCGGCTGCCGGCGCGTTCGACAGTCCCCATTTGCCGTAGCCCGTCGCGAATCGGATGCGACCGAGGCCCCGGGGCATCGCGCCGACGAACGGGATCAGGTCGTGCGATTCGTAGTCCTGCGCCGACCAGCGATGCGTCTCCTCGGCGCCGGGGAAGTGCAGCTGCGTCCAGGCGACGAGGTCCTCCATCGCTGCCGCCTCGCTGTCCGACCGGCCGACCGGGTGGCCGTTGCCGCCGACGACGAGCCGTGCATCGCCGCCGGGGCCGTCCGCCGCGGTCACCGGGCGGATGGAGCGCGTCGGCCCGTCGACGGAGAGGAACGTGCCTTCGGGGAGGCCACCCGGCACCCGGAACGACACACAGTACGACCGCAGCCCCCGAGTCTTGGCGAAGTACAGGCCGCGGTCGGTGATCGGCGTGCCCGTCGCGAGCACGATGTGGTCGGCGAAGAGCGGCCCCTGCGCGGTGTCGACGCGGCCGGCGAGGGCATGGGTCTCCGTCGCCCTGACTCCGGTGTGCAACGTGCCTCCCGCAGTGATCAGCTCGTCGGCCAGTGCGACGGCGACGGCGACCGGGTCGATCGCGACCTGGTCGTCGAGGACGACGGCCGCCGCCACCGGGAACGGCGTCGACGGAGGCGCGGTGGGCGACAGCATCCTCGCGGGCAGTCCGGCCTCGCGCGCGGCGGCGTGCTGATCGTTCACGGACGCGATTCCCTCCGGTCCCTGGGCATAGGAGTGGTCGGTGTGACGGGTGAAGGGAACCCCCGCGAGCTCGGCGAACGCGAGCAGCCACTCCATCCCCGAGCGGTTGGCGTCGACGTACGCCCTCACGAGCGCGGCCGGGTGATGTCTGCGGATCGCGGCGAGCTGGCTTCCCTGCAGGAGCGACAGCTTGCCCGTGTTCGCGCCCGTGGCCAGCTCGGCGATACCGCCCGCATCGATCACTGCCACATCCAGACCCGCCCGCGTGAGCATCACCGCGGTCGAGAGGCCCGTGATGCCGGCACCGACGATGACGACGTCGTGGTGGGCGCCCGGTTCGAACGGCGATCCGCCGGGCAGGGCCCGGTCGTGCTTCCACAGGGGGTTCATGTCGTCAGTCAACGCCGTTCGCCATCAGGATTCCACTGCCTTGACATCCGCGCGACGCACTGCCAGCCGCGACTACAGTGGCGGACGTGAACCTCCGCCGTATCCTCCTCGTCGCCGTCGGCGGCACGATCGGCACGGCGGCCCGGCTCGGCCTGGGGCTCGTGCTCCCACAGGGCGGGGGATTCCCGTTCGCAGTGCTCATCGCGAACATCGTCGGCGCCCTCCTGATCGGGGTGCTGGCCGCGCGTCTTCCCGCCACGGCGGAGCTGCGGCTCATGCTCGGCACCGGTGTGCTCGGCGGCTTCACCACCTACAGCGCGTTCATGACTGGCGCGCTCGAATTGTGGGCAGGTGCTCCGCTGCTGGCCACCGCCTATCTCGCCGGGAGCCTCGTGCTCGGGCTCGGCGCGGCGGCGCTGGGGCTGCGCCTCGGCCGGCCCGGGAAGGGCGGGGCAACGTGAGCGCGCTGCTGTTCATCGGCGCCGCGCTCGCCGGAGGGGTCGGTGCCGTGCTGCGGTACCTCGTCGACCTCGGGGTGGCTCGCTTCGCCGGACGCCGCTTCCCCTGGGGGATCCTGCTCGTCAACCTCACGGGCTCGTTCGCGCTCGGACTCGTCACCACTGCGCTGCCGGATGCCGCCTTCCTCCTCGGGGCAGGACTGCTCGGCGGCTACACGACCTTCAGCACGGCGATGCTCGACACGGTGGCGCTCTGGCGCGACGGTGAACGCCCGGCGTCGGCGTTCAACGCGATCGGGATGCTGCTGCTCGGACTGCTCGCGGCAGGCCTCGGCCTCGCGCTCGGTTCCGTCCTGTAATCCGGGGTTGCGGGACGCGGCTTGGTCGGGTTACTCTCCTTGCTAATCGATTAACGCTAAACGATTAACAAGACCCAGACCCGTGCACCTGTCGAAGGAGACACCGATGCCCCGTACGACCCGCCGCGCTCTCGGCGCACTCGCCGCCTCAGCGGCCGCCGTCCTCGCCCTCAGCGCCTGCTCCTCTTCGACGAGCGGCGGCAGCTCCGACGGCGACGTCACCCTCAGCTACGCCATCTGGGACG
>JBOGEI010000204.1:0-6470 GCA_050701935.1 Microbacterium sp.
CCGCAATACGGTGCCCCGGCGCCCGCGGCACAACCAGGATTCCCGCAGAGCTATCCCGCACAGCCGTACCCCGCACAGCAGTACCCCGCACAGCAGAGCGGCCTCGCGGCCGGGCAGCCCTCAGTCGCGTTCCCACCGCCTCCCCCGCCCCGCACATCGCCGGTGACGCCCGCTCCGGCTGGCGGGACCGACCCCGTTGAGCCCGGCTGGACCGCCCCCGGCGACGGCACGGCATGATCCGACGGCTCGACGAACTGTTCGTCCCCGATGGGGATGAGGCCCGACGCTGGGCAGAGGAAGAACTCGCCAATCCGCGCTACGCCGACGCCAAGCCGACGTGGTTCGACCTTCTCGCACGTGATGTCGGACGGTTCATCGCCGATCTCTTCAGCTCGCAGAACGGGGCAAGCGTCGGGCCCTCCGCCCTCATCGTCGTCACCGTCGTCATCGCGGCCGCGCTGATCGTCGCCCTCATCGTCTGGGGCAGGCCACGCAGCTCGCGGGCGATCCGGCGCGCGCGCACCGATCTCCTGGGCGCGAACGACGACCGAACCGCCGCGCAGCTGCGATCCGACTCCGAACGGGCCGCACGCGAAGGCGACTGGGATTCGGCCACCGTCCTCAGATACCGTGCCCTCGCGCGCGGTCTGCTGGAGCGCGACCTGATCGATCCGGCCCCCGGCGCCACAGCCCAGTCGATCGCCCGCGAGGCGAGCACGGTGTTCGCAGACGAGGCCGAGGCCATGCGTCGCGCGGCCGTGGCCTTCGACGATGTCCGCTACCTCGCCCATCCTGCGACCCCCGAGAGCTACCGCGACCTCGCAGACACCGATGACCGACTCCGAGCACGCCGCCCGGAGGCGGTGCCGGTATGACCGTGATCGACCGCGAGAGCCCCGCCACCTCGACAGCGGAGCGCCGACCGAGCCGCGCGAAGACGATCATCGGCTGGGTGATCGTGGCCGGTCTCGTCCTGATCGTCGCCTTCGTCGCCCTCCGGGTCGGCGTGACAGGGCCTGGAGAGCGCGGAGCACTCGACCCCGAAGGCCGAAACGATGCCGGAGCGCTCGCGCTCGCCGAGATCCTGCGCGATCAGGGCGTCGAGGTCGATGTCTACCGATCACGGGCCGAGGCCCGTGCCGCGATAGATGAGAACACGACGCTCGTGATGGCCAACCCGTACACCTTGACCGACGAGGCCCTGGAAACCCTGATGGAACCGGCCGAGCGCGTCGTCTTCCTGTCAACGAGCACACACCTGCTGAGCCTCCTCCGCATCGGTGACAACGCCTCAGGCACGCTCCCCTCCGTCTCCGCTCAGTGCGACGCCGCCGAATTCGCAGACGTCGGAACGATCCGCGCCGACCGGCTCTTCACCCCCGCAGACGGCGTGAACGCCTGCTTCGGGAGCACCCAGGGGGCCGCCGTCCTCATGGATGGTCGGACGAGCCCGCTGCACGCGGTCGTCGAGGGCACACGGCTGTTCAGCAACGAGTACCTCGCCGAGAACGGCAACGCCGCCCTGGCGCTCGCGCTCCTCGGGCAGACCGACCGTGTCGTCTGGTATGTCCCGAGCTTCGAGGACTCGGACATCGAGGCGCAGCCGACAGCCACCCTCGGCAGCCTCACGCCGCCGTGGGTGACCCCTGCGATCCTGCTGTTGATCGTCGCGGGCATCGCCATCGCGATCGCGCGTGGTCAGCGCTTCGGTCCGCTCGTCGCCGAGACGCTGCCGGTGACCGTGCGCGCATCGGAGACCATGCACGGACGCGCACGTCTGACTGCCAAAGCGGCCGATGCGCCGCACGCCGCACAAGCGCTCCGCGACGGCGCGCAACGACGACTCGCACGCAGGCTCGGGCTCGCGGCGCACGCCGGCGCAGACGAGGTCGCAGACGCGGCTTCCGACCGGTTGCGGATCCCCCGCGGCACCCTTCAGACGCTGCTGGCCGGACCTCTCCCCGAGAACGATGCCACCCTGATCGAGCTCGCCAGACGCCTCGACGAACTCGAGAAGGCCGTGGAGAGCGACACCCGCGCCGCAAGAGGCGAAGAACGATGATCGACCAGCACCGACCACCCATCCCAGAGAAGCCGAGGGAACACGTGACCGTTGAGAACCATCCCACCGACGACGCCGCACTTCGTCTGGCGATGCACCGCGTACGCAGCGAGGTCGACAAGGCGGTGGTCGGCCAGGCCGGCACCGTCACCGGCCTCCTCGTCTCGCTGCTCGCCAGAGGCCATGTACTGCTGGAGGGGGTTCCCGGAGTCGCCAAGACGCTGGTGGTGCGCTCCTTCGCGCGAGCCCTCGGTCTCGACACCAAACGCGTCCAGTTCACGCCGGACCTGATGCCCGGCGACGTCACCGGCTCGCTCGTGTACGACGCGCGCACCGGCGAGTTCGACTTCCGTGCGGGACCCGTCTTCACGAACATCCTGCTCGCGGACGAGATCAACCGCACGCCGCCCAAGACCCAGGCGGCGCTCCTGGAGGCGATGGAGGAGCGTCAGGTGTCGGCCGACGGCGTCAGTCGCCCCCTGCCCGATCCGTTCCTCGTGGCCGCGACGCAGAACCCGATCGAGCACGAGGGCACCTACACGCTGCCGGAAGCCCAACTCGACCGCTTCCTGATGAAACTCGTCGTCGGCATGCCCGAACGCGACGCGGAGGTGTCGGTGCTGCGCCGGCACGCCGAAGGTTTCTCACCACGTGAGCTGACCGGTGTCGAAGCCGTGGTCACCGCAGACGAGATCCGCGCAGCGCAGCAGGCAGCGGCGACGGTCGAGGTCACCGACGACGTACTCGGATACGTCGTCGACCTCGCTCGCGCGACCCGCCAGTCCCCCTCCGTCGAGCTCGGCGCCAGTCCTCGCGCCTCGACCGGTCTACTCGCGGCGGCGAAGGCATGGGCGTGGCTCAACGCCTCCTCCGCGGTCACTCCCGACCACGTGCAGACGATGCTGGTTCCCGTCTGGCGCCATCGCCTGCAGCTGCGGCCCGACGCTCAGATGGAGGGCGTGTCAGCCGATGCCGTGCTCACCTCGGTGGTGCAGCAGACGAGGGTTCCGATCTAGGTGTTCGCCACCGGTCGCCTCGCCGTCGCACTCGCCGTCGGCATCGTCCCGCTCGTCCTCGCAGGGCTCGCGGGCTATCCGGCGTATGCGGTCTTCGGGGTCTGGATCGGCCTGTGCATACTGCTGGTCGTCGTCGACGTCGCTCTCGCCGCCAGCCCTAGAACGGTGACGGTGAGCCGCAGAGTGCCCCGGCGCGTCCGCATCGGCGAACAGGTTCCCGTGAGCGTCGCTGTCCACAACCACGGCAGCAGAGTGCTGCAGGCAGTGCTCCGCGATGCCTGGCAGCCGACGGCCGGAGCACCGGTGCACCGGCAGCACCTGCGCATCCCCGCAGGTGAGCGCGGCCGCGTCGCGATACCGCTCCTGCCCCGCCGACGCGGCGAGCTCGTCAGCGAGTTCGTGATCATCCGCTCGCGGGGCCCGCTCGGCATCGCGGGCCGACAGGCGCGGCATTCCGTTCGCGGAGCGATTCGCGTGCTGCCCGCGTTCTCCTCACGCAAACACCTCCCATCGCGCCTGGCGAGGCTGCGTGAACTGGACGGCAACACGAGCATCCAGGTGCGCGGTCAGGGCACCGAGTTCGACTCGTTGCGCGAATACGTGCGCGGTGACGATGTGCGCTCGATCGACTGGCGGGCGACGGCCAGGGCCGGCACGACGATGCTGCGCACCTGGCGACCCGAGCGCGACCGACACGTCGTCATCATCGTCGACACCGGACGCACCGCCGCGGCGCGGGTGGGCGACGGCACCCGCGTCGACGCCGCGCTCGAGGCCGCACTCCTGCTGGCCGCACTCGCCTCGCGGGCCGGAGATCACGTGCACCTGCTGATGTACGACCGGGTCGTGCGGGCAAGGGTGACGGGTGTCGAAGGCACCGCGCTGCTGCCGGCGCTCACGGATGCCATGGCGCCAGTGCACGCGCGCCTGGTGGACACCGACTGGCACGGCGCGTTCGCCGCGGTCCGAACGCTCACCACCCGCCCCTCCCTGATCGTCGTCCTCACCGCCCAGGATGCCGCTGAGTCGGCCCGTGGTTTCCTCGGGGCCTTCCCGAACGCCTCCCGAGCGACCACCGTGCTCGTCGGTTCGGTGACCGATGACGGGATCGCCGCCCTCGCACGCCGGCGCGACTCCCGTGAAGACGTGTATCTCGCCGCCGCGGCAGAACGGACTCTCCGCGACGCGGAGAACGTCGCCGATGCGATCCGCAGGGCCGGTGGGGAGGCGATCGCCGCCGACCCGGAGGAGCTGCCGCCGAGGATCGCGGACCGCTATATCGAGCTGAAGGCTGCCGGCCGCCTCTGAACCCTCGCGTGCGGACGCCTGATGCTCAGCCCGCGACGAGTCGAGGGGTGCCTGCCTCGTATTCGACGAGATCGCCGGTCTCGCCCTGGCGATACGCCCGACCGCCGACCACGAGCATGTAGATGAGGAACACGGCGAGGGCGGCGGCGCCGATACCGATCTTCACCGGCCATGGCAACGCCCATCCGGTGACGAACCCCTCGACGAGTCCGGCCAGGAGGAGCGCGAAGACCAGCCCCATCGCGACGGTCGCGAGCGCTCGCCCCTCCTCGGCGAGCGCCGCGCCCCGCGTGCGGCGCCCCGGGGCGACCCAGGCCCAGAAGACGCGCAGACCGGCGGCGGCCGCGACGAAGATGCAGGTCATCTCCAGCATGCCGTGCGGAAGGATGTAGAGCACCATGAGGTCGGCCTTGTCATGCGCCGCCATCACCGCGCCCGAGGTTCCGAGACCCATCGCGTTCTGCACGAGCATGTAGACCGGCCAGATCCCGGTGACTCCGAAGAGAACGCACTGCATGGCGATCCAGGCGTTGTTGGTCCAGACCATGCCCATGAACTCGGCCGCGGGATTCTCGGTGTAGTACCCCGTGAAGCTCTCGTCCGCATATTGTTCGAGGGCCGCCGGAGCGCCCAGGGTCGCGATGAGCGCAGGGTCGCTCGCGATCCAGGCAGCGGTACCGACGGCGACAGCGATGAACGAGACCGCGATGACCAGTGTCGTCCAGCGCAACCGGTACAGCGCGGCAGGGAGCTGCAGCCGGAAGAACCTGCCGGTCTGGGTGAGGATGCTGTCGGACGCGCCGGTGAGACGCAGCCGCGCGCGAACCAGGATCGTCGACAGGTACGCGCCCTGCGGCGAGTCGCCGACCGAGGTCTTCAGCTCGGCGAGGTCGGCGGAGGCCGCGCGATACCGCACGATCAACTCGTCCACCCCTGCTCCATCGAGACGGGCGCGGCTGAGTTCGTCGAGCCGCTCCCATTCGGCGCGGCGTGCATCAGTCAGCGCATCGGCATCCACCTGATTTACTGTACTCATGTCCGTCCCGATCGACGTCTCAGACGAGGTGCTCTCCGGCGAAGCCGTCGCGATCGATGTGCAGCCCGTCGGCTTCCTGCTGCGGGCGCTCGGTGCCGCGATCGACATGCTGCTCGGATACGGCGTCCTCATCCTGTGGATCTTCCTGAGCATCTGGCTCACCGACGCCGGTGTGCTCGACGAAGCCACCAGCCGGATCGCCATGGTGGCATCGCTCGTGGTGAGCTTCGTCGTGCTCCCGATCACGATGGAGGTCGCGCTGAAGGGACGCAGTCTCGGCAAGCTCGCGGTCGGCGGGCGAATCGTGCGCGTGGACGGCGGCGCTGCCGGATTCCGACACGCATTCATCCGCGCGCTTCTCGGAGTGCTCGAGATCTACATGACCTTCGGCGGCATCGCGGTGCTCACCGGCGCCTTCAACGCGCGGTCGCAGCGGCTGGGCGACCTGGTCGCCGGAACATACAGCCAGCGTGTTCGCACACCGGCACTCCCCTCCCACGCCCCCGTGCTTCCGCCGGCCCTCGCCGGCTGGGCGCAGATCGCCGATGTGGCACGGCTGCCCGATCGGCTCGCGCGTCGAATCTCGCAGTTCCTGCAGAGCGCGCCGCGCATGATCCCGGCCGCGCGAGCGCGTGTCGCGAACGACCTTCTCACCGAGGCGACGCCCTTCGTCTCGCCGCTGCCGCCGACGCCACCTGAGCTGACGCTGGTCGGTATCACGGTGCTCAGACGAGAGCGTGAGCGCAGGGCGCTTGAGAACTCAGATCGGCGTGCAGAGCGACTCACAGGTCGGCGCGTCGGCGTCTGAGATCGCTGTCAGGACACCGAGACGAAGCCACCACCGCGCTCCCCAGCTCAAACATGCGGTCGTTCTTCCATCGCGCTGGATCCGATGTCAGTGCGTGTCAGAAGCGGATCGCGTCGATCACCTTCACCCGAAGCGCGACCAGTGCGGGGATGAACCCCGAAACCGCGCCGACGATAACGGAGGCGATGAGTCCGACCAGCGCGGCCCTCATCGGGAACGGCGGAATGTCCTGGATCCCGT
>JBOGEI010000205.1:0-6467 GCA_050701935.1 Microbacterium sp.
CCCCACGTCATCCTGAGAAGCCATGCTCGCCTACCTCCTGCGCCGCCTCGCGTTCCTCGCGGTATCGCTCGTCGTCGCGATGGTCGCGATCTTCGTGCTGCTGCGCCTGCTTCCCGGCGACCCGGCCAACGCGCTGCTCTCGGTGAACGCCACCCCGGAGCAGATCGACGCCGCGCGCGCCCAGGTCGGCTCCGACCAACCTCTCCTGCAGCAGTTCACGACATGGGCGGCGCAGCTGCTCCGATTCGATCTCGGTGAGTCGTTCCTGAGCTCGCGCCCGGTCGGCCCCGACATCGCCGATCGTCTCGCGGTGACGCTTCCCCTCACACTCATCGCCTTCACCATCGCGCTGCTCGTGTCGCTCGTGATCGGCATCACCGCGGCCGTGAAGTCAGATCGCTGGTACGGCATCGCGCTGTCGGGGTTCGCGCAGCTCGGTGTCGCGGTTCCGGTGTTCTGGGTCGGCGTCGTGCTCGTCTGGGTGTTCGCGCTCGGTCTCGGCGCGCTGCCCTCCGGGGGATTCCCTCGAAAGGATTGGGAGGATCCGGCAGATGCGCTGCGCTCGCTCGCACTGCCCATCCTCACGATCGTCATCGTCATGAGCGCCTCTCTCAGCCGATACGTCCGCTCGGCCACCCTCGACGTGCTGGGCAGCGACTATCTCCGCACCGCCCGCGCCGGCGGTTCCGGCATGGGTGAGGCGCTGCTTCGTCATGGCGTGCGCAACGGCGCGGTGCCCGTCGTCGCGATCCTCGGCATCGAACTGTCCACGACACTCCTCGGCGCGGTGGTCGTCGAGAGTGTCTTCACGCTTCCGGGACTCGGCAGTCTGCTGCTGTCGGCCATCGAACAGCATGACTTCCAGGTCATCCAGGGCGTCCTCGTCGTCAGCACCCTCTTCGTGCTGCTGGTCGGGTTCGCCGCAGACATCGTGCAGCGACTGATCGATCCGCGCCTGCGCACGAGCGTCTCGGGCAACCGATGAGCCGCGTCGCCGAACAGCTGATCACCGGATCCGTGCCCGTGCGCCGGCGCCCGAAGGCGACCCTGCTGATCGGGATCGTGCTCACCGGCATCATCGTGCTGATGGCCCTGGTGTCGCTCTTCTGGCTGCCGTACCCACTCGCCGACACCAGCGGCAGTCGTCTCGAGGGGCCCAGCGCCCTGCACCTGCTCGGCACCGATCGCCTCGGGCGCGACCTGTTCTCGCAGCTGATGTGGGGCGCGCGGATCGCCCTCATCGTCGGCACCTGCGCCGTCGCGATCGCGGCCCTGCTCGGCACGATCATCGGGCTTCTCGCCGCATTCGCCCGCCCCTGGGTCGATGACACGCTCTCGGCGGGACTCGACGTGGTCATCGCCTTCCCCGTGCTGCTGCTCGCGATGCTGGTCGTCGCTGTGCAGGGAGCCTCGCTGTGGTCGGCAGTGCTCGCGATCGGGCTCGCGATGTCGGCGGTGGTCGCCCGCCTCACGCGCATCCTCGCGCGGCGTGTGCTGCAGGAGCAGTACATCACCGCCGCCCGCACGAGCGGCACCGGCGTGCTCGGAATCGTGTTCCAGCACGTACTGCCCAACATCGCTCCCACCCTGGCCGTGAGCCTCGCGCTGCAGTTCGGTGCCGCCGTTCTTGCCGAGGCGAGCCTGTCGTACCTCGGGCTGGGGGCACCGCCTCCGAACGCGTCATGGGGGCGGATGCTGCAGGAAGCGCAGGGCACGGTCCTCGTCGCACCGGTCGGCGCGATCGCCCCCGGAGTCGCGATCATCGCGCTCGTGCTCGGCGTGAACTTCCTCGCCGACGGTCTGCGCGATCTGGCCGACCCCACCCGAAGGAGGAGCCGATGAGCATCCTCGACGTCTCCGGCCTCACGGTCCGCTCCGGCGCGGGCGCGCTCGTGCGCGATGTCTCGTTCTCCCTCGCGCCCGGTGAGCGCCTGGGCCTGATCGGCGAGTCCGGCTCGGGCAAGTCGCTGACCTCGCTCGCGGTCACGGGCCTGCTGCCGGATGCCCTCAGCGCCTCGGGCTCGGTGCTGCTCGACGGCCACGAGGTGATCGGCGCGCGGGACGCCGACCTCCGACCGCTACGCGGACCCGTCGCGCAGATCGTGTTCCAAGAACCGCTCACCGCGCTCGATCCGCTGATGAAGGTCGGCCGCCAGATCGCCGAACCGCTGCGTCGCCACCTCGGGCTGCGCGGCGCGGAGCTGCAGAAGGCCGTCACCATCGCGCTCGATGAGGTCTCCCTCTCTGAACCGCGCTTCGCACGCGCCTACCCGCACGAGCTCTCCGGTGGTCAGCGTCAGCGCGTAGCGATCGCCATCGCTCTCGCGGCGCGCCCGCAGCTGCTCATCGCGGACGAGCCGACGACCGCGCTCGACGTGACCGTGCAGGACGGCGTGCTCACACTGCTCGAGCGCCTGGTCGACGAACGGGGCATGGCGCTGCTGTTCATCAGCCACGATCTGGCCGTCGTCTCGCGCATGGTCGATCGCATCGTCGTGCTCCGAGACGGACTCGTCATCGAGGCGGGGTCGGTGGCCCAGGTGCTGCAGGAGCCTGCGGAGCCATACACGCGGATGCTGGTCGACAGCGCTCGCGCGCTCGACGCGTTCCTCGATGCCCGGGAGGCCGGACGATGACGCTGCTCGAACTGCGTGATGCCGGCTTCGCCTACGGATCGCGTCGTGTGCTCGACGACGTGTCGCTGCGCATCGACGAGGGCGACTCGCTCGGCCTCGTCGGCGAATCGGGCGCAGGCAAGTCGACGATCCTGCGGCTGCTGCTCGGCCTCGCTGCCCCGCGTGAGGGACAGGTGCTGTTCGAGGGAACCCCGCTCGCGCTGCGCGACCGGGCGCAGATGCGACGGTTCCGCGCCAGCGTGCAGCCGGTGTTCCAAGATCCGTACTCGTCTCTGGACCCTCGCCAGCGCATCGACCGGATCATCGGCGAACCGCTGCGCTCACTGGGTCTGGCATCCGGCACCGACGCGCAGCGTCGCATCGCCGAGGCCCTCGACTCCGTCGGGCTTGCCGCCGACACCGCACGCCGATATCCACACGAGTTCTCCGGTGGGCAGCGCCAGCGCATCGCCATCGCGCGCGCCGTCGTCTCCCGCCCCCGCGTGCTGCTCGCCGACGAGCCGGTCAGCGCCCTCGACGTGACGACGCGCGTGCAGGTTCTCGAGCTGCTCGACCGGCTGCGTCGCGAGAACGGCCTGTCACTCGTGATGGTGTCGCACGACCTGACGGCGATTGCCTCGGCCTGCGACCGGACAGTGGTGCTCCAGCACGGTCGCGTCGTCGAGCAGGGCGCCACCTCTTCCGTGCTGCACTCCCCGCAGGACCCGTACACGCGGGCGCTGGTCGACGCAGTTCCGCGACTGCCACGCTGAGACACGTGGTCACGCCGACACAGGGTCAGCTCCAGAGGTCCATCGCATCCCAGCCCAATGGAAACCCCATGTTCGACGCCGGTTGCACTAGCGGCTCCGGTCCGAGTTGGATCACGGGATGCTTGCGGATTTGGGTGCGGAAGCTGAGGTGCCATCCGGATCCAGACGCGTGATTCCGGAGAAGATAAGCCAGCAAAGCTGCATTGACGTACAAGCGACTCAACGGCCGCTCGCTCGGAGAGTAGTCCGGAACGGTGAGGTGGCCGAGAAGTGAGAGGTCGATGGCGCCGGGAACGATCCTCACATCACGCTTGAAATGCCGGTTGAAGAGACGAGAGCCATGCGCGCAGTAGTTCCTGAAGTCCACCATCGACCGCAACCACGCTCTGAATAGTCTGTCCTGGGTCACTCCGAAGGCATTGGCGACCTCAAGACGATCTGATCTCTGAGCGATCTCATACAAATAGGGAAGGCTTCCAAAGCTGAGGACATCGACTACGGCCCAGATCGGCAGCGGGTGGCCGTACTTGACGAGCAGATGAGCGACGAAGTCCTCTTGCGCTGAGTCTCTGATCGCGGACTTAAAAGTCTTCTCCCATGCCTCGAACTTCGTCTGCCCGCCAGACGTCTTGAGCGCCTCTGATTGGTCGAGATGCTGCACATCTGTGTGAGCGAAAACGTCCCTGCGCGCCAAGACATGCGCGAGAGCCGCGCGGACGCGCATCTCGAAGTCCCACAGGCCTGCGAGGCAGACTTCACGGAGCCTCGAGTCAAACTTCTCCAGTTCTTGGACATGCGAGAACGAGCTCCCCGCAAGGTACGTTTCCTTACGAAAGGTGCGCGATGCTGGGTCGCGCTCGCCCTCGGGGAGAAGCTCGCGCAGCACGTATCGATAGCCGCCGGAACGGTAGTAGCCGACCTTTCGCAGGAACGACTCGGCCTCCGATTTGGCTGGCACCTCCATGCCCAGCGTTTCCAACTCAAGTACTAGGTCTTTGAGCTCCCGAAACGGTTTGGAGTAGGGCATGCCTGAGTTTATCCAGCGAAATGAAAACCGCCCCCGTAAGTCCGAAGACTCAGAGGGGGGCGGTGTCTGATGAAGTAAACGTAACACAACTAGGAGACATTCCACCGGGGCCGAGAAACTCGACGCAACGACGGTGTCTGGGTAACGAGCGCCGACTCACGCCGTGGACGACGCCAACCCGAAGTACCCCAGTTCCGCCTCGTTCAGCATGCGGGATCGGATCAGGAACCGCATTCCGGTCGGCCCCTCGACGCTGAAGCCGGCACCGCGCCCCGGCACGACATCGATCGTCAGGTGCGTGTACTTCCAGTACTCGAACTGCGACTCCGACATGAACACCTCGACGGGCTGCGCGAGCCCGACGTCGAGAGCACCGAGCAGCATGTCGCCCGGTCCCGTGATGAACATCCCGATCGGATAGCACATGGGTGAAGAGCCGTCGCAGCAGCCGCCGGACTGGTGGAACATGAGCGGACCGTGCTGCGCGGTCAGGTCGCGCACGAGCGAGGCGGCCGCCTCCGTCACGTCCACCCGCTGGTAGGTGCCGATGCTGACCATGATTCCTGCCTTTCGGGGAATGGAGCCGAGCGGACGCTGAGGGAGCAGCGTCCGCTCGGGGTCGGCTCAGAAGAAGCCCATCGGCCCTTCCGCGTACGAGACGAGGAGGTTCTTCGTCTGCTGGTAGTGGTCGAGCATCATCTTGTGGTTCTCGCGCCCGACGCCCGACTGCTTGTATCCGCCGAACGCCGCGTGTGCGGGGTACTGGTGATACGTGTTGGTCCAGACGCGTCCGGCCTCGATCGCCCGTCCCGCGCGGTAGGCCGTGTCTCCACTGCGGCTCCACACACCGGCACCCAGTCCGTAGAGGGTGTCGTTCGCGATCGAGATCGCATCGTCGAAGCCGTCGAACGAGGTGACCGACAACACGGGCCCGAAGATCTCCTCCTGGAAGATGCGCATGTCGTTCGTGCCCTCGAACACGGTGGGAGCGACGTAGAAGCCCTCGCTCAGATCGCCGCCGAGGTCGACACGTTCGCCACCGGTCAGCAGTCGGGCACCGCCCTGCTTTCCGATGTCGATGTAGCTGAGGATCTTCTCCAGCTGATCGTTCGACGCCTGCGCACCGATCATGGTGGCAGGATCGAGCGGATTGCCCTGCACGACCTTGGCGA
Source organism: Microbacterium sp. (assembly GCA_050701935.1). Lineage (GTDB taxonomy): Bacteria > Actinomycetota > Actinomycetes > Actinomycetales > Microbacteriaceae > Microbacterium. The sequence continues at coordinate 5,588 of JBOGEI010000205.1, forward strand.
CCCGCTCCAGTCCGTCGGCGAGGAAGCCGTCGTAGATGGATCGCTGGATGAGAGCGCGCGACGGGCAGGTGCAGACCTCGCCCTGATTCAGCGCGAACATCGTGAAGCCCTCGAGCGCCTTGTCGTAGAAGGGGTCGCTGGTCGAGCGCGCGACGTCTTCGAAGAACACGTTGGGACTCTTTCCTCCGAGTTCCAACGTGACCGGGATCAGGTTCTGCGAGGCGTACTGCATGATCAGGCGTCCGGTCGTGGTCTCACCCGTGAAGGCGACTTTGCGGATGCGCTTGTGCTGCGCGAGCGGGGCGCCCGCCTCGATGCCGAAGCCGTTCACGATGTTCACGACTCCCGCCGGAAGCAGGTCGCCGATGATGTCGAACAGGAACAGCAGGGAAGCCGGAGTCTGCTCGGCGGGCTTGATCACGACGCAGTTGCCTGCGGCGAGCGCGGGCGCCAGCTTCCACACGGCCATCAGGATCGGGAAGTTCCAGGGGATGATCTGCCCGACCACGCCGAGCGGTTCGTGGAAGTGGTACGCGACGGTGTTCTCGTCGAGCTGGCTGATGGCGCCCTCCTGCGCGCGCAGCACGCCCGCGAAGTAGCGGAAGTGGTCGACGGCGAGAGGGATGTCGGCGGCGAGGGTCTCGCGCACGGGTTTGCCGTTCTCCCATGTTTCGGCGACCGCGATCTCCTCCAGGTGCTGCTCGATGCGGTCGGCGATCCGGTTGAGGATCACCGAGCGTTCGGCCGGGCTGGTCTTTCCCCAGCTCGCGAACGCCTGCCAGGCCACCTCGACGGCGCGGTCGATGTCTTCGCTCGTACCGCGACCGACTTCGGTGAAGGGCTTGCCGTTCACCGAACTCACGTTCTCGAAGTACTTGCC
>JBOGEI010000206.1:0-6461 GCA_050701935.1 Microbacterium sp.
TCCCCGGGATCATCACCACGGCCCTCGTGAACACGCTGTGGTTCACGGCCGTGGCCTTCGCCGGCGGTCTGCTGCTCGGCGTCGTGCTGGCGCTGATGAAGCTGTCGACCATCGCGCCGTTCCGATGGATCGCGACGTGCTGGATCGAGTTGTTCCGGGGCCTGCCTGCGATCCTCACGATCTTCGGCATCGCCTTCATCCTGCCGATCGCCCTGGGCGTTCCCGGTACGAAGCTCGGCGGACCGGTCGTGCTCGGACTCATCGGACTCGTCCTCGTCGCCTCGGCGTACATGGCCGAGACGATCCGCGCCGGCATCCAGGCGGTGCCGAAGGGGCAGACCGAGGCGGCGCGTTCGCTGGGCATGTCGCCCATGAAGACGACGTTCTGGATCGTCGTGCCGCAGGGGTTCCGGATCATCATCCCGCCGCTGACCAACGAGTTCGTGCTGCTGCTGAAGGACACGTCGCTGCTGTTCGTGGCCGGATCCTTCATCTGGTCGAAGGAGCTCACGACCTTCGCCCGCGATGCGAGCACGCAGAACGCGAACGGAACGCCGCTGATCATGGCGGCGATCCTGTACCTGATCGTGACGATCCCGCTCACGCGCTTCAGCGCGTGGCTGGAGCGACGGATGTCGAGGCAGCGATGATCACCGACCTGATTGATGTCCATGCCCCCGCGATCGATCTGCAGGGGCTCGTGAAGTCGTTCGGCGACAACGAGGTGCTCAAGGGCATCGACCTCACCGTCACCAAGGGCGAGGTCGTGTGCGTGATCGGGCCATCGGGTTCGGGGAAGTCGACGCTGCTGCGGTCGGTGAACCTGCTCGAAGAGCCGACCGGCGGCAAGGTGCTGATCGAGGGGATCGACATCACCGACCCCGACGTCGACATCGACCGGGTGCGCACCCGCATCGGCATGGTGTTCCAGAGCTTCAACCTGTTCCCGCACCTCGATGTGCTGGGCAACCTCACCATCGCTCAACAGCGGGTGAAGAAGCGGTCGAAGAAGGAAGCCGAGCTGATCGCGCACGCCATGCTCGAACGCGTCGGTCTGGCGGAGAAGGCGGATGCCTTCCCCGGGCACCTGTCGGGAGGACAGCAGCAGCGCGTGGCGATCGCCCGGGCGCTGTGCATGAACCCCGACATGATGCTTTTCGATGAGCCCACCTCGGCGCTCGACCCCGAACTGGTCGGCGAGGTGCTGCAGGTCATGCGCTCGCTGGCCGACGAGGGGATGACGATGCTCGTCGTCACGCACGAGATGGGCTTCGCACGCGAAGTCGGATCCCGCCTCATCTTCATGGACGGTGGACACATCGTCGAGGAGGGCGACCCGCGCGAGGTGCTCGGCAACCCGCAGCATCAGCGCACGAAGGACTTCCTCTCCCGCGTGCTCTGAGCCGAAATCGACGAGACCCCCTGTCGCAGATGTCTGCGACAGGGGGTCTCGTCGTGAAGCGTGGGTAGCGGTGAGGTCAGGCCTCGACGACCTCGGCGTCTGCGGCGTTCCGACGGACGGAGTCGATCCCGTTCAGAGCGGCCGACTTCGACGAGTAGCCCTCGCTGATCGCGATGACCTCGCCGTTGCCGGCCTTCAGACGGAACCGGTACTCGCCGGACTTGTCGGTGTACAGCTCGAACTTGCCTGCCATGAGGCGTCCTTTCTCTCTCGGATGGAGGGAACCCCGCCCCTCGGGCCTCACGCTAGCGCTCAGAGCGGGCCCGGGGGAAGAGCGATGGCTCAGCCCCGCGGATGCACGGCGACCGGCTCGGGGGCGATCGCGATGCGCACCCGATCGCCGAACGCGGGATGGGTCCCCGGGGAGTGCTGCACCCGCACGAGCTCACCCGACTCGGTGCGCACGAGCGTGCGACGCATGCTGCCGAGGAAGGTGCTCTCCTCGACCAGGGCGTCGGCTGCGGCGTCGGCCTCCGACGCGAAGTAGACGTTCTCCGGCCGCAGGTACACGTCGACCGGACCGTCTGCCCGCGACTGCAGGGGGAGTCGCTGCCCCCACACCATGACGTGATCGCCCTCGGCCACCCCCGACACGACGCTGGACAGGCCGACGAACGCCGCCACCCCGGCCGTGGAGGGCATCGTGTAGAGCTGCTCCGGCGAACCGATCTGCTCGATGCGACCGGAGTTCATCACCGCGATCCGGTCGGAGACGGCCAGCGCCTCCTCCTGGTCGTGCGTGACGAAGACCGTCGTGATCCCGAGCCGCAGCTGGATGCGGCGAATCTCGTCGCGCAGCTGCACCCGCACCTTCGCGTCGAGTGCCGAGAGAGGTTCGTCGAGCAGCAGCACCTTGGGCTCGGTGACCAGTGCGCGCGCGAGCGCCACACGCTGCTGCTGCCCGCCGGAGAGCTGGTGCGGGAACCTGTCGGCGAAGTCGGTGAGACCGACCAGCGCGAGGGCGTCGAGGGCCCGTCGCGCGGCTTCCGCCTTGCCGACACCGCTTCGACGCAGGCCGAACGCCGTGTTCTCGGCTACGCGCAGGTGCGGGAACAGCGAGTACGACTGGAAGACCATCCCGATGTCGCGCTTGTTCGTGGGCACTCGCGAGACGTCCCCGCCGCCCAGGAGCACCGCTCCCTCGTCAGCGCCCTCGAGACCTGCGAGCACTCGCAGCAGGGTCGTCTTGCCGCAGCCGGAAGGGCCGAGGAGCGAGACGAACTCGCCGGGCGCGATGTCGAGGTCGACCCCGTGCAGCACCCGGTTGCCGGCGTAGCTCTTGACGATGCCCTGCAGCTCGACGCGGGTGCCCTCGCCGGCCTGGGCGAGGAGCAGGTTGTCCTTGGTGCGCGGGAGCGCGTGATCGAGGGTCATGAGCGGGCCTTTCCGGAGCCGCGGGCGACGCGGCCGATGACGAGGAGCAGGATGAAGACGAGCAGCAGCGCCAGCAGGGTGAAGATCGCCGGGGCGTAGGGATCCTGCTTGTTCACGACGACCATGGCGGTCTGGAACACCTGGCGGTTCAGGAGCGAGGCGATCGTGAATTCCCCGAGCACCACAGCGATGGAGATCAGCGATGCGGCGAGCAGTCCCTGGCGCATGTTGGGGGCGAGCACCTTCAGCACGACCGTCGGCCAACTCGCGCCGAGCGAGCGCGCCGCTTCGGAGAGCGTGCGCAGGTCGGCGGCGTCGATCGATGCCTGGATCGAGCGGAACGCGAACGGGAGAACGGTGATCCCATAGGCGAAGGCGAGTGTCCAGGTACCGGTGCCGAACGCGCGTCCGATCTGCAGGTAGATCGGCGCGAGGCCGACCACGAGCACGATCGCGGGGATCGAGATCGGCAGCAGCACCGCGAACTCGAACGTCGGTTTGAGCTTCGGAAAGCGCAGGTTCACCAAGATCATGGTCGGCGCGAGCAGCAGCAGCACGATGGCGACCGTGACGACCGCGAGGATCAGCGAGTTGCCGAGACCTGTCCAGATCGGCTTGAGAGTGGCGGCGGCCGCCGGGTCGAACAACGCGATCCAGCGAGCGAACGACAGCCCGCCCTCGGGGTCGCGCAGTGTGAAGAGGAACGTCGACACGAGAGGCACCGCGAAGAATGCGCCCACCAGGACGCCGATGATCCAGCGGGTCGCGACGGAGGGACCGAGACGGTTCATGACTGCCACCTCGCAGCGCGTCGCTGGACCAGGGAGTAGAGCGCCATCACGATGCCGACGATCACGATCATGCCGAGCGCGAGGGCTCCGGCGAGGTTCTCGCGTCCGAGGACCGTCTCGCTCGTGAGGGCGGTGCGGATCTGCAGCGGCACGATCTGCGCGCCCTGGCTGGCGAGGGCTGCGGCTGTGGCGTACGAGGAGAACGAGTTCGCGAACAGCAGCAGCAGGCTGGCGAGGAACGATGGGGCGAGCACCGGGATGCCGATGCGCAGCCAGAAGCTCGCGCGGGTGCCGCCGAGTGTGAGATTGGCCTCGGCCCACTGCGGCTTGAGCGCGGCGAGGGCGGGCATGAAGGTGATGACCATGAGCGGGATCTGGAAGTAGAAGTAGGGGAGGATGAGGCCTGGCAGCTCATAGAGCCAGGTGCCGTTCTCGAAGATGTTGACGCCGAACGAATCCTTCAGGAAGACCGTGATGACGCCCTGGATGCCGATGGTCGCGATGAAGGCGAACGCGAGCATGACGCCGCCGAACTGCGCGAGCACGCCCGCTGCGGCATCCACTGCCGAGCGTGTTCTGCCCTCGGGGTCCATGCCGAGGAGTGCGTAGCAGACGAGGGCGCCGACGAGCGCCCCGACCACGGCGGTGAGCAACGAGAGGCCGGCGGAGTTCGCGAACGTGTTCAGCACCACCGGGTCGGCGAGGGCCGACATGTTCGCCCAGGTGAAGGAGCCGTCCTTCGTGAAGAAGCCGGATCCGATCGACAGGATCGTCGGCACCACGAGGAAGAGCACGACATAGGCGGCGAAGGGGACGAGCCCGAGCCAGGCGAGGGACGGAGCGGACCGCCGGGCCCTCGCGTGCTGCGAGGACCCGGCGGGGGTGGCGGGGGCGGACGCCGCAGCATCCGCCCCCGTTGCGGTGAGCGTGGTCACTGGACCGCCGCGGCCCACTTCTCGCCGAGCAGCGTGCCGGCGTTCGTCGACTGCTCCTCGGTCGGGACGACGGTCTCGGCGGGCGCCTCGGGGAGCGCGGCCGCCAGGTCGGCGTCGATCGTGCCGGCGTCGGTCATGGCCTCCATGCGCACCGGACGCGCGCCGCCCTTCAGCCAGAGGTTCTGCACCTCGTCGCTGTAGAGGAACTCCTGCCACAGGCGGGCAGCCGCCGGGTGCGGGGCGTCGGCGTTGATGGCCTGGTTGTAGTACCCGGCATAGCCGGTGCCGTCGAACACGACGACCTTCCAGTCCTTGTTGTCGGCCGTGTGCGAGGCGTTGAGGTAGTCCCAGTCGAAGACGACCGGGGTCTCGCCGCTGGCGATGGTCGCGGTCGTCACGTCGACCTTGAGCAGGTTGCCGGCCTTCTGCAGCTCCGAGAAGAAGTCGATGCCCGGCTGGAAGTCGTCGAGCGTGCCGTCGGACTGCACGGTGGCGAGGCCGACAGCGGCGAACGCGGCACCGGCCTGGGTCGGGTCGCCGTTGATCGCGATGGCGCCCTTGTAGTCGGCCGAGAGCAGGTCGGAGAGCTCGGCGGGAGCCTCGAACTTCGACGAGTCGTAGCCGATCGACATGTATCCGCCGTAGTCGCCGACGAAGAGGCCGGTGGGCTCCTTCAGCTCGTCGGGGATGTCGTCCCAGGTCTGCACCTTGTACGGCGCGAAGACATCGGTATTCTGCAGGGCGACCGTGAGGCCGATGTCGAACACGTCGGGTGCGGTGTCCAGGCCCTCGTTCGTCTTGGCGGCCTGGATCTCCTCGGCGCTCGAGACGTCGGGGGAGGCCTCGTTGATCGTGATCTCGGGGTACTTCTCGGCGAACAGATCGAGGATCTCGCCGTAGTTCGCCCAGTCGCGGGGCAGCGCGATGACGTTGAGCGACCCCTCTGCCTTGGCCGCTGCCTCGAGGTCGGCGAAGGTGCCGAAATCGGCGACGGACGACGCAGCGGAGGCGTCCACGTCGGAGTCGCCCGCAGCGGGAGCGTCGGTCGCCCCTGCGCAGGAGGTCAGCGCGAGTACGGCCGTGGTGGCCAGGGCGATGCCGGCGCCGATGCGCGCGCGGCGGATGAAGCGAGCCATGAGTGTCCTCTCGGTGTCCGGCGCTGTGAGCCGGTTTCGGGTTGCGAGAGGACACTATGAGGCGGAGGTTGCCGCCCGTCGCGGGTCAGGTGAACGGATGGTGGCTGGGTGCTGTCCGGTAGGGGACGCCGGGGGTTCAGCTCCGGGAAACCGTGTACTTGAAGCCGCGGTGCGAGCCGACGTAGCCCAGTCGCTCGTAGAAGCGGTGGGCATCGACGCGGGCGGCATCGGAGGTGAGCTGCACCATGGTGGCGCCCACCGCGGGGGCAGCGACTTCTCCGACCCAGTGCATCACGGCGGAGCCGATGCCCGACGAGCGCAGACTGCTCTGCACGCGCACCGCCTCCACGAGCAGCCGCCGTGCGCCACGACGCGCCATCCCCGGAATCGAGGTGAGCTGCAGCGTGCCCACGATCGCGCCGTCGAGCTCGACCACGAGCAGGTCGTTCGACGGCTCGGCCAGGATCTCGCGGAGGCCGCGTTCATAGGCCGGGCGATCCTCGTCGGATGCCACATCGCCGCGTGCCGCACTGATCGGGTCGTCGGCGAGGAGAGCGATCACGGCATCCGTGTCGTCGACCGTCGCGCGGCGGAGGAGCGCGGTTCCGATACGCGATTCGAACGAGTGGGGCAGCGGGAGGGCATCGAGCATGGCTCCAGTCTGCCAGCGCGCGCCGCGGACCCCGGCGCCGATGCGAGGGCGACGCCGACTCTCTGGAATCATGGCGAGGTGGATATCGGCGCCGTGCTCGGACTCGAGCAG
>JBOGEI010000207.1:0-6424 GCA_050701935.1 Microbacterium sp.
CGACTTGACCGCGTCGCCGGATGCTCCGGCGTTGGCCGTGGTGGCGTGGCTGCGGCGCGACGGGGGAACGGCGGCCGGGCGTCCTGCGGTGCCGGCGGCGACCGCGACGCGATCGGGCAGGCTCACTTCGAGTCGCTTGCCGGAGACCTCCACCACGACGGTGTGACGCGACTCGGCGGCAGCCGGCGCCTCGAGCTCGCCGTCCCAGGCCGGGATGTCGTTGACGAACTCGGTCTCGATCCAGCGCGTGAAGACGCCGAACTCGCCGTTCTCCGCCGTGAATGCGGGGTCGCGGACGACCTTGCGGTGGAACGGGATCACGGTGGGGAGGCCTGCGACCTCGAACTCGTCGAGGGCGCGACGAGAACGCTCGAGCGCTTCCGCGCGATCCTTGCCCGTCACGATGATCTTCGCAAGCAGCGAGTCGAATGCGCCGGAGACCGCATCGCCGGCCGTGACACCGGAGTCGAGACGGATGCCCGGGCCGCCGAACGTCTTGAAGACGTGGATCGGGCCGGGCTGAGGCAGGAATCCACGACCCGGGTCTTCGCCGTTGATGCGGAACTCGATCGAGTGACCTTGCGGCTTCGGGTCGTCGTAGTCGATGGTGCCACCGGCCGCGATACGGAACTGCTCGCGCACCAGGTCGATGCCGGTGACCTCTTCGGAGACCGGGTGCTCGACCTGAAGACGCGTGTTCACCTCGAGGAACGAGACCGTGCCGTCGGCGCCGATCAGGAACTCGCAGGTGCCGGCTCCGACGTAGCCGACCTCTTTGAGGAGGGCCTTCGATGCCGAGTAGAGGAGATCGTTCTGCTCCTCCGTGAGGAACGGCGCGGGTGCCTCCTCGACGAGCTTCTGATGGCGGCGCTGCAGCGAGCAGTCGCGCGTGGAGATCACGACGACGTTGCCTGCGGAGTCGGCGAGGCACTGCGTCTCGACGTGGCGCGGCTTGTCGAGGTACTTCTCGACGAAGCACTCGCCGCGGCCGAAGGCGGCGACGGCCTCGCGGGTGGCGGATTCGAAGAGCTCGGCGACCTCGTCGAGCTCGCGGGCGACCTTGAGGCCGCGTCCGCCGCCGCCGTACGCGGCCTTGATGGCGATCGGCAGGCCGAACTCCTTCGCGAAGGCGATGACCTCGTCGGCGCCTTCGACGGGGCCGGGAGTACCGGGCGCGAGAGGCGCGCCGACCTTCTCGGCCACGTGGCGCGCGGTCACCTTGTCGCCCAGAGCCTCGATGGCCTCGGGGGACGGGCCGATCCAGGTCATCCCCGCGTCGATGACGGCGCGGGCGAACTCGGCGTTCTCGGCGAGGAAGCCGTAACCGGGGTGCACGGCGTCGGCGCCGGCGCGGCGGGCGATAGAGAGGATCTTCTCGATCTGGAGGTAGGTCTCGGCGCTGGTCGAGCCGCCGAGTGCGTAGGCCTCGTCGGCGAGACGGGTGTGGAGGGCATCACGGTCCTGGTCGGCGTAGACGGCGACCGACGCGATCCCGGAGTCACGGGCGGCGCGGATGATGCGTACGGCGATCTCGCCGCGGTTGGCGATGAGCACCTTGGCGATAGCAGGCATGCTTGCCAGCCTAGCGAGAAGGGCCTCGATCCTTTTGACGACTCTCCACAAGAAAGACGCGGAAACGTGGAGGGGAGTCTACGACCACAGGTCTGTCCAGCGGACGCCCAGCTCCCCGGCCAGGCGCCGGACGGTCGAGAGGGACATGCCGACGACGGTCGAGGGGTCGCCCTCCACCCGCGTGATGAAGGCGCCACCCAGGCTGTCGACGGTGAAGGCGCCGGCCACGTGAAGGGGCTCTCCCGAGCCGACGTACGCGGCGATCTCGGCGTCGCTCACGTCTTCGGCGAACGTCACCGCAGCCTCGGCCACGGCGGTCGCCTCGATAGGCGGTGTTCCGGGGGAGACCCGGAACACCGAATGCCCCGAATGCAGGATCCCGGTGGCACCACGCATCTCCTGCCAGCGCCTGGTCGCCTCCTCCGCTGTGTACGGCTTGCCGTATACCCGCCCACCGAGCGCGAACATCGAGTCACCGCCGATGACGAGTCCGTCGAAGTCGCCCTCGTCCGAAAGGCGGTGGGCGACGGCTGCGGCCTTCGCCCTGGCGAGCAGCAGCACGAGCTCCTCGGGTGCGAGGGGCGCACCGCGGTCGGCCTCCGCGGCGGCCGCGACGGCATCCTCGTCGACGTCCGGTGACATGGTGAGCGGTTCGATGCCCGCCTGCCGGAGCAGCATGAGTCGGGCGGGGGAGGTGGAGGCGAGGCAGACGCGCATGTTCACCACCGTATCCTCGAAGAATGACTTCCTCCCCAGCCGACGTGCTCGAACTCGACATCACCGGCATCGCACACGGGGGCACCTTCATCGCCCGCCACGAGGGACGCGTCGTCTTCGTCTCCGATGCGATCCCCGGTGAACGCGTCCGCGCGCGGGTCATCGCCCCCCAGGAGGGTGCGGATGCCGCTACCCGCAGCTTCTGGCGCGCAGAGACCATCGAGGTGCTCGACGCCTCGGAGCATCGACGTCCGCATGTGTGGGCTGAGGCCGACGTGTCGCGTGATCCAGCGGACAGGCCGGGCGGCGCAGACCTCGGACACATCGACCTCGACCACCAGCGTGAGCTGAAGCGCCGCGTGCTGTCGGAATCGCTCGACCGGTTCGCGGGCGCGGGGCTCTCCGCGCCGGAGATCGAGTCCGTCGAATCGGGCGACGGTCTCGGCTGGCGCACACGCGTCACTCTCCACGTCGACGATGCGGGAGTGGCGGGCCCGTTCGCCGCTCGCAGCCACCGCGTGATCCCGGTGACCTCGTATCCGCTCGCTCGTCCTGCGATCGCCGACGCCGCCCTCGCACTGCAGGGCGAAGCGCCCGGGCGCATCGAACTCGTCGAGCCCGCCGATGGCGCGGTACGCATCATCCGGCGCGAGGAGACCGAGCGTGCCCCTCGCGTGCAGCGAGGCTTCCGTAAGCGTCCGACTCCCGAGGTCATCCACGAGATGGTCAACGACCGTCGCTTCGAGGTCGATGCCACCGGCTTCTGGCAGGTGCATCCTCGGGCCGCATCCGTCCTCGACGCCGCGGTGTACGGCATCCTCGACGGGTACCTGGACGACCAGAAGACGCACTACGACCTGTACGGCGGGGTCGGGCTGTTCGCTGCGACACTCGCCGACCTCGGCGGGACCGACATCGTCACCGTCGAGTCGAGCGCGCGTGCCACTCAGCATGCTGCGGCGAACCTCGCCCCGCTCGACGTGAAGGCTGTGACGGCGCGTGTCGACCGCTTCCTGGCAACGCAGAAGAGCACTGGACGCACCGGAGCCGTCGTGCTCGATCCGCCGCGCGCCGGTGCGGGGCGTCAGGTGGTCGAGGCGGTGCATGCACTCGCTCCTGAGGCCATCGCCTACGTCGCATGCGATCCTGTCGCGCTCGCGCGTGACCTCGGGACCTTCCGAAACCTCGGATGGAATGTCGACCGTCTGCGCGGCTTCGATCTGTTCCCGCACTCGCACCACTTCGAGGTCGTCGCGCTGCTCACCCGGTGAGCGATCCTCCCGGCTGCGGAGGACTCAGTAGGCTGGGTGGATGAGCACGGTCGCACTCATCGACGATCACGAGTCCGTTCGCCTCGGCCTCGAGGCCGCGTGCGCGCGTGATTCGCAGACCGTGGTGTTCTCCGGCAGCACGGTGATCTCGTATCTCGAATGGCGAGCCGCATCATCGGCGGCCCCTGCCGATGTGGTCGTCCTCGATCTGACGCTCGGCGACGGGACGACCGTGACCGAGAACGTGAGATCCCTCGTGAACGACGGTGCGAGCGTCGTGATCCACAGCGTCGCCGATCGGCCGGCCGCGGTCCGCGAGGCGCTCTCCGCCGGTGCTGCCGGAGTGGTCAGCAAGTCGTCGGCGCTCGACGACGTCCTCGATGCGATCCGTACCGTCGCCCAGGGTGAGGCCCTCAACAATGTCGAATGGGCGAGCGCGGTCGACGGTGACCGTGCCTTCGCCGACGCGCAGCTCGCCACCCGCGAGCGCGAGGTGCTCCGGCTGTACGCCACAGGGTTGCCGCTGAAGGCGGTCGCCGAACGTCTGGGGGTCGCCTACTCCACCGCCAAGGAGAACATCACCCGCATCCGCGTGAAGTACGTCGAGGTCGGACGCCCCGCACCGACCAAGGTCGACCTCCTGCGCAGGGCGATGGAGGATGGGATCGTCACGGCGGATGAGGCACCGAGTGCCCGCTGAGCCGCTCAGCATCCGTGACGCCTGGAGCAAGATCCCCTCTCCCGGCAGCACCGAGACCGCGTTCGAGCGCTTCACGGGCAAGCGAATGGAGCGGATCCTCGCGATCGTCGTCGCCATCGGTTCGGCAGTGCTCGGCGCACAGGCGCTGATCGCGGCGATGCACAGACTGTCGCAGGCCGATGTGGCGCACGTCGTGATGCTCGTCGTGGTGTTCGTGCCACTCGCCGCGATGCTGGTGGCCTGCGTGATCGGTCGCGGCGTGCGGACCTTCTCCGGCATCTTCGCCGTCGTCTACGTGCTTGCGCTCGCCGCCTGGCCGACGGTCGTCGACCCGTCCGACAAGGCTGCAGGCGATCAGCCCTGGATCTTCTTCCTCGTCAACGTCGGGGTCGTCGCGGCGATGCTCGCCTTTCCGCTGCGCCTGCAGATCGCATGGGCGGTGGGGATGCCGTTCGTCTACGGGTACGTGCGGCTCGTGCAGGGGGAGTTCTCCCGCGACTTCTGGGTGACGACCGCGTTCGACGTGTCGTTCACGCTCATCCTCGGTGTCGTCATCGTCTCGCTCGGGTGGATGTTCCGTTCGGTCGCGGCAGGCGTGGACGAGGCCAGGGGACAGGCGGTGGCGTCCTATTCGACGGCCGCAGCGGCGGCCGCGGCCGAAGAGGAGAGGGCGGCGATGTCGGCGCTGATGCACGACAGCGTTCTCGCCGCGCTGATCGCTGCGGAGCGCGCCGACAGCGAGCGTGCCGAAGAGCTCGCCGTCGCCATGGCCCGCGAGGCGCTCACCCGGCTTGCGAACACCGAGGCCGCCGTGGCGCAGGAGGGGAGCGACGAACCTGTCGGCACGGCGCAGATCGTGGTCGAGTTGCGCCGGGCGCTTTCGGAGTTCGGTGCCGACGCGATCGTCGAGGAGCGCGGAGGAATCGGGCTCATTCCGGGGCGTGCGGCTCGGGCTCTGGTGCTCGCCGCGCGGCAAGCGGTCGGCAACGCGGTGACCCATGCGAACGGGCGCGGGCTGCACATCATCGCCGAAGGGCATGGCGATGAGGGGATCGGAGTCACGGTGTCGGACACCGGACCGGGATTCGACGTCGAAGCGATCGGTGACGACCGTCTCGGCATCCGCGCGTCGATCTTCGCCCGCATGGCGGGCGTCGCCGGTACCGCCGACATCCGCTCCGATGAGCACGGCACCACCGTCACGCTCGGATGGGAGCGCTCGTGAACCGCACCGTACGCAGCGTCGCGACCTCGCTCGCCGTCGGATTCGCACTGTACTTCGTCGCGCGCGGCATCTGGTGGATAGAACAGCCGACCGCGCCGCTGCTGATGGTCCTCGCAATCGGCATCTACCTCGTCGTGGTCAACATCGCGATCCTTGGTGACGGCTCCTCGGTGCGGATGCCGCTGTGGTCGGCCGTCGTCTCGCTGCTGGCGAGTGCGGCGGTCCCGGCACTGGTCACCTTCTCTCTAGAGCCCTTGGACCGCACCGCGCCGTTCGCGACCTGGTACATCGGCGGCCTGGGTCTGCTCGCTGTCGTTTGCATCGTCCGTCGCCGGTTCCTGGTCGGCTGGCTGACACTCGCCGTGCTCGTCGTGGCTGCATCCGCTTACCTGGGTTTCGCGGTGGCGCTCAACCTCGGCCTGGTCGGATCGATCATGTGGGTCGCCGTCGCGAGGCTTCTCGTGATGTTCTGGGATCGTGCCGTCCGCGACACCGAGCGACTCGCCGAGATCCAGCAGGCGGTGTCCGCCTGGCACGCCACGCAGCGGGTGCGTCAGCGTGAGCGGCGGCTGCGCACACAGTTCGCGCTGGCTGTCGCAGGTCCGGTGCTGAGTCGCGTGGTGGCAGCGCGCGGCGCGTTGACCGATCTCGAGAGGCTGGATGCCCGGCTCGCAGAGGGCCGACTGCGTGACGAGCTGCGAGGAGCCGATCTGCTCAACGACGCGGTGCGCAACGCGATCGAGACGGCCCGCCGGCGTGGCGCTGTCGTCACCGTGTTCGACGAAGGCGGCTTCGACGGGATCGACGAGGCGCGTCGCAGGCAGATCAGGGACGAGCTCGCTGCCGTGCTCTCGCGCGCGCAGACCGCTCGACTCATCATCCGCTCCGCGAGGGATCCTCGCGTCGCGGTGACCGTGGTCGGGCGAGCGGGGGCTCGCT
>JBOGEI010000208.1:0-6380 GCA_050701935.1 Microbacterium sp.
CCGTCATACAGCGGCACGGTGTCCGCACCCAGCATCGCCCGGCCGACCCGGGTCACTCCGCGCACGAGCGGAGAGGGGAGGGCATCCGCGACGGTGAGCGCGACACCCCCGGCGCGGGTGACCGTGCCCCAGTGCTTGGCTGCCGTGCCCCACACGGCACCCTCGACCGCGTTCGACTGCTCCGCACGAAGACGGCGTACGAGGTCGCCGGTGTTGATGTCGACCGGGCAGGCCACGCCGCACATGCCGTCGACCGCACAGGTCTGGACGCCGTCGTAGTCGTAGTCCTTCTGCAGGTCTCGCAGCAGCTCGGTGTCGCCCTGTTGCTCGGCCCACGCCATGTCGCGGCGGATCACGATCCGCTGTCGAGGTGTGAGCGTGATGCTCTTGCTCGGACAGGTCGGCTCGCAGTAGCCGCACTCGACGCAGCGGTCGACCTCGTTCTCGACCGTCGGCACCCGCTTGAGGTCATGGAGATACGAGTCGGGGTCGTCGGAGAGGACCACTCCGGGGTTCAGGATGCCGTCGGGATCGAGCAGGCTCTTGATCTCCCACATCATGTCGGTGAGCTCGTCGCCGTACTGCCGGCGCACGAACGGCGCCATGATGCGTCCGGTGCCGTGCTCGGCCTTGAGCGAGCCCTGCTGCGACAGCACGAGCTCGACCAGGTCGTCGGTGAAGCGCCGGTAGCGCGCGACGCTGTCGGCATCGTCGAAGCGCTCGTTGAGGAGGAAGTGGACGTTGCCGTCTTTGGCGTGCCCGAAGATCACCGACCCTTCGTACCCGTGCTCGGCGAACAGTTCGATGAGCCGCTCGCACGTGTGAAGTAGTCGGGGGACCGGCACGACGATGTCTTCGAGCAGAGCGGTCGTCCCGGATGGACGTGCTCCGGCGACCGCCGTGTACAGCCCCTTGCGTACGTGCCACAGCGCCGCGCGTTCGGCCGCATCCGTGGTCAGGTGCGGAGTCACAGAGAGGGGAAGTGCCTCGAAGTGCGCCTGCGCCTGTGCGTTCGCCACGACGAGTGCTTCCGTGTCGGCGGCGTGCACCTCGACGAGGAGGGCGGCGTGACCTTGCACATCGATCTCGGCGATTGCCGGCGGGACGTCGCTCAGCCCCTGCGCGACGCGCAGAGACGCGGCATCCATCAGCTCGATCGTGGCGAGCCCGAGGCGCGTCAGGTCGGGGAGTGCGGTCATCGCGGCAGACAAGGTCTCGAACACCAGCAGTCCTGTCGCGATCGACGGACGCACCTCGATCGTGCGGAAGCGCGCTTCGGCGACGAATGCGAGTGTGCCCTCGGATCCGATGATGAGGTGTTCGAGGATGCGCACCGGGTCATCGAAGTCGAGCAGTGCGTTCAGGCCGTAGCCCATGGTGTTCTTCATCGAGAACTGCTGGCGGAGGAACGCGACGTTCTCGGGCGAGGCGAGCAGGCGCGCTCGCAGATCGAGAAGGCCTTCGGTGATCGCGGGCTCTGCCGCGCGCAGCACCTCGTCCGCATCAGGGCGACCCGTGTCGAGGATCGTCCCGCTCGGCAGCACGATCGTCATCGACTCGATGGTCTGGTACGAGTTCTCGGTGATGCCGCACGCCATGCCGCTGGAGTTGTTCGCGACGACTCCGCCGATCGTGCAGGCGATCTCGCTCGCCGGGTCCGGGCCGAGCTTGCGGCGATACCGCGCGAGTCGGGTGTTGA
This sequence comes from Microbacterium sp., assembly GCA_050701935.1. Lineage (GTDB taxonomy): Bacteria > Actinomycetota > Actinomycetes > Actinomycetales > Microbacteriaceae > Microbacterium. The sequence continues at coordinate 1,700 of JBOGEI010000208.1, forward strand.
CCTGGCGTACCGTCGCTCCGGGACCGACCCGCACCGTTGCGCCGTCACCCTCCACCTGGATGTCGCGGAAGTTGCTGCGTGTGTCGACGAGGATGTCGCCGCTCACACTCTGTCCCGACAGGCTCGTCCCGCCCGAGCGGAACGTCATCGTGCGACCGGCAGCGCGGACGGCTCCGAATGCGTTCGCGACGCCCTCGGCATCGGTCGGGGAGAGGACCGCATCGGGGATCAGGAGGTAGTGCGACGCATCGTGCGCCCTGGCGAATCGGTCGATGGAGCGGGAGTGGACCTGCGTCGTCGAGCCCAGCAGGGCGGGATCTAGCGGTTCTACGAGGGTGGTCGTCACGGTGCTCCTCTGCTCCGTCGAAAGATTGTCTGACAAGTGTACCGACTGGCGCGGGCTTCGATAGGCTGACCGAATGACCACGACCTCGGAGACGCCGCTCGGGATCATCGGCGTCGTGGATGCCGTGACCGCCCGACTGCGCAGGCGCATCCTCAGCGGCGAGATCCGCTCCGGTGCGCCCGTCACCGAAGCAGCGGTCTCGCAGACCTTCGGTGTCGCGAGGCCCAGCGCGAAGGCGGCGATCGAGCAGCTCGTCGCGAGCGGGCTGCTCGTGCGGACCGCGCATCGAAGCGCTCGTGTGGTCGGGATCGATCCGGAGACCGTGCGCGACGTCTACCGCACGCGGGCGCGTCTGGAGAGCGCCGCGCTGCGCGAGCTCGCGATCACGAGAACCGTGCCGACCGCCGCGCTCGACGCGAACGCCGAGATCCTCGCGATGCATCCGGGGCCCGATCCCGCGACGGTCGACCCCGACCTGCGATTCCACACCGCCATCATCGACGCTCTCGAGAGCGAGCGCACCGGGCGCATGTACCGGAGCGTGCTCGATGAGGTGCGGTTGTGCATGGCGCAGGTGCAGGGGCGGCAGCTGCTGGACGCGTCGGAGATCGCCGCCCAGCACGCCGACATCCTCGACGCCGTCGCATCAGGGGAAGGTCAGCGCGCCGCCGACCTGCTCGACGCGCACCTCTCGTCGGCGGAGGAACGACTAGTGGCGGCGCTCGGCGCGGACTAGCACCCGGGCGCCTGTCACTCGGCCGGGGCCTCCTCGACCACGATCGGCGCTTCGGACGGGTCGGCCCAAACCGGCTGCGGAAGGACGGTGTCGACCTGGCCTGCCTGGATCGCCCGCAGGGACTCGGCGATCTCCTCGTCATTCGTCGGGACCGGAAGGTCGCAGGCGCGCAGTTCGGAGGCGAACTGGAGCGTCAGCCGGCTCTTGCCGGCTTCGACAGCCTCTGCGGTCGTGCCGGTACGGATCTCGCTGCCGGTCTGGATCGCGGAGACCTCGTCGCACACGTGGTAGACCTTGCCACCGTCGACCCAGACGACCTCGTCCTTGCCGAGAAGCTGGATCACCGCGGACTGGTCGGCGGTGTACTGCTCGACGGAGGGAGGTGCGAAGTCGACGCCGATGAAGACGGCCAGGGCCGCGAGGACCACGCCGACGATTCCGGCCGTGGTCTTCTGCCCCTTGTCCATGTCCTTGTTGAGGAAGATCAGGATGACCAGGGGGAGGAACGCCACCACAGCGATGATCGCGCCGAGCTGGTTCTGCACGAAGAATCGCGTCTTGTCGGCTTTGCGCGCGGGATCGAGGCGATTCGCCTTCTTCCACAGCACCGAGCCGGTGATCGACAGCGCGGCGATCACGACGAGCAGCACGAGGAGGGTGATGAACGCCCACTGCGGGAACGTCGCGGTGACGCCCTGCTCCTCCAGGAGACCGGTATCGGGATTGCGCAGGAGGGTGCCGTCTTCGCCGACGAACACCCGCTGACGCAGGAGCCAGAAGATGCCGATGCCCTCGCCGATGATTGCGACGGCCCAGAGGATGGCCGCGATCCAGCGGAAGCGCGTGGCCTTCGCCTTCGCGGCGGCGGTCGGGACCCAGCCGGCGGGTGGTTCGGAGTTCGCGCCGTTCGCCGACCGTTCGACGCCGGCGTTGGTCTTGTCGCTCTCGGCATTGTCGCTCGCAGCCACGGTGCTCCCTTTCCCCTCCGATGCCCGCCGATCCGGCTCAAGGCAACCCCGAGCCTAGTGGAATCGGTGTCCTACGCTGGGGACATGACTTCCGATTCCGACGACGCCCTCAGCTGGGACGGCGACGAGGCCTCGACACCCAAGGAACGTGCGCTTCCGCACGGCTGGAACGCCGTCGGCAAGGGCAGCGACGACGTGGGCACGATCGAGGACGACGGCACCGTCACGCCGGTGGCCGTCGACGAGCCCGCAGGCCTGAGCACCCCGATGCTGCTGTTGGTCGGCGTGGTCGGCGGCGTCTACCTGCTCTACACGATCGGCTGGATCGTGGGTGGACTGCGCCTCAAGCCGCTGGCCTCGTTCCTCGTCTCGGACGTGATGTTCCTGCCGTGGTTCTTCCTGGCGGTCGCTGCGCCCGCGCTGTGGTTCCTGGCGACCTGGGTGCTCACCCGGGGGAGGGCGGGGTGGATCCGGGTCGCGGTGCTGCTCGCCGGAGTGGTCCTTCTCGTTCCCTGGCCCTTCGTGACCGTGGGGGTGATCGGATCATGAGCACGTCTGAGACCACGCAAGTGTCTGCGGGATCGCCACGCTGGCTCGTCGGACTCGTCATCGGGATGGCGGGGCTGTTCTACGCCTACGCGGTGTGGAACGCGGTGGCGCATCTGATCACGATGGCCCAGACCGGGCTCACCGGCGGCGGATGGGCCACGCTGCTGTTCGGCGTGGTCTTCCCGGCGATCGTCTTCGCCTTCGCATATGTCATCGGCAGACGGCGACGGGTGGGGGAGCTCGCCCTCGTGTTCCTCGCAGGTCTCGGCATCGTGGCGGTGTTCTGGATGAGTCTGATCGCGCTGAGCCTCACGATGCCGAGCACCTGAGACCCGCTTCGCTCGGCGTCACACGGCACGGAGCGCGGTGAGCGCTCCGGTAGAGTTGACGCGATCGCGCCCCCATGGTGTGCGGCGCATCGGCCCCTGCCGCGCTGCCCCGAAGGATCCACTGTGCCGAAGCCTGTCGTGCTTATCGCCGAAGTACTCTCTCCCGCCACGATCGACGCCCTCGGGCCCGATTTCGACGTCCGCGACGTCGACGGCACCGACCGTGAGGCGCTGTTCGCGGCCCTCGCAGAAGCCGATGCCGTGCTGGTGCGCTCCGCGACCCGCATCGACGAGGAGGCGCTGAGTCACGCGCCGAAGCTGAAGGTCGTGGCGCGCGCCGGAGTCGGCCTCGACAACGTCGACATCAAGGCGGCCACCGCTGCCGGCGTGATGGTCGTCAACGCACCGACCTCCAACATCGTCTCGGCCGCAGAGCTCACGGTCGGCCACATCCTGAGCCTCGCCCGCCGTATCCCGGCCGCGCATGCCTCGCTGTCCTCCGGTGCCTGGAAGCGCAGCTCCTTCACCGGAGCCGAGCTGTTCGAGAAGACCGTCGGCATCGTCGGACTCGGCCGTATCGGCGCCCTCGTCGCGGCGCGTCTCGCTGCTTTCGACATGCGCGTCGTCGCCTACGACCCCTACGTCACGTCCGCCCGCGCCCAGCAGCTCGGCGTGCAGCTCCTCTCGCTCGACGAGCTCGTGGCCGAGTCCGACTTCCTGACGATCCACATGCCGAAGACACCGGAGACCACGGGCATGATCGGCGCCGAGCAGTTCACAGCCATGAAGCCGACCGCCTTCGTGGTCAACGTCGCCCGCGGTGGTCTGATCGACGAGGAAGCGCTGCATGCGGCCCTCGTCGCCGGGGAGATCGCCGGCGCCGGTCTCGACGTGTTCACCTCCGAGCCTCCCGCAGAGGGGGGCACCGCTCGGCCGCTCCTCGACCTGCCCAACGTCGTGGTCACCCCGCACCTCGGTGCGAGCACCGAAGAGGCTCAGGAGAAGGCCGGCGTCTCGGTCGCCCGCTCCGTGCGCCTCGCTCTCGGCGGCGACCTCGTACCCGATGCGGTGAACGTCGCCGGTGGCGTCATCGATCCCTATGTGCGCCCCGGCATCTCCCTCGTGGAGAAGCTCGGTCAGATCTTCGCCGCACTCGCGACGTCGCCGCTCACCAGCCTCGACGTCGAGGTGCACGGCGAACTGAACGACTACGACGTGAGCGTGCTCAAGCTCGCCGCGCTCAAGGGCGTGTTCACGAACATCGTCAGCGAGACCGTCTCCTACGTCAACGCGCCGCTCCTGGCCGACCAGCGCGGTATCGCGGTGCGTCTTCTCAAGGACGACGTCAGCGACGAATACCGCAACGTCATCACCCTCACGGGCGCGCTGTCCGACGGCTCGCAGCTTTCGGTATCCGGCACGCTCACCGGTCCGAAGCAGACCGAGAAGCTGGTCGGCATCAACGACCACAGGCTCGAGCTGCCGATCGAGAAGCACCACGTCGTGATGCTCTACACCGACCGCCCCGGAATCGTCGCGGTGTACGGCCAGAAGTTCGGGGAGGCCGACATCAACATCGCCGGCATGCAGATCGCCCGTCAGGCCGCCGGTGCCCAGGCGCTCAGCGTGCTGACGCTGGACTCGCCGGTCTCGGACGAACTGCTCGACGACGTGCGCGACGCGATCGACGCCGACCTGTTCCGCCAGATCGAGATCACCGAGGTCTGATCGCGCAGATGCAGAAGAGGGCGGG
>JBOGEI010000209.1:0-6370 GCA_050701935.1 Microbacterium sp.
CCGCCGATGTGTCACGCCGGCACCTCGTGTCGGCTTCCGAATCGGGCTTCGTCACGGTGCTCGGGGGGAAGCTGACCACCTACCGACGGATGGCGGAGGACGCTGTCGATCTCGCATCAGAGAGCCGCGGACTGCAGGCGGCCCCGAGCCGTACCCCATCGCTGCGACTCGTCGAGCGCGTGGTTCCCCCCTCCGACGACCTGCTCGACGACGCGACGGGGCTTACCCGCGCCGAGGTGGAGTTCGCGGTCCGCGAAGAAGGCGCCATGAACGCTGATGATGTACTTGACCGACGCACGCGGGTCGGACTCGTCGACGACGACCGCGAGCGGTGCCGCGAAGCCGTCGAAGAGGTCGTCGCGCGGACGTTGGCCGGACTCGTGTGAGCCCATCCGGCCCAACGCGTATCCGCCACACAGCCTCGCGGGGAACGTGTGGGGAACAGCGCATGAACTCCCCCGACCGACGCCTCCACACGGCGCCCTGACGCGCCGCGACCCTGCACAGTGGTGTCATGGACATGCTCTTCACGATGCTGGGCGGCAAGGGAATGTCGGGGCTGCTGAAGACCGGCACGGCACTCCTCACGACTCTGCTGATCCTCCCCGCTCTGCTCAAGCTGTTCGTCGTCACGGTCGATGAGGGCTGGGCAGCGATCCGCACGAGGAACGGCAAGCCGATCATCCGCAATCGTCCCCAGCGACGCCCGACCAACCGCGGCGGGGCCGTCGGAGAGGTCGTGGTGCTGGATCCCGGATCGCACGGGGCCTTCCCGCTGTTCTACTGGTATCGGCTCGTCGACGTACGCTGCCGTGCGACGGATCTCCCGGCACGCGAGATGAGCGGGGCCACCGGACATCAACATCGGGTCCACGCATCGTTCGAATGGCGCCCGATCCCCACTGGCGGCGATCTGCGCGTCTTCGAGCTGGACGTCGTCAACGTCAAGGAACGGGCGTCCAACATCGTCGGCGCGGCACTCAGAGACGTGATCCGCGGGCTGGACGGTTCGGAACTGCCGCACAACGACGAGATCAACACCCGCGTGATCGCCGCCAGCGCAGAGGAGGTCCGCCGTGCCTGCGGGGTGGAGCTCGTGCGCGTCATGGTCACCGGCGATGCCCTCACCGACGGCTACCTGATGGCGACCGCGCTCCGAGACGCCGATCGAGGCGCGCAGGCGGTCGCGGCGCTGCACGCCCTGAACTGACGACGGTATCGACGCCGTGATAGCGCGGCGTCAGTGACGCTCGTGCAGCGGCAGATCGATGGTTCCGGTCTCGCCCGCGTGACGAGCCTTGGGTATGCGCGTCCCGAGCACCTGCGACACGATGTCCTGTGCGATCTTCGGCGCCGTGAGTCCGGCATCGGCCAGGATCTGGTCGCGGGAGGCGTGGTCGATGAACTCGTCGGGCAGACCCAGCTCGTCGACGGCGGTATCGATGCCCGCCTCGCGAAGGACCTGCCGCACGCGCGTGCCGATGCCGCCGACACGGATGCCGTCTTCGAGCGTGATCACGAGGCGATGATGGGCGGCCAGCTCGACGATCGAAGGCTGCACCGGGATCGCCCAGCGAGGATCGATGACCGTCGCGCCGATCCCCTGTGCCCGAAGGCGCTCGGCCACATCGAGCGCCAGCTCGGCGAACGGGCCGATGGCGACGATCAGAACGTCCTCTGACTCGCCACGAGCGAGCACGTCGACCCCATCCTTCAGACGCTCGATCGCGGGAAGGTCGGTGGCAACCTCTCCCTTCGGGAAGCGGATGACGGTCGGAGCATCGTCCACCTCGACAGCCTCAGCGAGCGCCTCAGCCAGTCGCGCACCGTCACGAGGCGCGGCGATGCGGATATGCGGGACGATCTGCAGCATCGCGAGGTCCCACATCCCGTGGTGGCTCGGACCATCGGGGCCGGTGACTCCCGCTCGATCGAGGACGAAGGTGACACCGGCGCGGTGCAGAGCCACGTCCATCAGCACCTGATCGAAAGCACGCCCCATGAACGTCGCGTACAGCGCGACCACCGGGTGCAGACCGCCGTATGCGAGACCGGCGGCAGAGGTGACCGCGTGCTGCTCGGCGATCCCCACGTCGTAGACCCGGTCGGGGAAGCGCTCGGCGAACGGTGCGAGGCCGGTCGGTCGCAGCATGGCGGCTGTCATCGCGATGACGTCGCTTCGCCGCTCGCCGACGGAGACGAGCGCCTCGGAGAACACATCCGTCCAGCCTCGACCACCCGACGACAGCGTCTCGCCGGTCGTCGGGTCGATCTTGCCCACGGCGTGGAACTGATCGGCCTCGTCGTCGCGCGCCGGCTGGTAGCCGCGCCCCTTCTCGGTGATCGTGTGGACGATGACGGGAGCCCCGTACGACTTCGCGAGTTCCAGTGTCTCCAGCAGCGCGGGGAGGTCGTGGCCGTCGATGGGGCCGAGGTACTTGATGTCGAGGTTGGAGTACAGCGCCTCATTGTTGGTGAATCGCGAGAGGAAGCCGTGCGTGCCCCCGCGGACGCCACGGAACACGGCGCGTCCGACGGGACCGAAGGCCCTGAACAGCCGGTCCGACCGCTGGTGGAGGTCCTTGTAGGCCGCTGCCGTGCGCACGCGGTTCAGGTACCGCGACATGCCGCCGATCGTCGGGGCGTAGGAGCGTCCGTTGTCATTGACCACGATCACCAGGTTGCGATCGTTGTCGTCGGAGATGTTGTTCAGGGCCTCCCAGGTCATGCCGCCGGTCAGCGCACCGTCGCCGACGACGGCGACCACATGCCGATCCGCACGGCCTGTCGCCGTCAGCGCCCGGGAGATGCCGTCCGCCCAGCTGAGCGAGCTGGAGGCGTGCGACGACTCGACGACGTCGTGGGGGCTCTCTCCCCGCTGCGGGTAGCCGGCGAGGCCGCCCCGCACCCGCAACGCCGAGAAGTCCTGACGTCCGGTGAGGAGCTTGTGCACATAGGACTGATGCCCGGTGTCGAAGATGAAGGGATCGTCCGGGGACGAGAACACACGATGCAGGGCGATGGTCAGTTCGACGACACCCAGATTGGGGCCGAGGTGACCACCCGTCCGGGAGACGTTCTCGACCAGGAACGCGCGGATCTCCGCAGCGAGCTCGGCCAGCTGGTCAGTCGAAAGCGCGTCCAGATCACGGGGTCCTGAGATGCTCGGAAGAATGGGCATCTGCACCTCCTCACAGGCTCCGTCAGAAGCGCCCGACGACGGTGCGGGCGCGTGTCGATCCTACCCCGCCAGGCTCCGAGAGCACGGTGAGACAGCACCCCCTTGACATGACGAAGGGGCTCCGATCCGAAGATCCGAGCCCCTTCGACTGTGCGATCAGACCAGCGAGCGCAGCACGTACTGCAGGATGCCGCCGTTGCGGTAGTAGTCGGCCTCGCCCGGGGTGTCGATGCGGACGACCGCGTCGAACTCCACAGGCTGCTTGCCCTCTGCCGAGTTCTCGCTCGGCGTGGCCGTGACCTTGACGGTCTTCGGGGTCACACCGTTGTTGAGCTCTTCCAGGCCGGAGATCGAGACGATCTCGGTACCGTCCAGGCCCAGCGACTCCCAGCTCTCACCTGCGGGGAACTGCAGCGGGACGACGCCCATTCCGATGAGGTTCGAGCGGTGGATGCGCTCGAAGCTCTCGGTGATGACCGCCTTGACGCCCAGCAGGCTCGTGCCCTTTGCAGCCCAGTCACGCGACGAGCCGGAGCCGTACTCCTTGCCGCCGAAGATGACGAGCGGCGTGCCCTGTGCCTGGTAGTTCATGCTCGCGTCGTAGATGTACGACTGCGGGCCTCCGGGCTGGGTGAAGTCACGGGTGTAGCCGCCCTCGACGACCTGCCCATCGTTCACGGCCGAGACCATGACGTTCTTCAGGCGGATGTTCGCGAACGTACCGCGGATCATGATCTCGTGGTTGCCGCGACGCGATCCGAAGGAGTTGAAGTCCTTGCGGTCGACACCGTGCTCGGTGAGGTACTGCGCCGCGGGCGTGCCCGTCTTGATGTTTCCGGCCGGCGAGATGTGGTCGGTCGTGACCGAGTCGCCGAGCGTGGCCATCACGCGAGCGCCCTCGATGTCGCGCACCGGGGTGAGCTCCATCGTCATGCCGTCGAAGTACGGGGCCTTGCGCACGTAGGTCGAGTTCTCGTCCCACTGGAAGATCGCATCATCCGGAGTCGGCAGGCTCTTCCAGCGCTCATCGCCGTCGAAGACGGTGGCGTACTGCTTGATGAACTGCTCACGCGAGATCGACGAGTCGACCAGCTCCTGCACCTCGGCCGGGGTCGGCCAGATGTCCTTCAGGAAGACGTCTTCACCGTCGGTGCCCTTGCCGAGCGCGTCGTTCTCGAAGTCGAAGTGCATCGAACCAGCGAGGGCGTACGCGATGACCAGCGGCGGGCTGGCGAGGTAGTTCATCTTCACGTCGGGGCTGATGCGTCCCTCGAAGTTGCGGTTGCCCGAGAGCACAGCCGTCACTGCGAGGTCGTGCGAGTTGATCGCCTCTGAGACCTCTTCGATCAGCGGGCCCGAGTTGCCGATGCAGATCGTGCAGCCGTAGCCGACGGTGTAGAAGCCGAGTCCCTCGAGGTCCTTGTCGAGTCCGGACTTCTCGTAGTAGTCGGTGACGACCTTCGAGCCCGGGCCGAGCGTGGTCTTGACCCACGGCTTCTGCTTCAGGCCCTTCTCGAGCGCCTTGCGTGCGACGAGACCGGCGGCGATCATCACCGACGGGTTCGACGTGTTGGTGCAGGAGGTGATGGCGGCGAGGGTGACGGCGCCGTTGTCGAGGATGTACTTCTCCCCCGACGGCGTCGTGACCGGCACGGGCTTGGAGGCATTCGACGGTGCGCCACTGTTGATGTGCACCGGACGCGTGGTCGGCTCCTCATCGCCGGGCGCCTGACCGGGGTCGGAGGCCGGGAACGAGTGCTTCGACTCGAGATCGACGATCGAGTCCGAGGTCGATGCCGTCGCGTAGCTCAGGATGTCCTGCTCGAACTGCGACTTCGCCTCGGAGAGGAGGATGCGGTCCTGCGGGCGCTTCGGACCGGCGATCGACGGCACGACGGTGCCGAGGTCGAGCTCGAGGTACTCGCTGAAGGTCGGCTCGTGCGCAGCATCGTGCCAGAGCTTCTGCTCCTTGGCATACGACTCCACCAGAGCGACGGCCTCTTCGCTGCGACCGGTGAGGCGCAGGTAGTCGAGCGTCACGTCGTCGATCGGGAAGATCGCCGCCGTCGAGCCGAACTCGGGGCTCATGTTTCCGATCGTCGCGCGGTTCGCAAGCGGCACCGATGCGACGCCCTCGCCGTAGAACTCGACGAACTTTCCGACCACACCGTGCTTGCGCAGCAGATCGGTGATGGTGAGCACGACGTCGGTCGCGGTGACACCCGCCGGGATCTCACCGGAGAGCTTGAAGCCGACGACGCGCGGGATGAGCATCGACACGGGCTGGCCGAGCATCGCGGCCTCTGCCTCGATGCCGCCGACGCCCCAGCCCAGCACGCCGAGGCCGTTGACCATCGTCGTGTGCGAGTCGGTGCCGACGCAGGTGTCGGGGTATGCGCGGAGCACGCCGTTGACGTCACGGTCGTAGATGACCTTCGCCAGGTGCTCGATGTTCACCTGGTGGACGATGCCGGTTCCCGGCGGGACGACCTTGAAGTCGCTGAATGCCGTCTGGCCCCAGCGCAGGAACTGGTAGCGCTCGCCGTTGCGCTCGTACTCGATCTCGACGTTGCGCTCCAGGGCGTTCTCCGAGCCGAACAGGTCGGCGATGACCGAGTGGTCGATGACCATCTCGGCCGGCGAGAGCGGATTGATCTTGTTGGCGTCTCCGCCGAGGGCCGTCACGGCCTCGCGCATGGTGGCGAGGTCGACGATGCAGGGAACACCTGTGAAGTCCTGCATGACCACACGGGCCGGCGTGAACTGGATCTCGGTGTTCGGCTCAGCCGCGGCATCCCACGAACCCAGCGCCTCGATCTGCGCCTTCGTCACGTTCGCGCCGTCCTCGGTGCGAAGCAGGTTCTCCAGGAGAACCTTGAGACTGAAGGGGAGCTTCTCGAAACCCGGCACCGTGTCGATGCGGAAGATCTCATAGTCGGTGCTGCCGACTGTCAGGGTGCTCTTGGCACCGAAGCTGTTCACCGTGGACACGAATCCGTCTCCTTCTATTCGGATGGGAGCGACAGGCGCCTCCATCTTGCTCGCCAGAGAGCCCCTGCGGCTAGCAAGGCGGACCTAACCAGTCTGCTCCGCGAAGCTCACGGGCGAAAGCCTGCGATTTATCTTGATGTCAAGATAAATCTATCACGCCTCGGAGGCTTCATCGTGCGCCGGCACACGAGGATGGAG
>JBOGEI010000210.1:0-6330 GCA_050701935.1 Microbacterium sp.
GCTCTACAAGCCGACCGAGGGCCACGTTTGGTTCGGCGACAAGGATCTCACGGCACTCAAGGGCGGCGACATGCGGCGGATGCGCCGTGAGATCCAGATGATCTTCCAGGACCCGTACGCCTCGCTGAACCCGCGCAAGTCAGTGCGCGCCACGCTCACCGAGCCCCTCGTGATCCACGGTCTGCACCGCGGGGACCACGACCGCCGGGTTGAAGAGCTGCTCGCGCAGGTCGGGCTCAACCCCGCACATGCCGACCGCTTCCCGCACGAGTTCTCGGGCGGACAGCGGCAGCGGCTCGGCATCGCCCGCGCGTTGGCTGTCGAACCCGAGGTGATCGTGCTCGACGAGCCGGTCAGTGCGCTCGATGTGAGCGTGCAGGCGGGGGTGCTGAACCTGCTCGACGACCTGCAGCGCGACCTCGGGCTCGCCTACCTCTTCATCGCGCACGATCTGTCGGTGGTGCGGCACCTCAGTGATCGAGTCGGGGTCATGTACCTCGGGAAGCTGGTGGAGGAGGGGCCTGTCGACGAGTTGTACGAGCGCCCGCTGCATCCGTACACCCAGGCGTTGCTGTCGGCCATCCCGGTGCCCGACCCTCGGGCCGAGCGGGCGCGGGAGCGCATCGTGCTCACCGGTGACGTGCCGAGCCCGGTGTCTCCGCCCAGCGGATGCCGGTTCCGCACGCGCTGCTGGAAGGCCACCGAGATCTGCGCCGAGGTCGTGCCCGAGCTCGCCGCCCCCGCCGTCAGCGCCCCCGAACCCGCCGTCGCCCCCGAACCCGGTGACACGCATCGTGTCGCCTGCCACCATCCCGCCGAGCGCGACGTGCTCTGACCCCGCTCGTCCGTCCCTGAACTGCTCCCGGTACCCCCGCGTTCCGGTCGCACTTGCTGCCGCAGCATCGGCTGGCGGGCGGCACCGACTGCGACCGGAGCGACAAGCACCACCTGGAAGGAACCACCCATGACGACCACCCACCGCATCGCCGTGATCGCCGGAGACGGCATCGGCACCGAGGTCATGCCCGAGGGGCTGCGCGTGCTGCGGGCCGCGGCCGCCCGCTTCGACATCGCCCTCGAGTTCGAGGAGTTCGACTTCGCGAGCGCCGCGTACTGGCAGAAGCACGGCCAGATGCTGCCGGATGACTGGTTCGAGACGCTGCGCGGATTCGACGCGATCTTCTTCGGAGCGGTCGGCTGGCCAGATGTCGTGCCCGACCACGTGAGCCTGTGGGGGAGCCTCATCCAGTTCCGGCGCGCGTTCGACCAGTACGTGAACCTGCGGCCGGTGCGGCTCATGCCCGGGGTGGTCTCGCCTCTGGCCGGACGCGAACCCGGCGACATCGACTTCTACGTCGTGCGCGAGAACACCGAGGGCGAGTACTCCTCGATCGGCGGGCGCATGTTCGAGGGCACCGATCGTGAGTTCGTGCTGCAGGAGACCGTGATGACCCGCACCGGCGTCGACCGGGTGCTGCGGTACGCGTACGACCTGGCGCAGAAGCGCGAGGCGAAGCATCTGACCTCGGCCACCAAGAGCAACGGCATCTCGATCTCGATGCCGTACTGGGACGAGCGGGTGGCCGCGGTCGGTGCCGACTACCCCGAGGTGCGGCGCGACCAGTTCCACATCGACATCCTCACCGCGAACTTTGTGCTGCACCCGGACTGGTTCGACGTGGTCGTAGCGAGCAACCTGTTCGGCGACATCCTCTCCGACCTCGGGCCCGCCTGCACCGGCACGATCGGCATCGCACCGAGCGCCAACATCAACCCCGAGGGACTCTTCCCGAGCCTGTTCGAACCCGTGCACGGTTCGGCGCCCGACATCGCGGGCAAGGGCATCGCGAACCCGATCGGTCAGATCTGGTGCGGCGCCATGATGCTCGAACACCTCGGCTATGCGGAAGCCGGCGCTGCCGTGCTCGCCGCGATCGAAGACGTGCTGGCGCGAGGAGCGGATGCGGCACCGTTCACGCCCGACCTCGGCGGCACGGCCTCGACCGCCGAACTGGGTGCGGCGATCGCGGAGGTCGTCGCAGGCGCCTGACGCGGGGTCAGCGCAGCTGCGGCACCGCTGTCTGCGGATCGCGGATGATGCCTTCCAAGTTCTCCCGCAGTCCGGTCGCCCGCTCGGGGACGGCCGGAAGGGCGACCTCGGCGCAGCGGCGGGCGAGGTCGGCATCGCCGGCCAGCGCCGCGACACGCGCCCAGGTGAGCAGATGCGCCGGATGCGGAGGATCGGCGACCGCCGCGCGAGCGGCCTGATGGTAGTCTTCCGGCCAGTGGGTGAGCGGCCCGAAGAAGGCACTCGACTGCCGGTCCCACTCGGAGACGAGGAACGCGACCGATTCGGACGCCTCTTCCGGGTTCGAGCCGTAGACGAAGTCAGGGTCGTGGTCGTTGCGGAAGCCCGGGATGATCGACGACCGCCAGGCACAGTCGGCCTCTCGGATCTTGGTCGCATCGATGGCGTGGCGCGACACGTCGCCCAGCAGGGTCACGTGCACGCCGAGGTCGACGCGGAAAACGCCGCGTCGTGGCTGATGCACGACTTCTACGACATGCGCGACGGGATCGTCGAAGCGCCGCAGCACGTCTCCGGTCCGGACGAATCCCTGCGCCTTCAGGAGGGGGTAGAACTGCGCGCGCAGGAGGGCGGTCGTCGTCTGCTTGTCCACACAGGAATCGTAGCCAGGCGCCGCCGACACCGTCCGTTCACGCAGCGTTCCATTCGGAGTACGGCGGTCTCGTAATTGCCGGTCACCTTCGGGAGTTGGAATACCGATGTTCTCGGAATACCGAGACGTCTTCCTCCCGAAAGGTCATCATGCGCCGCTTCACCCTGCCCGTCGTCGGCCTCCTGGGCGTGGCCGCCCTCACCCTCACCGCCTGCCAGGGCTCGACCGCCGAGGCTGCTCCGGCCGACCCCGACGCCCCCATCACGATCGCCACGATCCCGGTCGGCGAAGACCCCACCGCCGAGAACCCGATCGAGGTCTTCGCCGAGCTGCTGGAAGCGGCAACCGGCCGCGACGTCGAGATCACCGACGTGCCCGACTACCTCAGCGTCGTCGAGGCCATCCGCGCAGACCACGTCGACATCGGCATCATGAGCGGGTTCCCGTCCGCGCTCGCCGTCAACACCGGCGAGGTGGATGCGCTGGTCGCGTTCCAGGGCGACGGCAAGCCCGTCTCCACCTGTGTCGTGCTCGAAGACTCGCCGATCCAGACGGTCGAAGACCTCGCGGGGAAGACCGTCGCGTTCGCCGACCAGGCCTCCAGCTCGGGCTACTTCATGCCGGTCTACATGCTGCACGAGGCCGGGCTCGAGCAGGGCACCGACTATGAGGCCATCTTCGCGGGCGGTCATGTGGGCAGCTTCGCGGCGCTGCAGCAGGGCCAGGTGGATGCCGCCTGCACGGCCGTCATGCTGACGCAGCTCGGCGCCCCGATGTTCCCCTTCGCTGACGGCGAGTGGCGTGCGGTCGGCGAGAGCCCGGCGATGGACATCCAGGGCGCCGTTCTCGGCCGCCAGTCGCTGGACGCCGAGACCCGCAAGCTGATCCAGGACGGCATCGCCGAGGTGTTCTCGCCCGCGAACGCCGAGCGCCTCGGAGCCTACGGTTCCTTCGCGGCCGCCCCGCAGACAGTCGACCCGAAGAGTGCCGACTTCCAGTCCTTCGCCGAGATCGCCGCGGTCGCCGGTGTCGAGCTCAAGGACCTCAAGTGACCCTGTCCACCCCGCGCCTCGCGCACCACGCTTCTCCCGTTGAGGTGCGCACCCCCACGGCCGAACTCCGCCAAGCGCTTCCCCTCGTCACGGTCCGCGGTCTCCAGGTCGCGTACGGCGAGAACACGGTGCTCGACGGGGTCGACCTCGACCTCTTCCCCGGAGAGATGGTGGCTCTGCTCGGCGCCTCGGGGTCGGGCAAGTCGACGCTCATGCGCAGCCTCACCGGGTTCGCGCCGATCTCGTCAGGGTCGGTGCGGGTCGCCGGGCACGACGTCACGAACCTCGGCCGCGGTGAGCTGCGGACCCTCCGCTCCGAGGTCGGGCAGGTCTTCCAGCAGTTCAACCTGATCCCGCGACTCAGCGTCATGACCAACGTGCTCACGGGCGCGCTGCACGGCGCTGGGCCGATCAACCTGGTGGGCGGCTTCTCGAGCCCCCACCGTCGACGGGCGCTGGAGCTGCTCGATCGGGTCGGCATCGCGCACAAGGCATCCGCCCCCGCCCGCTCGCTCTCCGGTGGACAGCAGCAGCGCGTGGCGATCGCCCGGGCGCTCATGCAGCAGCCGAAGGTGATCCTGGCGGATGAGCCGGTCGCCTCGCTCGACCCGAAGCTCGCGGGCTCCGTGCTCGACCTGCTGCGGGAGATCGCCACGCACGACGGCATCCCGGTGCTCGTGAGCCTGCACGTGCTGCCGCTCGCGCTCGCGCACAGCGACCGCATCGTGGGGCTCCGGCACGGCGAGATGCTCGTCTCGGGTGTGACCTCACAGCTGGATGCCGCCGCTCTGGAACCCCTGTACGACGACGAGGAGCACGGTGATGACGACGACCACTGAGCCGCGCACCGACCGCACGGCACGACCGCAGCTCGACCCGGCGGAGCGCGCCCGCCTCGAAAGCGCCTTCCGAGTGCCGCGCGCTCGTTTCCTGATCGGGCTGCCGGTCGCCGTGCTGCTGCTGATCTGGTCGTTCAACGGCGCCCAGTTCAACTTCGTGAAGCTCGGCGAGGGCGCGATCAACATGGGCGAGTTCCTGTCGCGCCTGTTCCCGCCCGACTTCTCCAAGATCGGCACCATCCTCGCCCTGCTGCTGGAGACGTTCCAGATGGCCGTCGTCGGCACGGTGCTCGGGGCGGTGCTGTCGCTGATCGTCGCGTTCGGGGCTACGTCGACCCTCGCGCCGAAGTGGCTGTACTACCCGACGCGCTGGGTCATGAACATCATCCGCTCGGTGCCCGACCTGGTGTTCGCGCTCATGTTCGTCTCGGCGGTCGGGCTCGGTCCGTTCGCGGGCATCCTGGCCATGACGCTCGGTTCCATCGGCTCGATCGGCAAGATCTTCGCCGAGGCGATGGAGCAGGTCGACCGCGGACCGGTCGTCGCGATGGAGGCCGTCGGCGCCTCGAAGCGGCAGGTCATCCAGTACGGCATCCTCCCGCAGGCCGCACCCCTGCTCACCTCATACACGCTGCTGCTGTTCGAGGGGAACGTGCGCGGGGCGACCATCCTCGGTCTCGTCGGCGCCGGTGGTATCGGCCTCGAGCTGACGACGGCCATGCGCATGTACGACTACGGGCACCTCAGCGCCATCATCATCTGCATCATCGTGCTCGTCACGGTGATCGACCAGGGCAGCGCCCTCATCCGAAGGAGAATCACATGACCATCATCGACACCGACCTCGTCCTCAGCGCGCCGGTCAATCTGCGCGACCTCGGCGGCATCGCGATCGATGGCGGTGTGCTCCGCGAGGGTCTCGCCATCCGCACCGACGACCTGGCCTACGTGACCTCGGCGGTCGCAGACGAGCTCGTCGCCGGGGGCCTCACCGCCATCATCGACTTGCGCTCGCCGTTGGAGGTTTCGGTCACGGGACGCGGCCCTCTGGGCGAGCACCCGGTCGCGTACCACCACCTGCCGCTCATCGCGGATGTGGGGGAGTCGATGGGGGATGAGGCCCCGGCGCTCAGCCACGAGGCCATGGGCCTGATGTATCAGCGCATGGTCGAGGGCGCGGCGCCGCAGCTGGTGATCGCGCTCAACGTGATCGCCCACACCCCTGGGGCGGCGGCCTTCCACTGCGCTGCGGGCCGGGACCGCACCGGCGTGCTCGCGGCCATGCTGTTGCTCGCCCTCGGAGCTGCAGACGACGACATCGTCACCGACTACGCCCGCACCGGCGACAACATGGTCGCGATCATGGCGCGCACCGCACCCGTGATGGGCGCCATGTGGAAGGCGCTGGGTTTCGACGCCGACGCTCTCGAGAGGTCGTCCGCGCTGCTGGAGGGATCGATGGATGTGTCGATGCGCAGTCTGCTCGACACCCTCCGTGCGCAGCACGGCGACCCGCTGACGCCGCTGCGTGCCGCCGGGCTTTCGGATGCCACGATCGCAAGGCTGCGCGAACGGGCGCTGGCCGCGTGACGACGCCGATGACGGATGCTGAGGCTGCGGTGCGCCGCCGCCCCGGTCGTCCGCGCGATGAGGAGATCGACGGGCAGATCGTCGCCGCGACACTGGAGATCATCGACGCGGGCGAGGAGGTCACGGTGTCGCGGGTGGTCGCCCGCAGTGGTGTGAGCAGGGCAGCAC
>JBOGEI010000211.1:0-6308 GCA_050701935.1 Microbacterium sp.
GGTCGCCTCCTTGTGCCGGAAGTTCTTGACGGCGTATGCGCGCCCGATGACGAGCAGGAACGCGACGAGTCCACCCGTGACGTGCAGGGCGTGGAAGCCGGTCGTCAGGTAGAACGCGGAGGCGTAGGAGTCTGCGCTGATCGGCATGCCTTCAGCGACCAGCTGTGCGTACTCCCACACCTGGCCGGAAACGAAGATCGCGCCGAGGGCGAAGGTGAGGAAGAACCACTCGACCATTCCCCATCCGAAGAGGCGACGGCGGCCGGCGCCGTTCTTCTGCCCCTTCGCGATCTTGTAGGGCTGCAGGTCCTCTGCCGCGAACACGCCCATCTGGCACGTGAACGAGGAGAGGACGAGGATCGCAGTGTTCACTGCGGCGAACGGGACGTTCAGCAGCTCGGTCCGGTCGGCCCACAGCTCCGGTGAGGTGCTGCGGAGGGTGAAGTAGATCGCGAAGAGTCCCGCGAAGAACATCACCTCACTGCCGAGCCACACAATGGTGCCGACAGCTACCGGGTTGGGCCGCTTGATCGTTCTCGCCGCCGGGGCATACGTCGCTGAGGTCGTCACCCCTCCATTATGGCCGATCCGCGGGCGTGATTCTTGCACCGACGACCCTCGAATTGCCGGTCGGTGACTTAGGGGACCCTAAGAAAACACTGCGAATAGCCGGTGAATCCGCGGGAAACAGGGGGTGGGCACGAAGTGCACATGCGTTCGGAAGCATCTGCATGTTTTCTCCGCGCCGATAGGATCGCACACATGGCTGATTCCCTGACCTGGTCCGACGTGCTCACCTCGCTGCTGGAGCGTCGTGACCTCAGCGTCTGGGAGTCCACATGGGCGATGCGTCAGATCATGCAGGGCAGCGTGACCGAGGCGCAGCTCGCGGGCTTCCTCGTCGCGCTCCGCGCCAAAGGCGAGACGATCGACGAGATCGTCGGCTTCCGCGACGCGATCCTGGAGGCCGCCGTTCCGCTTCCCGTCTCGCCGAACGTTCTCGACATCGTCGGAACCGGTGGAGATCGCGTCGGCACGGTGAACGTCTCCACCACGGCGGCGATCATCATCGGCGCCACCGGCGTGCCGGTGGTCAAGCACGGGAACCGTGCCGCGAGCTCGGCATCGGGCTCCTCCGACGTCCTCGGCGCCCTCGGTCTCGAGTTGTCGCTCGATCCCGCGGCCGTGGCTTCCATCCTCGACCGCACCGGCATCACGTTCGCCTGGGCCGGTGCTTTCCACCCCGGGTTCAAGCACGCGGGCCCGGTTCGCGCAGAGCTCGGCATCCCCACCGTGTTCAACATGCTCGGCCCGCTCTGCAACCCGGCTCGCGCGGAAGCCAACGCCGTCGGCGTCGCGCAGATCGAGCGCGTTCCGTTGATCACCGGTGTGTTCCGGACCCGCGGCGCGACGGCACTCGTCTTCCGGGGCGACGATGGGCTCGATGAACTCACGACGACGGGACACAGCCGTATCTGGGAGGTCACTCGCGGAGACATCCACGAACACGACCTCGATCCTCGCGACCTCGGAATCCCGGTCGCGGATCTCGCAGACCTCATCGGCGGATCACCGCAGCACAACGCGGATGTCCTCCGCCGCACGCTTGCGGGTGAGACCGGTGCGGTGCGAGACATCGTGCTGCTCAACGCCGCCGCGGGCATCGTCGCGTTCGAGCTCTCCCAGGACGCCACCCAGGTGCAGCGGCCCATTCTCGAGCGGTTGCGCTCGGGGTACGACAAGGCATCGGCTGCGGTGGACGACGGCCGTGCGCTGGCGAAGCTCGATCAGTGGATCGCGGTGAGCCGCGAGCTGGCGGTTCCCCAGGCGTGAGCATGGACCCCGTCGACGCGCTGTTGGAGATCGCCTCCCTGCTGGAGCGCGAGCGCGCGTCGCGGTATCGCGCGAAGGCCTTCCGTCAAGCGGCCGCGACGCTGCAGGATCTGCCCGACGACGTCAGACACGACCCGACGAGGCTTCGCGCGGCAAAGGGCATCGGGGAATCGACCTTCGCCGTGATCCGTCAGGCTCAGGCCGGACAGGTGCCCGAGTACCTCGTCGAACTGCGTGGCGACGTCGAACCCGAACGGGTCTCGGCGCTTCGAGCGAAGCTCCGTGGCGATCTGCATGCGCACACCGATTGGTCGGACGGGACCACGCCGATCTCCGTGATGGCCGCAGCCGCGCGTGCTCAGGGCCATGAGTATCAGGCGATCACTGATCATTCCCCCCGACTGCGGGTGGCGCGCGGACTCTCGGCCGAGAGGCTCAGGGAGCAGATGCCGTTGGTGCGGGCCGAGTCCGGCGACGGCTTCACGCTGCTCGCCGGGATCGAAGTGGACATCCTCGAAGACGGGACCCTCGACCAGGAGGACTCGCTGCTCGGCGAGCTCGACATCGTCGTGGCATCGGTGCATTCCAAGCTGCGTATGGACTCGCGTCCGATGACGGCGCGGATGATCGCGGCCGTATCGCACCCACGGGTCAACGTACTCGGGCACTGCACAGGACGCCTCGTGCAGGGCGAACGGGGGACACGTCCGCAGTCTGAGTTCGATGCGGCGGCGGTGTTCGCCGCATGCGCGGAGAACGGCGTGGCGGTGGAGATCAATTCGCGACCGGAGCGACAGGACCCACCTGATGACCTGATCGCGATCGCGTTGGAGGCAGGATGCCTGTTCTCCATCGATTCGGACGCTCACGCCCCGGGGCAGCTCTCGCTGCTCGATCACGGCGCGGAGCGAGCGGAACGCGCGGGGATTCCGGCATCGCGCATCGTGACGACCTGGGGTCTCCCGCGTCTGCTGGCCTGGGCGGAGTAGACCGCCCCACGGGTCCGGGTGTCAGTGCGCCGCCAGTGCCGCATTCGACACGGCCGTGACCGCGCGAGTCATGGAACCGCCGAGGTTCCACGACTCGGCGAGGGCCGCTGCGGCCTCGGCTTCAGCGGCGTCGAGCACTCGCAGAGGAACACCGGGGTCGCTGATCGGGAGAGACCTGGCGACCGCGACCACGGTCGGTGCGACATCGAGGTATGCGGAGGCTGCGAGGATCTTCGCGCGCACGCCGGCGCTCATGCCCTCGCCTGCTGCTGCAGCGGTGCGAATGCCCTCGAGGTCGCTGTGCGTCTGCAGTAGCGTCGCTGCCGTCTTCTCGCCGACGCCTGCGACACCGGGGAGGCCGTCTGAGGCATCACCGCGCAACGTGGCGAAATCCGCGTACTGAGAGGGGAGTATCCCGTACTTGGCGACCACGGTCGCGTCGGTCACGATCTCGAGGTTGCTCATCCCTCGAGCCGTGTAGATGACGCGGATGTCGCGGGCGTCGTCGACGAGCTGGAACAGATCGCGGTCTCCCGTCACGATGTCGACCGGCATCGTGACGTTCGTCGCGAGGGTGCCGATGACATCATCGGCCTCGTGCTCGGCGATCCCGATGATGGGGATGCCGATCGCGGCGAGCGTCTGGCGGATGAGCGGGATCTGTGCCTCGAGCGGGTCGGGAACCTCTTCGACGTCGGGACCGCCGGCGACGACCTCGACGACCCGGTGCGACTTGTAGCTGGGGATGAGGTCGACCCGCCATTGCGGACGCCAGTCATCGTCCCAACAGGCGATCACATGTGTGGGCTGATAGAGCGTGACGAGCTTGGCGATGATGTCGAGCAGGCCGCGCGCGGCGTTGATAGGGGAGCCGTCTGGCGCGGTCACCTTGTCGGGGACGCCGTAGAAGGCGCGGAAGTAGAGGCTGGCGGTGTCGAGCAGCATGAGGCGATCGGTCACGAACGACAGTCTGGCACGGGGGTGCGTCGTGGGAGTGGGGTCGTCCGGCATTGAGACGATCCGGGCGCCCGCGACACTCATCGGTATGACAGCTTCTCTTCGTGCCTTCTCGTCGTTCGCCGTCGGCGGGATGGCGCTCGCCCTCGTGCTGACCGGATGCGCTTCGGCCGCAGGGACCTCTCCGGCACCGGAATCCACCGCAGACCAGAACACTTCAGATTCCTCCTCTGCGCCGCGGGCTGCCTGGCTGGATGCGACGTCGTTCGTGTTGAAGACGTGGGGTGACGCGTGTGCGCCGCAGATCGGCGATGTCATCGCAGGGGACCAGTCGCTCGAGATCGTGCTCGTCGACGGGGAGGACGAGGTGTGCGCGCAGGTGCAGACGGCGCACGGAACCTACCTCGGACTGCCCGCCGCGTTCGACTCGTCACGTGCGGTCGAGGTGACGGTGACCGAAGCCGGAGGGGGAAAGACCGAATTGACGCTGCCGGGGCTCGCAGGAGGAGAGATCATTCCTGCCGACCGGATGTCTGCGCAGACTCCGGCCGCGACGTGGATCGACGAACATGAACTCGCGATCCTGACCTGGGGCTCATCGACATGCATGCCCAGCTCCGGAACGGTCGAGGTGATCGGCGAGAGCGAAGCGGTGGTTCGGCTGGAGGCCGGCGCCGACCGGATCTGCACGATGGATCTGGTGCCGCAGATCACGTTCGTGCCGGCCGAGGGCATCGCGGCAGACGCTGCGCTGACGCTGGAGGGGTACGTCGGTGCCGACGGCGGGCCCGTCATCTTGACGGTCGCGCGCTAGCCCTCGTCTCGGCTGTGATCAGCAACCGGGAGCGGACGGTCGCTGCTGGCAGGTGAACGCCACGAGCGCGGTATGCGCCTCGAAGACGCGGATCTCCTGGGCAGGACCGTCGATCGCGAGCTGGCCGGCCACGGGGAACCAGCCGCCGCCGAGGTCGATCTCCGCGGTGTAACGGACCGTGACATGAGCCTGGTAGGTGCCGCGTTCCCGATAGGTGTGACTCGTCGCGGTCGGAGTGAAGGCGGCCTGGCCGAGCGCGGACCACGTCTGACCGCCCGTCGCCGTGGTCGCGGTCGTGTCGTCTCCGTGGACGAACTCGTAGCCGACTGGTGTGAAGCGCACCGAGAGCGGCGCACCGAAGAGGCTCCCCGATCGGGTCTGGACGGATGCCGCTGCGACGAAGTTCGTCGGCATGCCGACCACACCGACGTTGTCCGGCTCGCCGATGGCGGTCACCGGGGCGGGCGAGAACTGCGCGAGATCGGTGATCGTGATCGCCGGGGTCGAGGGGGTCTCAACCCCTGGGGGCGGCGGTGGCTCCTCCTTCGCCTCCGTGCCGCGGAAACAGCCTCGAGCACTGTTCCAGTCGTTGAGGCAGGAGTCGAAGTCGAACTCGTGCACGGGGGAAGAGGGAGGTGAGGGGGAAGTGGAACCGTCGCGCGGAGTGGTGTTATCAGGGAAATCGTCGCCCTTGCTTTGGCTGGCAGCAGCCGTTACTTGACTGCCTTCAGTCCCAGCGATGAAGTCCGAAAACCCCGGGGGCTGTCCACTGTCGCCGAAGTGCGCAATCGCTGCGACGATGCCGATTGCGGCTAGGAAGTTACGCACTGGACGTCGTCACTCGAAGCAGCAGAGTCAACCAGTAAGGCATTTGTCCCGTCTCGCAGGAATGTCACTTCGAGTGCGTAGACACTAGGACGATTCATGTTGACCGCTGACGATCCATCCGGATTCACGATCGTGACGTCGCTCACGTCGAGGCACACGGCCGCTGTTACTTCGTCGAATGGCGCGTCGCTGCGTATGCCGTCGAAAGAGGTCACCCGGGTGTCGCCATTGACAATCTGGCCCTCTGCGCGCATCGCAGAGAAGTTCTTGCGATCGGCCTTCTCGACACTGCCGCTTGAGAGTTCGAACAACGCTTCAAACGTCTCCGGGTTAGATGTGTCCACCTCGTTTAGTGCCCGGGTGTATTTTTCGAACGACGCTTCCGCTGCGGCGAAGGCCTCTTCTTCCGATGCGAATGCGGCCGTGGGAGTCGGTGCCGGCGATGGTGCAGGAGAGCAGCCCGAGAGGATCACGGAGGCGGCGACCAACGTCAGGGCTCCGAGGCGATGTGAACGGCGGAACTTGATCGGAGTGCGGAGAGAAGGAGTCGGCGAGATCACCACGTCACGCTAGCTCGGAGTGCCGGAGGCGCGCTCGAGTTATCCACAGTTGCGTTCCGCCGGAATCCGACTCCCTGGGCATCCGAACTTCTGATAGCCTTAACCGTCACTCGTGGCGTGCACGCGCATGCCCTCGTGACAAGAAAACCAAAATCCATCTGCTGCGAAGCATGCAGTCGGCCGTGCGCGGTCGTTGCCTCCCAGCCTGAGTCTCCATTCACAAGGACAACCCACTACATGACTACCGCAACGACCGCCCCGGCCACCAAGCAGGTCGCCATCAACGACATCGGATCTGCTGAGGACTTCCTGGCCGCGGTCGAGAAG
>JBOGEI010000212.1:0-6307 GCA_050701935.1 Microbacterium sp.
GCGCGCGGCGCCGGCCTCGGCCCGCCGAGTGGCGGCAGCCGCCTTCGGAGACGATGCGCTCATCCTCGAGCGGCTGATCAGGCGCCCGAGGCACATCGAAGTCCAGGTCTTCGGGGATGCGCACGGCACCGTCATCGCCCTCGGCGAGCGCGAGTGCACCCTCCAGCGCCGTCATCAGAAGGTCATCGAGGAGGCACCCTCGGCCGGAATCCCCCCGCACACCCGAGAGCGGCTGCTCTCCGCGGCAGTGCTCGCGGCGGAGAGCGTCGAGTACGTGGGCGCGGGGACGGTGGAGTTCCTCATCGACGCCGACGCGCCGGACGAGGTGTTCTTCATCGAGATGAACACGCGTCTGCAGGTCGAGCATCCGGTCACCGAAGAGGTCACAGGGCTGGATCTCGTCGCACTGCAGCTGCGCGCCGCAGACGGGCTCGCCCTGGATGTGACGCCACGGATCCGAGGGCATGCGGTGGAAGCGCGCGTCTATGCGGAGTCGCCGGAGCGCGGGTTCCTGCCCTCGACCGGAACAGTGCTCCTGTTCGATCCGCCTGAGGGCGTCCGCGTGGATGCGGCGATCGAGACCGGAAGCGAGGTGACCGGCTTCTACGACCCGATGATCGCGAAGGTGATCGCTTTCGCGGACGACAGGGCGACGGCACTCGCACGGCTGGATGACGCTCTCGCCCGCACGGTCGTGCTGGGCGTCGACACCAACATCGCCTTCCTGCGGACCCTCTGCCAGGACGAGCGCGTCGTGTCGGGTGATCTCGACACGGGGTTGATCGAGACGCTGCTTCCCCTCGACGCGCAGACGCCGTCCTCCGTGCAGCTCGCTGCGGCGAGGGACGTGCTCTCGGGCTTCGCCGAACCGCTGCGGACCAGCGCGCTGTGGCGTGATCTGACGGGCTGGCGACTGGGCGTGGAAGCTGCCGATGCCGCGCCGTTCGCCGCCCTGACAGATGACGACGAACTGTTCGAGCTCGACCACTCGGCGACATCGCCATGGCAGGGGTCCGTGCGCGCCGCGGTGGATGCGGACGGGGCGGTCTGGGTGGCGGAGAACGGCCGCACGGTGCGTCTGCGCCCGCTCGACAGGCGCCGTCGGATGCGGCGTCGTCTCGCGGCTCGCGAGGCGGCATCGGCGGCGACCGAACCGGAAGGACGGGCACCCATACCCGGCAGCGTGGTGGCAGTGCACGTCGGCGAAGGCGAAACGGTGTCCGCCGGGGATCCGCTCGTCTCGATCGAGGCGATGAAGATGGAGCATCCTGTGCTCGCACCCCATGACGGTGTGGTGCATCTGCTGGTCGCGGTGGGCGATCAGGTGCGGCGCGACCAACCGGTCGCCCGTGTGACGACGGAGGAGAGTTGAACATGGAAGATCTGTCCGAGGAGGAGCGCGAGCTCGCCGCGATGGTGCGCGAGTTCGCCGACACCGTCGTCGCGCCACAGGCCTACGAGGCCGACCGCACCCATACGCTCTCGATGGACGTCGTGTCGCAGATGGGCGATCTCGGGCTGTTCGGCCTGCCGTTCCCCGAGGAGTACGGCGGACAGGGCGGCGACTACATGGCGCTCGGCATCGCGATCGAGGCGCTCGGTCGGGTTGATCAGTCCATCGCGATCACGCTCGAAGCGGGGGTCAGCCTCGGCGCGATGCCGATCTTCCGCTTCGGCACCGAGGAGCAGCGCCAGGAACTGCTGCCGGATCTGCTCGCCGGGCGCGCGCTGGCGGGCTTCGGCCTCACCGAGCCGGAGGCGGGCAGCGACGCGGGCGCGACCAGGACCACCGCACGACTCGACGGCGACGAATGGGTGATCGACGGCTCCAAGCAGTTCATCACCAACTCGGGCACCCCGATCACGCGCTTCGTCACGGTCACCGCGGTCACGGGGAGCGAGAACGGCCGCAAGGAGATCTCCACGATCATCGTCCCCAACGGCACCCCGGGGTTCACGGTCGAGGCCCCCTACGACAAGGTGGGCTGGAACGCCTCCGACACGCATCCGCTGACGTTCGACGGGGTGCGGGTGCCCGCCTCGAACCTGCTGGGCGAGCGGGGGAGCGGCTTCCGCAGCTTCCTGAGCATCCTCGACGAAGGCCGCATCGCGATCGCGGCCCTCTCGACCGGCGCGGCCGAGGGATGCCTGGAGGCGGCGGTGGACTATGCGAAGAGCCGCACGATCTTCGGTGCCGCATTGAGCACCCGCCAGAATGCCCAGTTCACCTTGGCCAGGATGCGCGCACGAGTGCACACCGCCCAACTCGCCTGGCATCACGCGGCGCGGCTGCGGGATGCGGGCAAGCCGTTCGCCGAAGCGGCGGCCATTGCGAAGCTCGTCGGCGGTGAGGCAGCGATGGACAACGCCAGGGATGCGACGCAGATCTTCGGGGGAAACGGGTTCATGAACGAGTTCCCCGTGGGACGTCATTACCGTGACTCCAAGATCCTCGAGATCGGGGAGGGCACCACCGAGGTACAGCTCCTCGTGATCGCACGCGGACTCGGACTCGCCGGGTAGCGTGGCGGTATGACCACGCACGACATCCTCCAGAGGGGGCTGTACTACGAGGAGTTCGCGGTCGACGCCCGCTACCTGCATCGCCCTGGACGCACCGCGACCGAGGCCGACAACGTGCTCTTCACGACGTTGACCATGAACACGCAGGCGCTGCACCTCGACGCGGCGTTCGCCGATGCCCAGGATCCGTTCCGCGCGCGACTGATGAACTCGATGTGGACGCTGTCGACGATGGTGGGCTCATCTGTCGCGCAGCTGACGCAGGGGACTCTCGTGGCGCAGCTCGGCTTCGGCGACGTCGCGTTCCCGCATCCGCTGTTCGCCGGCGACACCCTCTACACCGAGAGCGTCGTCGTCGAGAAGCGGCTCTCCTCGTCTCGACCGGGACAGGGAATCGTGAAGATCGCGCACACCGGACGCAACCAAGACACGACGGTCGTCGCGACCGCCGTGCGTTCGGTGCTCGTGCGCTGCCTTCCGGAAGGGGCGAACGCGTGACCTTCGAACTGGGCCCTGCCCTGCTGTTCTGCCCTGCAGACCGCCCGGAGCGCTTCCAGAAGGCGTTCGAACGGGCAGATGCGATCATCCTCGACCTCGAAGACGCCGTGCTTCCGGCCGCCAAGGATGCTGCTCGCAGGAATGTGATCGAAGCCGATGTCGACCCCGACCGGGTGATCGTGCGCGTCAACGCTCCGGACAGCGACGCCTTCGCTGCCGACCTCGCGGCGCTGGCAAAGACCGAATTCCGCACCGTGATGGTCGCGAAGACAGAGAGTGCTGAAAGCCTGTCCGCATTCGATGAGAGATATTCGCTCATCGCCCTGTGCGAGACCGCGCGTGGAATCCACGCGGCCGACGGTATCGCCGCGCACCCGCAGGTCTCGGCGTTGATGTGGGGGGCCGAAGACCTCGTCGCCTCGCTCGGAGGCACCTCCTCGCGGAGCGCGGGCGGTTCCTATCGCGACATCGCCCGCTACGCCCGCGCGCGCGTTCTCCTCGAATCGGGAGCACACGGGAAGGCCGCCATCGATGCGGTCCACATCGACATCGACGATGTCGAGGGGCTCCGGGACGAGGCGATCGACGCCGCCGCGTCGGGCTTCGGGGCGACCGCCTGCATCCATCCGAATCAGGTCGCGACGATCAGGGCGGCCTACCGGCCGGACGAGGCGACGGTGCGGTGGGCGCATGCCGTGCTCGCAGCCGCCGAGGCGGAACGCGGCGTCTTCCGCTTCGAAGGACGCATGATCGACGAACCCGTGCTCCGTCACGCCCGTTCGCTCGTCTATCGCGCCGGCTGATCAATCGAGATCAGGGCCAGCGCCCGTGATCGTCGATCCAGGTGTGCCAGGGCGATACTCGCTCGACGTGCAGCATCAGATCGAACGAGGCGCGTATGTCCGCCTGTTCGAGTTCTGTGCCGTTGTGAGTGCCGTGGAGAGCGTCGACGACAGCGGCCGCTGTCGCGGGCGCGGAGCGCAGATCGATGAGGAAGGAACCGATGTCGGCGTCAGCGAAGCGCCGGTCGAGGCTGTCGGCACGCAGCGTGCCGAGCGGTGCGATGAAAGGGGTCGAGTGTCCGGGAGCGTCATCGGGGCCCGGTCGGTGTAGCCACGACTCACCGCCCCCGAACGTCGTGCCGATCACGACGTAGTCCCCGCCGAGTCGGGCCTGCAGGTGCGTGCCGACCGTCGCAAGAGGCACCGTGACGAACGGCGGCGCCAAGTAGGGCGTCTTGCGCACGTGCCCGTTCGCGGCGACCACGAGCACCCGCTCCTCCCGCTCCAGGATCCACTCCACGGTGTCAGCCATCGTGGCGTCGCGGATGTTCGCGGCCGGCCACGTGCGTGCCGGCCCGTCCGTCATCGCCGCGAGGAAAGCGTCTGCGCCGCGCGCGACCTCGGCTGTTCGGAGTGCCCGGGCGATCGTCGCATTGTCGACTCCTCGATCGTGGTAGTCGACCTGTCGGGCTCGTATCCGCTCGACGAGACCGTTGATCGCTGCGCTGAGAGTGTGCCGTGTCGCGCTGTCGAGCGCGAGGTAGGACTGGATGGCCGGAGCGGCGCGGGCGAGTCCGGAGCGGTCTTCGGGGAGGTATGCGTACACATCGAGAATCACATGACGTGCGTGCGCGGCGTACTCCGGATCTGCGGCGTCCAGGAACCCGATCACCTCGAGGAGCGCGGGGCGCGCAGAGGCTGCTGAATCCGGGACGTCCATCCCGTAGAAGCGCACGGCCGACGCCCCTGATGCGTTGTGCTGCCGCATCCAGGTGACGAGGTCCAAGGCCTCCTGACACTTGCCGAAGTGATAAGTGATGCCGTCATCGAGCGCCGCACGAAGGTCTCCTTCTCCAGAGGCGACCCATCGATCCACCGCGGCGCCCTCGGGAAATCCGCTCTCGATCACGAGAGCGGTGATTCCGGCGTGCTCGACCAGGAAGCGGAGGATGCGTTGCCGCCACGCGAGGAACTCGTGTGTCCGGTGCATGGACTCGCCGAGGGCGACGACTCGTGATGACCCGATGAGGTCCAGTAGCGGACGCAACCCGGCGTCGTCGACGTCGTCGGGGTCAACGGGGAGCGACAGGGAATCGTGCAGGACCCACTCGTCCAGGCCATCGCGGATCATGGGATCGAAGGTATTCCGGAAGAGGATGCCCCGCTGTACTTTTCGCCCACGGCGCAGAAGGAGTGGGCGCTCAGAGGACCGGAGACTCCTCGAGCAGACGCAGATAGCCCGGTGCTGCGACGAATCGGTGCGCTGAGCCGTTCTGGAGGACCTCGCCGTCGCGGGGGAGCGTGCCTCCCGATACGTGATCGATCACGGCGCGGATCACCCCGCCGTGGGCGACCACGATGACCGACTCCGCGCGGGGAGTCGACCGACGACGTGCCTCGCGAGCGATTGCGTGCAGTGCCGCGATGGCACGTTCTCCGACATCGTGCAAAGACTCCGCGCCGGGGACCTCGGCGTGCCAGTTCCCGTAGGTCTTGATGTAGTCCGGCACGAGCATGCCCTCGCCCTCGCCGAACTCCCGTTCACGGATGTCGGGGACGACTCCCGCGATCTCCAGACCGAGGCGGTCGGCGATGATCTCGGCGGTCTCCTTCGCCCGGAGCAGCGGGCTGGTGTAAACGGCGTGATGCGTGCCCGCGGCGAGCTTCTCCGCTGCCCACCGAGCATCCTCACGCCCGGTGTCGTTCAAGGGGATGTCGGTGGAGCCCTGGATTCGCTTGGCGAGGTTCCAGTCGGTCTGACCGTGGCGGACGAGAGTGAGGTGGGTCACGAGAGGAGATCCTGGAGTGCGGGGAGCACATCGCTGGTGCCGGCGGCGATGGTGACATGCGCCCAGGCATCCGCGCGCGTGGGCTCACGGTTGACGATGATCAGAGGGATGCTGCGGCGGCGGGCGCGCTCGACCAGACGCACACCGGAGTTCACGACGAGTGAGGAGCCCGCGACGATCAGAGCGGAACTGGAGCGCAGCAGCGACTCCGCCGCGCGGAAGCGGTCCTGCGGCACGTACTCGCCGAAGAAGACCACGTCCGGCTTGAGCATGCCGCCGCAGACGGTGCACACGGGCACGATGAACCCTTCGGTGCTCTCGGGGAGGACATCGCCATCCGGGGCGAGCGCCACGTTCTCCGGCACCGTGATCCAGGGGTTGAGCTCTTCGATCTGCACGGCGATGTCACGACGATCGAAGACCTGGCCGCACTGGAGGCACAGCACCCGGCGCATCGTCCCGTGCACCTCGATGACGTGAGAGCTCCCTGCTCGC
>JBOGEI010000213.1:0-6237 GCA_050701935.1 Microbacterium sp.
GGTCAGCGTGTTCTTCACCACGGCGTACTCAGCGTCCTGACGGATGCTGTTGCGCAGCTCCTTGAGCTGGGCAACCGTCAGACCGCGGTACTCGGTCAGCAGGACGGCGTTCGAGTTCTCGAATGACTTCGTGAGCTCGGCGACCGATGCATCCTTCTGCGCCATGGTCACTCCTTGGTGTGTACGAGGCGCCGCACGGTGGTGTGGCGCCGACCTGGACCACCTGCAAGAGAAAAAGCTCCGGCGCAGGCGCACGGAGCTTTGAGAAGTTCGCGTCCTGCGCGGGCCCCTGCAATGCAGAGCTTCGATCTCGCGTGCTTGCGCACACGAAGATGACCAGCGGTCTTCGGTTGCGACAACTCTACCCCACCTGCACCTTCACCCCAAATCCCCTCCCCCCTCCTTTCGCTGAGGTCGACACTTCTCGTCCGGACCCATGCGCGGAAGCGACTGCCGACGCGGGTGGCGGCGACAGGCGGGAGTCTCGTCGGCGGAACGCGGATGGGAGCGGGCGGGAGGTGGGAGAGGGGGCGGCGTGTGAGGGAGGGAGGGTCGGCGAGCGGGGTTAGGGTCGAAGGGTGAACCCGGAACTCGCTGCACGCATCGTCGCGGACTCCCGTGACCGTGTGGCGTGGCTGCGAGCGCGCTCGCGTGGCATCACCGCCACCGACGTGGCAGGGCTCACCTCTGAGAAGTCGATCGCCCGGGCAGCGGATTCCAAGCTCGGCGGCGGACCCCGCTTCGGCGGCAACGCCTACACCGATCATGGTCGGCGGCGCGAGCCCGAGATCGCCGCCTGGGTCGCAGCGACCCACGGCATCCTCCCCTCGTCCGCCCTGTTCCGTGCAGAGGTCGAGCACCGCCACCTCGCCACCCCCGACGGCATCGCGGTCGATGCGGAGGGACGGGTGAAGCTCGCCGAGATCAAGACCACCAACAAGGCCTTCCGCGGCATCCCCCGCACGTACCTGCGCCAGATCTGGTGGCAGCAGCACGTGCTCGGCGCCGAACGCACGCTGTTCGTCTGGGAGGAGCACGTCGACTTCTCCCCCATCCATGACGAGCCGCGGTGCGTCTGGATCGACCGCGACGACCGCGAGATCGCGAAGCTCGTCGGTCTCGCCACCGACCTCATCGACGAGCTCTATCGGCGCACCACCGGCCAGCAGGTCCCCAATCGGTTGACGGATGCCGCGGCGAGCCGCCGCGAACAGCTCCGCGAACGCGACACCTTCCGCGCCCTGGCCCTCGCCGACTGAGAGCGCGACGGACCACTGCACCGCTCAGGTGCAGGTGTTGTTGCCGCCGAGCCCCAGCAGGCCGCCTACCGAGAGCGTGCGCGTGGCCGCCGGTGACACCCACGAGGTTCCGGCGTAGATCGTCTCGACCTTCACCGTGTTGGTCGAGCCGAGAAGACTCCCCAGCAGCGTGTTCAGCAATCCGGAGCTGATCGTGGACGAGTAGGTGTACGGGCCGGATCCGCTCTGCGTGACGTTGCTGTTGTCCACGACGACGTTGTTGATGGAGAGGCGCTGCTGCACGGTCAGATAGGGCGAGGTCCACGTGATCGTGAAGCCCGTGAAGGTACCCAGAAAGCTCGTCACCGTGCACGATGTGACCACCGGTGTCGCCAGCGTCGCTGCTGTGAAGGACCGCGTGGCGTACTCGCTGTCGGTGAAAGCGGCGTCGGTCATCTGCACGGCAGGCGCTGAGGCGACCCCGATGAGAACGGCGAGGCCGACGACACCCGCCAGGATGCGTGAGCGTGCGGGGCGCCTCATCTCGCGCTCCCCGCCTCGGCTAACGCACGCCGCCGGCGGTGGAGCACCAGCGCCGTACCCCACGTGACGAGTACCGCGCCCACCCCGACCACCCAGGCAGTGCCGGGCGGCAGCCCCGTCGTGGCCAACCCTCCGTCAGACCCCACGATCACGGTCTCCCCTGCGCCCTGTGCGAGAACGCGGACGTCAGTGCTGCCGGCGCCCGAACCCCCGGACGGATCGAGGACGATCGCGAGGCGGAGGTACGCCGTCTCGGTGTCGGCGATCTCGGTGAGCGGAACCTCGACGCCGTCGCGCGGAATGCTCCACCCGGTGCGCAGTTCGGTCGCGCTGCCGGGACACCCCGTGTCCGTCCATGCCTGCGGACACGTCGACACGTCAAGGAGCAGCCGCGCTTCACCCGTCGCGCTGATGCCGATCCGCACCACCCCGGGATCCGGGGCATGGGCACTCACCGCGACGTCCCACCGCACGGGCTGACCGGGCAGAAGACTGCCTGCCGCCGCCCAGTCAGCGACGGAGACGAGACGCAGCACCGACCCCTGGATGACCTGGGTCGTCGGCGCCGCCCACGCAGCGGACGGCATCGCGACCACGAGGACAGCGAGGACGGCAGCGATGAACACGCGTCTCATGGGCCGTTCCCCTCAGCATCGGACCTGATCCGGCGGGCACCGCGCGGCCAGAACGCCCACACCACGAGAGCGGTCGCCGCGACCGTCAGCGTTCCGAGTACGACCGGATTCCCCATGCCCGCGATGACCAGAGCGATCCCGGGAACCGAGAACAGCACCTTCCTCACGGACGCCACCGGGTAAGGGAAGGGATCGTCTGCGGCGTTCGCGTCTCCGCGCATCGTGATCACGCGCTCGCCCGCGCTCGCACCCGGGGCGATCGTGGTGACGCGGTGGGTCACCGGCAGCTCCCCCTCGCGGTCGACGGTCACGACGTCGCCGACCTCGACCTCGGTCGCCGGGACGCGCTGCACCACCGCGACGGAGCCGGCGGGGATCGTGGGCGACATCGACCCGGTGCGGAACATGATGAGCGTGATCTGCGCCGTGAAGGCGAGCACGACGAGCAGGATGCAGATCGCACCGGCGAGCGCGGCCGCCCAGAGCAGCACGTCGCCGATCATGCGCCCCGGCCGGATACCGGTATGCGCCCTCGCCGCGGTCGCGTGGGGTTCGACCGCGGCGAGGGAGGTCTCTTTGTCGCGCAGGCTCCGTCGTGTCGTGGGGATCGTCATCTCGTGCTCCTCCCTGCCATCCGCTCCTACGACGACGTCCCGAGGAACTGCCAGGTCTGCGTCATCGTCAGCCCCTGCGCCGCGTTCGGGGCTGTGAGCGGGAGCGTGACGGCGAAGCAGTAGTTGACCTGCGCTGCGCCGTTCGCCGTGACGACCTGCGTCGCCGACCCTCCTGCGGTGAGCGCCGACCCGTCCGCGACGACAGCCGTCCCCGCCGCGTACGTGGTCGAGTTGCAGGTGGTGCCGGCGATCGTGCGCACCCCGTAGGTGAGGTACGTCGCAAGCCCCGTGCCCGCGGGGGTTCCCGCAGTCAGCTGCAGCGTGCCCGCGACCGAGGGATTGACGGTCTTCACGCTGAACAGCGCATACGTCGAGTTCCCCGGCGCCATCGCGGTGGGAGCGAGCTGGAAGTTCAGGGTCGCTGCCGCGCCCGTGGTCGCGTGGCTCGAGAAGGTCGTCCCATCGATCGCTCCGACGATGTCGAACTTGCCTGCCGTGAAGCTCGCGGTGCCGTACTCGGAGTCGTTCCATGCGGCAAGAGTCGCGGTGACGCCGATTCCGAACACGAGCCCACCCGCGAGGACGGCTCGTAGTCGACGGGAGCGCAGCCGCCGCCTCTCCCGCATTTCGCTGCGGGTGACCATCACATGCTCAGTTCGTCGAGGTCGCCGTGAACTTCCAGGTGGCGTTGGTCACCAGGCTCGGTGTGAGCGCAGCATCCGCCGTCACCTTGAAGCACAGCTGCACCGCCGTACCCGGCACGGCGGCCGTGCCTCCAGCTGTGAGCGGGACCTGTGTCGCACCGGTCTGCACATCGAGCGTCGTGCCGGTGGCGACGGGGGTGCCCGTGGCACTGGCCGCGTTGCACGTCGCGCCCGGAGCGAGCTGGTAGATCGAGTACGACAGGTGCCCGGTGTTGGAACTCGCAGCGGGGTCGGCCGTGGTGCCGTCGGCGACGAGGTTCGCTCCACTCGTGGTGCCGGCCGCGAGGCGCACCCAGAATCCGGCGTAGACGGAGCTCGTCGGCGACATGTTGCCCACGAGCCCGGCCGGAAGGGTGAATGCGAGCGTCGCCGCGGTGCCGGCGGAGTTGTGGTCGGCGTAGGCGGTGCCGTCGGTCGATCCCTGCAGATTGAAAGCGCCTGCCGTGAACGTGCCGTTCGCGAACTCGGAATCGTTCCAGACCGCGAGTGTCACCGCGGTGCCGACGCCGAGCACGAGCCCACCTGCCAGTACTGCGAGAACCTTGCGCTGCGTTGCCTTGGTTGCCATGTCGCATCCCCCTCAGGAATTCGGTGAACCACGCGGATGCCTGATTTCCGATCGCCCCTCAACGACCCCGCATCCGCGCGTTTGCGCCATCCTCTCCTTGCCCTCTCGGAAGGACAAGGCGATTTCGCGCAGGACATTCGCTCATCCCGCGCAGACCCGAATGGGCTCACTCGAATCGTTGACGTAGATCAACGATTCACGTATAGTTGACGCAGTTCAACCATCTCGTGCGCGCCAGAGCTGTCGCAGCATTTCCCCTCCACACTGCGAAAGGTCACGCATGACCACGGATTCCCCCGTCAAGATGACACATCGCCAGGTGCTCGAAGCCCTCACCGGCCTCCTGCTCGGCATGTTCGTCTCGATGATCGCCACCACGGTGGTCTCCACCTCGATGCCGGTCATCGTGCACGACCTCGGCGGCGACCAGGCCGCCTACACCTGGGTCATCACAGCGACGCTGCTCACCACCGCGATCTCCACCCCCATCTGGGGCAAGCTCGCCGACCTGTTCAACCGCAAGCTGCTGATCCAGATCGCGATCATCATCTTCGTCGGCGCGACAGCCGCAGCCGGCTTCGCGCAGGACACGAACACCCTCATCGCGTTCCGTGCCATCCAGGGCATCGGCGGCGGCGGACTCGCCGCCCTCAGCCAGGTCATCATGGCCGACATCATCAGCCCGCGCGAACGCGGCCGCTACATGGGCCTCTTCGGCGCTGTGATGGCCGTCGCCACAGTGGGCGGCCCGCTGCTGGGCGGATGGATCACCGACGTCGCGAACTGGCGCTGGAACTTCTTCGTCGCGCTCCCGTTCGCCGTCGCCGCGCTGATCATCCTGCAGAAGACCCTGCACATCAGCACCGAGCGCACTCGCAAGGCGTCGATCGACTACACGGGCATCGTGCTTCTCTCGGCAGCAGTCTCGCTGATCCTGATCTGGATCACCAACGCCGGCTCGACCTTCGACTGGTGGAGCACCGAGACCGTGCTCATGGTCGGCGGTGCGATCATCTCGGCCATCGCGTTCATCATCGTCGAGCTCAAGGTGCGCGAGCCGCTCATCCCGCTCACGCTCTTCCGCGGTCGCACGTTCACGCTGTCGGTGCTCGCGTCGATCTCGATCGGCGTGGCGATGTTCGGCACGTCGGTGTACCTCGCGCAGTACATGCAGCTCTCCCGCGGCGCCACACCGACCGAGGCCGGGCTCATGACCCTGCCCATGATGGCAGGGCTCCTGATCGCGTCGATGGTCATCGGCCAGCTCGTCACCCGCTTCGGCAAGTGGAAGGGCTACCTGATCCTCGGCTCCGTGCTGTTGATCGCGGGCTCCGTGATGCTGTCGACGCTGCACTACGACACGAACTTCGCCCTCGTCTCGATCTACATGTTCGTGATGGGTGCGGGCGTCGGCATGACTATGCAGAACCTGGTCCTCATCGTGCAGAACGTCGCGAAGCCGAGCGAGATGGGCGTCGCAAGCTCTGGCGTGACCTTCTTCCGCAGCCTCGGCGGCACGATCGGCGTCTCGGTGATGGGCGCCGTGCTCGCGAACACGCTGACCGGCCTGTTCAGCGACGGCAAGGAGCGCATCGGAGCCGCGATCGCCCAGCTCGGCGACAAGGGCGCAGAAGTCGCAGCTCAGCTCTCGAGCGGCACACTGCCCGAGGTGCGCCTGCTTCCCGAGCCGGTGCGCTCGATCATCGAGGACTTCTACGCGCAGGCCATCTCCCACGCGTTCCTGATCGGCATCCCGCTCGCGGTGATCAGCCTCATCGCGATCCTGTTCCTGCCCAACCGCCCGCTCACCACCATGACGACGAGCGAGCGCGCCGAGGCCGACGCCGCGAAGAAGAAGCCCGTCGACGGCGCAGTGGAAGATGCGGCGGACGTCGCGATCGCCGACGCGACGGCGCTCTCCGGAGCGCCGACGAC
>JBOGEI010000214.1:0-6153 GCA_050701935.1 Microbacterium sp.
GAGGATGATCGCGTAGCCGAGTGCCTGGCCCTCCCTCCGAAGACGCGAGCGAGCGTCGGCGTGCTCCGTGTTGACGGTGTCTGTGCGGGGCATGGTCGGTCCTCTTCCGCGCGGTGGACGCTGGGTGCCCACGGTGTGCGGCAAGTATCCCAGTGCGAGTGCGCATCCCCTCTCAGTGCGGGTGCGCGTCGGTCAGAAGGGGTGTGGTCGACGCCGGTTCGTCACTGCTCGCCCGACCCGTTATGATGGCTAAGTGCATCCGTGCTTTCGGGTCGGATGCCTGGAGACGTCGCATAGTCCGGCCGAG
The DNA here is from genome assembly GCA_050701935.1 of Microbacterium sp. Lineage (GTDB taxonomy): Bacteria > Actinomycetota > Actinomycetes > Actinomycetales > Microbacteriaceae > Microbacterium. Next base: position 308 of record JBOGEI010000214.1, read on the forward strand.
TGCACCACCCTGCTAAGGTGGAGTCCCCTCACGGGGACCAGGGGTTCAAATCCCCTCGTCTCCGCAGAAAAACCCCCTGATCTTCAGGGGGTTTTCTGCATCCTGTGCCCTCTGCGGATGCCGCCGATTCACCGGTCGCGGCCGCCTGTCGAATAGGCCACGCCGATCGGCGTGGCCTCGGTGCTCTCATCCGCCACCCCGAACCGAATAAGCGCTCGAGGGTCGGAGCGGTAGTCCGGGGGCGTGATGTCGAGCGCAGTTGCATCGAGAAGGGTGAAGTCCGCTGAGGCTCCGACTACGCGCAGGGCGCCCACCGGCATGCAGTCGACGCTCACGCGGAATTCGTCCTCATACTGCCGCGTCGACGCGTGCATGATCGACCAGGCTGTGAACTCGTTCGCCGTCGAGGTGCAGGTCCAGTTCTGCTGCCTGACGGCTGATACCCGCAAGAGCGCGGTGTTCCCGCGGAGTCGCGACGACTGCCGCAATTCGAGGAGCACTCCCGCCCTTCCGCCGAGGACGTCGACGAGGATCCGGGTGATCTGGGCGCCCACGAGCGCCTCCGGATTCACGAAAGGGTTCTCGTTCTCGGCGAGACGGGGGAGTTCACCAGGGACGGCGAGGAGTAGATCGCTGATCTTCATGTCGTCTCGCATTCCCCGAGTCCAGGAATCTCGACAATAGGCGACGGCTGTTCACCAGCTCGGCCGACGAGTGTGAACGTCGAAGACCGGGGTCGGCGCTGTCGGACGGTCTCCTCGCGCGGGTCGCGCGACGCGCTCGAGCGCCCCCTCGGGTAGCCTCGTCCGCATGGCCACCGCAGCGACGCAGACCCACAAACGCGAGGCCTTCGGCTCGCGGAACGTGTTCATCCTCTCCGCGATCGGCTCGGCCGTCGGACTCGGGAACATCTGGCGGTTCCCCTACGTCGCCTACGAAGGCGGGGGTGGTGCGTTCCTCATCCCGTACCTGTGCGCCCTGCTCACGGCCGGTATCCCACTGCTGTTCTTCGACTACGCCATCGGCCATCGATTCCGCGGGTCGGCACCGCTGGCGTTCCGGCGCATGCATCGCGCGGCGGAGCCTCTCGGCTGGTGGCAGGTGCTCATCTGCGTCGTGATCGCGGTCTACTACGCGGTGATCATCGCGTGGGCGGCCATGTACACGTGGTTCTCAGCTCAGCTCACCTGGGGTCCGGGCAACGAGAACGACTTCTTCTTCAGCGACTTCCTGCAGTCGGCGGATGTCGCGGAGGTCGGCGTCTCCACCCAGTTCGTGCCGCAGGTCGGCATCCCGCTCGTCGTGGTGTGGGTGATCGTGGTCGTCATCATGGCGCTGGGGGTCAAGCGCGGAATCGGCCGCGCGAACATGATCCTGATGCCGCTGCTCACGGTGATGTTCGCGATCCTGGTCGTGCAGTCGCTATTCCTGCCGGGCGCCATGGACGGACTGAACGCCTTCTTCGCCCCGAACTGGGAGGCGCTGGCAGACCCGGGTGTCTGGGCCTCGGCCTACGGGCACATCTTCTTCTCGCTCTCGGTCGCCTTCGGCATCATGGTGACCTACTCCTCGTACCTCAAGCGCAAGACCGATCTCACCGGTTCCGGACTCGTCGTGGCGTTCGCGAACTCCGGCTTCGAGATCCTCGCCGGCATCGGAGTTTTCGCCGCCCTCGGCTTCATGGCTCAGGCGCAGGGCACAGACGTGGCAGGAGTTGCGACCTCCGGCATCGGCTTGGCGTTCATCGCCTTCCCGACGATCGTCTCGGAGGCGACGGGCGGGTCGATCATCGGTGTGCTGTTCTTCGGTGCGCTGGTGTTCGCGGGCATCACCTCCCTGATCTCGATCCTCGAGGTGATCGTCGCCGCGCTGCAGGACAAGCTGGGCTGGGCGCGCGTGCGCACGACCCTCACCGTCTCGATTCCGCTCGCGATCGTATCGATGGCGTTGTTCTCGACGACGACGGCATTGTCGGTCCTCGATACCGCCGACGCGTTCGTCAACGCCTTCGGCATCATGGCCGTCGCTCTCGTGGCCGTGATCGTCGTCGCCTGGTTCCTGCACAAGCTGCCGGTGCTGGTCGAACACCTCAACCGGCGTTCCAGCTTCCGGGTCGGGCTGCTGTGGAAGCTGCTCGTCGGTGTTCTCGCCCCGGTCGTGCTCGGCTACCTCTTCGTCACCGGACTCATCACCAAGATCACCGAGCCGTACAGCGGCTACCCCGATTGGTTCCTCGCGATCTTCGGCTGGGGCATGGTGGTCTCGCTCGTCGTGCTCGCCCTGGTGCTGTCGGCGCTCCCGTGGAGCACGCGCTCTCACGCGAAGGACGACCCCGAGTACGACGAGTTCCTCGCCGAGGAGAAGTACGAACCGGATGCCGAGACCTCGGCGATCCCGGCGGTCGACACGACGAAGGGAGCACGGGCATGACTCCCATCGCGATCGTCATGATGGTTATCGCCATGGTCACGGTCTGGGGCGGACTGATCGCCGGGATCGTGAATCTCGCACGCCACCCGGAGGAAGCCGAGACGGAGCCCGCACCGCCGGTCGAACTCTGATCGGGCGCTGACGCCGACCGATCGCATCTGACCGCAGAAGTCGGGTGGCTGCAAGTCGGTTCGGTGACGATGGTGAGGAAAGGAGGACCTCATGATCGGCACGCTGAACGCCCTGGTCGACCTGGTCGACGCGGGAGACCCTGGCCAAGAGGTCGACGTGGCCTCGTTCGCCCGCGAGCACGGCACCACCGAGTATCACCTGCGCCGGATGTTCTCGGCACTCGCGGGTATGCCCCTCTCGGAATACGTGCGTCGTCGTCGGATGACGCTCGCCGGGGCGGAGCTCGCCGCCGGTGCCTCGAACCTGCTCGAGGTGGCCGTGCGCCACGGGTACGGGTCGGTCGAGGCATTCGGACGCGCGTTCCGGGCGGTGCACGGCATCAGTCCGGCCGATGCGCGCCGTGAAGGGGGTCCTCTCCGCACTCAACCCACGCTCCGGTTCCGCCTGAGCGTCGAAGGGAGAATCCCCATGGACGTCACCATCACGCACCTGCCCGCGCTCGTCCTCGTCGGTCACGCCGCCGAGGTTCCGCTGATCCACGAGGGCACCAACCCGCAGGTCCAGGCGCATATCGCGGCGATCCCGCCCGAGGAGCATGCGCGCCTCAAGGTTCTCGGCGACGCCGAGCCGTCGGGGATCCTGGCCGTCACCGCTGACATCGAACCGGACGCGCCGGAGGGCACGCTGCTCACATATCTGCACGGCGTCGCCCTGCATAGCGCCACTCCCGTTCCGGACGACCTCGACTCCCTCCGTCTCGAAGAAGGCTCCTGGGCGGTCTTCGCCGCCCGCGGTCCGTTCCCCGAGACGCTGCAGAATCTGTGGGCGGCCACAGCGACCGAGTGGTTCCCGTCGAACCCGTGGAGATTGCGCCCGGGGCCCTCGATCGTGCGTTACCTGGAGTTCACAGGTGACTTCGCGTCGTGCGAGCTCTCGCTTCCGGTCGAGCACGGCTGATGCAGAGGCGAGGTCGGGCGGGGCATCCGCACCACCCGCCCTCGCCTCGCGACCCCGTGTCCGACCCCCGTGCGACACTGGGCGCACGATCCAGGAGGCACGTCATGGCGGCGATCGATCCCAAGAAGACACTCGATGCGTATCGGGCGAAGCGCGGCGAGTTCCGCATCATCGACGTGCCGCCCATGCAGTACCTGATGGTCGACGGTGCGGGCGATCCGAACACCTCTCCCGCCTACCGGGATGCCGTCTCAGCGCTGTTCCCCGTGGCCTATGCGTTGAAGTTCGCCAGCCGGAACGAGCTCGGCATCGACACCGTGGTGATGCCGCTCGAAGGGCTCTGGCATGCGCCGGACATGGAGTCGTTCACCTCGCGCCGAGACAAGTCGGCCTGGCTGTGGACGATGATGATCATGGTCGGCGATCACATCACTGAGCCGCTGTTCGCAGCAGCGGTGGAAGCCGTCGCACAGAAGGCGGCGAAGAAGAAGGAGCCGATTCCGGCGCTGGAGTCCGTGCGGCTGGAGACCCTCGACGAGGGAACCTGCGTGCAGACGCTGCATGTGGGTCCGTTCGACGACGAAGGTCCGGTGCTCGACGACCTGCACCACCGTTTCATTCCCGAGAACGGTCTGCAGATGCGGGGGCTGCACCACGAGATCTACCTGAGCGACCTGCGCCGCACCGACCAGACGAAGCTGCGCACCATCCTCAGGCAGCCGGTGGCCCCGGCAGCCTGAGCGGTCGTTGCCGCGAAATCAAGCCCCTCCGCGGCTTGGGGCATGACGGATACGCTTCAACGATGAGCACGGTCAAGCACGCGGCGCGCGTCGCCAAAGGGTCGTCGGCGTTCCGGCGGATCGCCCGCGTCGGGTTCGTCGTCCTGGGGCTGATCCACGTCATCATCGGCTCGATCGCGATCTCCATCGCCGCCGGCGCCTCGGGCGATGCCGACCAGGACGGGGCGATGGAGCAGATCCGCCAGAACCCGGTCGGAGGGCTGCTGCTCGCGCTCGTCGCGGCCGGCCTGATCGCGCTGGCCGTGTGGCAGATCGCGAGTGCGTTCCTCGCTGCCGACCCGGCCGAGACGAAGAAGTGGGGTCAGCGCGTCAAGCTCTTCGGCATCGCTCTCGCCTATCTCGTGGTGGCGGGGATGGCGATCATCTACGCCGTGGGCGGCAGCGCCGACTCGGAGACGGCCTCCAAGACCTTGAGCGCGGTCCTTCTCTCCGCCCCGGGAGGCGTCGCGCTGCTCGTCGTTGTCGGGCTCTGCGTCGTCGGCGTCGGAGTGGGATTCGTCGTGGGCGGGTTCACCCGCGGCTTCGAGAAGCTGCTCGATCTGCCGTCGGGAGCCGCGCGCGGAGGCATCGTGACGCTGGGGGTCATCGGCTACTTCGGCAAGGGCATCGCGGTGGCAGTCACCGGCGTGCTCTTCGTCGTCGCCGCGGTCACGCAGGACCCGGAGAAGGGTGCAGGGCTCGACGCCGCTCTGCACAGTCTGCTCGAGCTGCCCCTGGGCGGACTCGTGCTGGGAGCCGTCGGCACGGGCTTCGCGGTCTACGGCGTCTTCTGCATCGCTCGGGCCCGCTTCGCACGCATGTGACCCGCGAGCACGTGCGCGCACGACCTCGTGGGGCGCTCAGGCGGTCGCGGGCTTCTCGCTCCATACGAGGAGGAAGGCGCCGAGCGCGATCATCAGCCCGCCTCCCGTCGCCCCCATCGCCTCGATGCGCCGGGGGGAGCGACCGAACCAGTCGCGGGCTGCGCTCGCGAGGAGCACCCACACCGCGTCGCACGTCACACCGATCACCACGACGATGACCCCGAGCAGGAAGAGCTGCGCCGGCACGGACCCGGTATGCAGATCGACGAACTGCGGCAGGATCGCGAGGAAGAACGCGATCGACTTGGGGTTGGTGACACCGACGACGAACCCCTCGGTGAGCAGCCGCCACCCGGAACGTCTCGCTGGGGTCGCGACCATGGCCCGCGCCGCATCCTTGCGGTGTCTGATGGCCTGGATGCCGAGGAAGATGAGGTAGCCGGCACCGAGCACCTTGACGATCGTGAACAGCACGATCGACTGCGCGATCACGGTGCCGACGCCGAGCGCGACGGCCACGACGAGCACGATCGACCCGACGGCCGTGCCGAGGATGCTGAGGAACCCACCCCAGCGGCCCAGCGCCATGGCGCGGCCGATCGTGAACAGCACGGTCGGTCCCGGGATCACGACCATGACGAACGCCGCGATGACGAAGGCGAGCAGCGTGTCCTGGGTGATCATGGGATGAGCCTAGAGGCGCGGGCACCGGGCGGTCGAGACC
>JBOGEI010000215.1:0-6116 GCA_050701935.1 Microbacterium sp.
ATCGTTCCCCCCGCTGCCAGCGTCTGCGAGCCGTCGGCCTCTTCTCAGGCCGACGGCTCTCAGCGAACGAGCAGGGCACCGGGATCGACTCGCACCTCGAACGCCGAGACCTCTCCCATCTCCTCGCCGTCGATCTCGAACACAAGAGGCGTCTTCAACTCCACCGAGATGTTCTCGACGGGCAGGTGGCGCGCTGACTCGGTGCTGACGGCTTCGTCCGTGGCTCCGAAGAGGCGACGGATGCCGTTGTCCCAGACGAAGGAGCGCAGGGTGTCCAACCACTGCAGCGCACCGTCGGCACTGATCATCAGCACGTCGAGCTTGCCATCGTCGAGGACCGCGTCCGGGAGCAGGCGGATGCCGCCCTGGACCATTCCGCAGTTGCCGATGAGCATCGTGTGGCCACGGACTGCGACCGCCTTCTCGCCGTCGATGGTGAGGGTGATGTCTGTCATCTCGGTGCCGGCGAGAGCACGACCCATCGCCTCGACGTAGGCGAACCAGCCGGCCTTCGACTTGAGGTCGTCGTCGGTCTCCACCAACATCTGCGCATCGACGCCAAAGCCGACCATCACGGCGAACGCGTGCTCGGTGCCATCGTAGGACACCCACCCCAGGTCGATACGACGCGGCTCGGCGTCGCGAACGCGCTCCAGCGCGGCCTTCACGTTGTTCAGCGGAACCTCGAGGTTGCGCGCGAGAAGGTTGCCCGTCCCCTGCGGCACGATTCCGAGAGCGCTATCCGAACCCGCCAACGACTCGGCAACCGCGCGGACCGTACCGTCGCCACCGACCGCGATCACGATGTCGCAACCCGAGTCGACGGCCTCTTGCGCCATGCCGCGTCCCGGGTCCTCCGGACTGGTCTCCCACCAGCTCAACTCTGCTGACTCACCGAAGACCTCCGCGGTGGCCGCGCGCACGATCTCCTCATCGATCTTGGACGGGTTCCAGACGATGCCGATACGGGAAACACTCATAGGGCTCAGCCTGGGTGATGGTGTCGAATATCGCAAATAGAGGTTCCCGGCATAACGCCCCCGCAACCGCTAGTCCAGTTTTAGCAGCTGCTCGAGCTTCTCTTTCGGGGTGATGTCGTTGACCCGCCCAGCGAACCTCAGAGTCACCTGATCGATGGAACCGGTGAAGCGGAAGCCTGGCTGTCCGGCCGGGAAACGGTCGCTGATGGGCGATAGCGAGTAGCAGCCCACATCCAGACAGCCCGCCCCGAATCGAGCGCGGTTCTGGCGTGGAACGCGGCCTTTCGCGACCTGCACGTCATCCACGAACAGCCGCACGATCGCCGCCTCCCCCGGGGTCGTCGTCTCGTTCTCGAACGAGTACTGGAGACGATGCGATCCCGGTGCCACCTCGTCGTCGGAAACGATCTCGGTGCGCTCCATGTCGAACCAGTTGTAGTGATAGACGAGCCTGCCGTCCTGTACATGCAACGACCACCCACCGCCGTCACCGCCGACGCAGATGAGGACTCCCTCCGAGCCACCGACGGGAACGGTCGCCTCGACAGTGACCGTGTGATCGACGTTTGTCGTCTTCGGGGCGCTCCCCTCCGGGAGCCTCACCATCCCCGACCGAAACGTGACGACGTCTCGGCCGTAGAAGTAGCTGGGTCGCAGCCTGGGATCACCACGCTCGATGAAGCGGTCATCGAGCGGCAGTACATTGTGCGTCGCCGCCTCCTGCATGAAGAGGTCCTGCAGGAGGCGCAGCTTGGCCGGATCATCCGCTGCCAGGTCACGTCCCTGGCTGAAGTCATTGCGTAGGTCGTAGAGCTCCCACACATCGTCATCGAAGGATGCCGAGCCTATATTGATCCAGGGCAGCCGACCATGACGACAGGAGGCGATCCAACCATCGTGATAGAGGGCCCGATGTCCGAACATCTCGAAGTACTGGGTGATTCGCGTGCTCGGCGCATCTTCGGTTCCGGCGCCGAAGGTGTAGGCCATGCTCGTTCCCTCGATCGGCTTCTGCGTCACACCGTCGATCGATATCGGCTCGGTGATTCCGGCCACCTCTAGCAGGGTCGGCATCACGTCGATGACGTGATGGAACTGCGAACGCAGCTCGCCGTGGCTCTCGATCATCGAGGGCCACGAGACGAGCATCCCGTTGCGCGTGCCGCCGAAATGGGAGGCGATCTGTTTGGTCCACTGGAACGGCGTATCGCCCGCCCAGGCCCAGCCGACGGCATAGTGCGGCGCGGTGCCGGGGAGCCCCCAGCGATCGATCTGCGGAAGCAGCTTGTCGAATTCGCCGGCATTCCCGTCGAGCCCCACCATCTCGTTGAGCAGCCCGGTGAGCGTACCCTCTGCACTGGAGCCGTTGTCACCGATGATGTAGATGATGAGGGTGTTGTCGAGCTCACCGAGGGCATCGAAGGCATCCACCACACGGCCGACCTCGTGGTCTGCGTGCTCGAGGAAGTCTGCGTAGTTCTCCGCCTGCCTCGCAAGCAGCCGCTTCTGCTCGTCGGTGTGGTCATCCCACGCCGGGATCTCCTTCGGTCGTGGCGTGAGCGTGGTCCCCTCCGGGATGATCCCCTCAGCAAGCTGCCGTTGCCAGACCTGCTCGCGATAGGCATCCCAGCCCATGTCGAACCGGCCCTCGTTCCTGCCACGCCAATCGAGCGGCGGATGGTGCGGAGCGTGCGCCGCTCCGGGGGCGAAGTACGCGAACACCGGACGATCAGGGGCGATGCCCTTCTGCCGGTTCACCCAGCCGATGCAGTCGTCCGCGAGATCGCGCGTGAGCTGGTAGCCGTTCTCCGGTGTGTCTGGCACAGGGACGGGAGTCGTGCCGCGGTACAGCCCAGGGTAGAACTGATTCGTCTCTCCGCCGATGAAACCGTAGAAGTAGTCGAAGCCCATCTGCGTGGGCCAGTTCGCGAACGGTCCCGCGTCGCTGGTCATGTTGTCCGGCACGTTGTGGTTCTTGCCGAACCATGCGGTGGCATAGCCGTTGTCGCTCAGGACCTTGGCCACAGTGCCGCAGCTCTTGGGAATGATCCCGTCATAGCCGGGGAAACCGGTGGCGAGTTCGCCGATGTTCCCGCTGTGCGCAGTGTGGTGGTTGCGTCCGGTGAGGAGTGCGGCTCTGGTCGGGGAGCACAGGGCAGTCGTATGAAACTGGTTGTACTTCAGCCCATGATTCGCGATGCGTTCCGCCGTGGGCATGCGAACGAGTCCGCCGAAGGCGCTCGACCATCCGAACCCGACGTCGTCCAGAAGAATCAGTAGGACATTGGGAGCGTGCCCGGGAGCCGTCAGCGGCGGCGGGAAATCCGCCACCGAGTCCGCATACGTCGTCCCGACGCGGCCGTTCGGATACCGCCACTCGGGTCTCGGGTAGGTCTCCCGAACGACCTCGACCGGAAACGGCTCTGCTGCTTCCTGACCTGACATGAGACCTCCTTGCGAGCGTCCGGCGGGCCGGTCCGCGGACGAGCGCCAGCCTAGGAGCCTTGGCTGTCGGAGAGGAAGGCGTGCTCACCCGTCGAAGATGAGACGGAGGACTACCGCGAGCAGAAGACGACCTAGCCGTAGAAGAGCTGCTCGAAAGTCTTCCGCGCCCGTCGAGTCACACCGAGGTAGTCCTCTTCGAGCTCGCTCGCCGAACGGTCGGGATAACCGAGCAGCCGCCCGATCGCATCGAGCTGCCGTCGGTCTGCGGGAAGGACGTCGCTGGTCTGGCCGGTCAGCAGAGTGATCGCGGAGCGGAGCCTGCTCGAAAGACGCCACGCCTCACGCAGACGCACGGCGTCGTCCTCTGTCACGAGACCTGCTGCGACCGCGGCGTCCAAAGCGCCGAGGGTGGCGGTCGTGCGCAGACCCGGCACTGCGTGAGCGTGCTGCAACTGCAGCAGCTGCACCAGCCACTCGACGTCGCTGAGGGAGCCCGGTCCGAGCTTCAGGTGTCGTCGAGGGTCGGCCCCTTGCGGCAGACGCTCACCCTCGACCCTGGCCTTGATGCGCTTGATCTCGCGCGTACCCTGCAGATCGACGGATTCCGGGTAGCGGATCGTGTCGGCGAGCGCCGTGAAGCGCTCGATCAGCTTGGTGCTCCCCGCAACACCTCGGGCGCGAAGCAGCGCCTGCGCCTCCCACGACAGCGACCAGCGCCGGTAGTACTCGGTGTAGGCCTCGATCGATCGCACGACCGGCCCGTTACGTCCCTCCGGGCGGAGGTCGGCGTCGAGGTCGAGTGGAAGGCGATGATCCGTCAGGTGCTCCCTGAGTCCCGCGACGATCTGGGTCGCGAGCTTCTGAGCTCGCTGGGAGTCGACGCCGTTCGCGTCGTACACGTAGAGGATGTCGGCGTCCGAGCCGAAGCCGAGCTCGGCGCCGCCGAATCGTCCCATCGCTATGACGGCGAAGTCGAGCGCTTCGTCTTCGGGCGGGACGACGTCGCGGATCACGGCACGAAGGGCGGCCTGGATCGTCGCCTCGGTGATATCCGTGAGGGCCGCGGCGACCTCCTCGATCGTCAGCACGTCGAGGACAGCGCCCATCGCCGTGCGCAGCAGCTCACGCCGTCGCAGCGCCCTGACCGCGCGAAGGGCGTCGCCGATCGTCTCGTGGCGCGTCTGGATCGCACGGGCCTCCTCGTCCAGTGCGGCCGCGCCGCGGGGACGCAGGCGTCCCGTGCTGTCCAGCCACGCCACGGATTCGGGGATCCACTCCAGCAGCTCGCCGATGTAGCGCGAAGAGGACAGCAGACGTGTGAGGCTCTCGGCTGCACCCGAGGAGTCCCGCAGCATGCGAAGGAACCAGGGAGTGTCGCCGAGTCGCTCGCTGATACGACGGAAGGCGAGCAGCGCGTAGTCGGGGTCGCTGCCGTCGGCGAACCATCGCACCATGATGGGCATCAGGTGCCGTTGAATCGTCGCCTTGCGGCTGAGTCCGCTCGTGAGAGCACCGATGTGACGCAGGGCTCCGGCCGGATCGCGGAACCCGATCGCTGCCAACCGATCGTGCGCCTGCGCGGCCGAGAGCGTGCGCTCCTCCTCCGGCAGACCCGCGACGGCACTGAGCAACGGGCGGTAGAACAGGCGCGTGTGGATCTCGCGCACCTCGCGTCGCACGCTCTCCCACCGCGCCCACACACCCTCGCCGCTCTCGGCCAGTCCCGTGCCTCTCGCCAGGATCCGGAGGCCGGCAGGTGTGCGAGGCATGAGGTGCGTGCGACTGAGCTCGCGCAGCTGAAGACGATGCTCCATGAGGCGGAGCAGTCGGTAGTCGTCGGCGAACGCAGCCGCATCGACCCGTCCGATGTAGCCGCCCTCGACGAGCGCATCGAGGCTCTCGAGAGTGCCGCGGGTGCGCAGAGTCTCGTCGGTGAGACCGTGCACGAGCTGCAGCAGCTGCACGGTGAATTCGATGTCGCGCAAGCCGCCGGCACCGAGCTTGAGCTGATACGGCGCGTCCGCCGGGTCGATGTGCTCCATCACACGCTCACGCATGCGCTGGACGCTCTCGACGAAGTCCTGTCTCGCCGCGCTCGACCAGATCTTCGGCTGCACGGCGGCGATGTACTCGGCGCCGAGCTCGGCATCTCCCGCGAGCGGACGCGCCTTGAGCAGCGCCTGGAACTCCCAGCTCTTCGCCCAGCGGTCGTAGTAGGCCAGATGCGATGCGAGAGAGCGCACCAGCGCCCCCTGCTTGCCCTCGGGGCGGAGCGCGGCATCCACCTCCCACAGGGCCGGCTCCACCTCGATCGCGTCGAGATTGCGCATGGTCTCCCGCGCCAGACGAGTCGCGATGTCGATCGCGCGCGCCTCGCTCACCTGCTCTTCGTCGCTGCTTCCTCCCACGAAGATCACGTCGACGTCGCTGACGTAGTTCAGTTCGCGCGCGCCGGCTTTTCCCATGCCGATGATGGCGAGGCGTGTCGCCGCGACCTCCTCGCGACCCATCGACTCCTTCAGTCGCGTCCTGGCCACCGCGAGCGACGCCTCAAGCGCCGCACCGGCGATGTCGGCCAACGCAGCCGATACTTCGGCGACGACGGTCTCCGGGGCCGGATGCGAGAGGTCGTACACGGCGATGGCCGCGAGATTGCGGCGATAGGCGACCCTGATCGCGACGACGGCATCG
>JBOGEI010000216.1:0-6079 GCA_050701935.1 Microbacterium sp.
GGCATCAGCCGTTCACCCACCTCAGTCGCCGTGCACCCGACGCCCGGCGAACCACGTGGACATGACCTCGGTGCGCACGATCTCGTCCGCGGGGCCGGCGATCGCATCGCGGGCCAGCACGACGAAGTCCGCCGACTTGCCGGGGGTCAGTGAACCGGTCTCTTCGCCGAGCCCCATCGCGGTGGCGGCGTTGATCGTGAAGACCTCCAGCGCCTCCTCGGCGGTGATGGCCTGCTCGGGCCACAGGGTGCCGGATGCGCGGCCGAGCGGATCAGCCCTCGTCACGAGTCCCTGCAGGCCCTCGAGAGTGTTCGGCGACTCGCTCACCGGCCAGTCCGAGCCGCCGGCGACGCGGGCTCCCGCATCCAGCAGTGCCCGGTTCGGCTGCGAGTGCTCCGCCCGTTCGCCGAGCACCTCGGCCAGCGCCTGCGGGATCACTCCCGGATACCAGATGAACGGGGAGATGTCGGCGGAGACGTCGAGGGCCTGCAGCCGCGGGATGTCGGATGCGGCCAGGAACTGACCGTGCGCGATCTGGATCGGGGTGGTCACGCCCTCGGCACGCAGCCGCTCCGCCGCGTCGAGCACGAGGCGGGCCGAGCCGTCGCCGGTGCAGTGCACCTTCGCGCCCAGACCGCGCGCGGCGACGGAGCGCAGCCACCCGGTGAGCTCCTCGAGGGTCATGGTGGTCTCGCCGTGGAAGTGCGCCCCGTGCGCGGCATCCGCGAGATAGGGCTCGAGGAACGAGGCCGTACGCGCCGGCGGGACTCCGTCGAGGAAGATCTTCACGAAGTCGGGACGGTGATGCGCGGTGCGGAACTCCTCGCCGCGGTCGAGCAGCGTCTCGCCGATCGGATCGAAGCCGAAGATCTCGTCGTTGATCAGCAGAGACGACACCACCCAGGCGTTCAGCTCGTCGTCACGGTCGAGGTCGGCGAGGGCGCCGAGGATCTCCACCGACACACCCGCGTCCTGGAACGCGGTCACGCCGAAGGAGTTGAGGATCTCCACGCCGCGCCGTGAGGCGGCGGCGTGCTGGTCGGCCGTGAGCCCGCCGCTGCGGTCATACGCCTCCTGCACCGGGATGCCCGCAGCCTCCAGCAGCACACCCGTGGGGGTGCCGTCGTCAGGATCGAGCAGCGTGACGCCTGCGGACGGGAGGCTGTCGGCGGTGATCCCCGCCAGCTCCAGCGCGCGGCTGTTCGCCCACCGGTTGTGCCGCGAGTCCTCCATCAGCATCACCGGCCGTCCGCCGCCCGCCTCATCGAGCAGGCGGCGGCTGGCGGTGTTCGCGAGCAAGGGCAGCAGCGTGGTGGATACCGCGCCGCCGATGATCCAGGCGTCCTCCGGCAGCTCGGCGGCCTTCTCGCGCACGCGGTCGAGCACCTCGTCGAGTGAGAGCGAGGGAGCCAGCGACAGTTCGAACAGCTCGGTGCGTCCTGCGAGCGCGTGGTGGTTGTGCACATCGACGAAGCCGGGGTACACGGCGGCGTCGCCGACCTCGAGCAGCCGGGTCCGGCGTCCGCGGTACGACTCGATGTCGGACCGCGATCCGACCGCGAGCACCCGCCCGTCACGGACCGCGAAGGCCTCGACGATCGGGTTCGCCCGGTCGGCCGTGCGGATCACGGAGGCGGTGACGATGAGGTCGGCGACTTCGGCCATGTCAGGCGTCGCCGAACGTGGCGGGCTCGAGTTCCGGCGTGTGCATCGTGGTGGAGAGCAGCCGGCCGTGCGCGCCGAAGGTGAAGTGCGTGGGCACCTCGCCGCTCTCGTCGAGGCCGAAGAGCACTCCGTGCGAGCGGATCGCGTTCACGTCGCGGTGATCGGCGATGGTCACCGAGGCGCACGGGATGACCTTCTCGCGCCAGGCGAACACGTAGATGCCCGGCCGCACCTCCCAGACGCTGTTCTCGTCGGTGTCGGCCAGGCCGCGCTCGGGGCCCGCGAGGCACTGCCACGAGTACCACCGCGGCGACAGGTACACGTGCTCGTACGCGTGCTCGGTGCTGTAGACCCACTCCACGCGGCGACCGATGAGCGTCGTCGTCGGTGCGGCCTCGGCACCCGTGACCTCCGCGCCCTCGATCACACCCGGTGCGAAGTGGTGCTGCACTCGGGTGCGCCCCTTCTCCGCGGCGGCGAGGATGTCGGAGATCACGGCGAGAGCGCGGCCGTGGCGCAGGTCGAGGATCAGCGAGACGGCCTCGTTCGGCAGGTACCGGTGGTGGAACTGCACGAAGTACAGGTCCTGATCGACTTCGAACGCTTCGTAGTCGTCGGTGTCGGAGGCCGCCTCGGTCGCATCCTCCGCCCCCGGCTGGTACTCCCAGGTCACGGTGGTGTCGGCGAAACGGTGCACGATGCGGGTGCCGCGGCCGTCGACGACCGTGATCTCACGGCCGCTGAGGTCGGTGCTGTGCGGAGCCTTGTTGGCGTCGAAGCCGGGTGCGAGGCCTTCCAGAGGCAGCCAGGTGGAGGTGTCGGCGGGGTTCAGCGTCGTCATGATGTCATGGTTCCTTACGTCGGTGGGGGTCGGGAGAGTCAGCGGTCGCTGAACTTCTCGAGGTCGGTGGCGAGGCCCTCGTACACGGCGGGCCTGGAGCGCTTGAGGTAGGCACCGTAGACGATGCCGCCGATGAGGGCGAGCACCAGCAGCAGCGGCATCAGACGGATCGCGAGTTCCTCCGACCCCGCCACGATGTTGAAGTTCACGACGGCGAGGATCGAGATCGCGGCGATACCGAGGAAGCCGATGCCGGGGGCGATGAAGGTACTCCACCACCGCGGGTCATGGCGGCGGCGGAAGTAGACGACGATCGAGATGGCCGCGAGGCCCTGCAGGATCAGCACGCTCAGGGTGCCGAAGCCGAGCATCGCCGGCACGAGGGTGAGGATCGGATCGGCACCGGCGATCGCGAAGATGATCGCGACGATGCCGGCGAACCCGGCCTGGACGATGCCGGCGAGCTGTGGGGCGCCGTTCGCGCGGGTGCGGGCGAGAGCCTGCGGGAGGATCTTCGCGCGCCCCAGCGAGTACAGGTAGCGGGTCGCGGAGTTGTGGAAGGCCAGCATCGCCGCGAAGAGGCTCACCAGCAGCAGGATCATCATCACGGTCGTAAGCGGGCCGCCGAGATACTGCTGCGAGATCGAGAAGATCAGGTCGCCGGTCGGCAGGTGCTCGAGGGCTGTGGCCTGCGCCTGTGCGACGCCCGTCGCGCTCACGACGGCCCACGTGGTAACGCCGAGGATCACTCCGATCGCGATGATCGAGGTGTAGGTGGCCCGCGGGATCGTGCGCAGCGGCTGCTTCGCCTCCTCGCTGAACAGCGCAGTCGCCTCGAAGCCGAGGAAGCCGGTGGCCGCGAGCAGCAGGCCGATCGGCAGCGACCCGGAGAACACGGCCTCGGGGCTGAACGCCGCCAGGTCGTAGCCGGTCTGCACGAGCACGGAGATGTCGAACACGACCAGCATGAGCACCTCGAGCACCAGGCAGACGCCCAGCACCTTCGAGCTGAAGTCCACGCCGATCCGGGCGAGCACGAAGCACACCACGATCGACAGGAGTCCCCACACCAGCCAGTTCACGTCGAGCCCGGTGAGGTCGCGGATGATCGTCTGCATGAAGAAGCCGCTCGTGCCGATCGTGCCGACCACGAAGAAGTTGTAGCCGAGCGTCGCGATCAGACCGGCGACGAGGCCTCCGGTGCGTCCGAGACCCTTCACCACGAAGGCGTAGAAGCCGCCGGCGTTGACGAGCTGCTTCGACATCTGCGCGTAGCCGATCGCGAAGAGCAGCAGGATCCCCGCCACCAGGAAGAACGACATGGGTGTGCCGCCGCCGTTGCCGAGGGCGATGGCCAGCGAGGCCACGACCACGATGCCGGTCAACGGCGCGACCGCGGCGAGGACCAGGAAGACGATGCCGGCGACGCCGAGGGCGCCGGGCCGGAGGGAAGTGTGGTTCTGCGTCGTGGACGCAGATGTCGGGTCTGCCACGTCGGCTCCTTTGCTGGTGACGGCCGTGCGGACACGGCATCGACGACGAGGGGAATCGTCGATAGAGCGAGTCTGGTCGCGCCGCAGCGGTCGCGCTTGACCCTGAGTGAAAGACGATGGTGTCACCGTGCACAGCCCGCCGGCGGAGGTTCGCAGAGCCCGACACGGGGAGCAGGATGACCGAGACGACACCGCCGTCCTCACGCGCACCACCCGGGTGCCGGACGGCGTGCGAAGGACGAGATGGATCTTCAGCTGCAGGGGACGACGGCTCTCATCACCGGGGCGGCCAGCGGCATCGGCTGCGCCACCGCCCTCGCGCTCGCCGCGGAGGGCGTGCGCGTCGCGCTGCTCGACCGAGACTCCGCGGCGCTGCACGACGTCGCCCGCAACTGCCCGGATGCCGTCGTCCTGGTCGCCGACGTCACCGACGAGGATCAGGTGCGCACCGCCGTGGATGCGGGGGTGGCGGCGCTGGGTCGCCTCGACGCGGTCGTCTGCTGCGCCGGGGTGTCAGGCCCTGTGGGAACGCCGATCGAGGAGACCACCCTCGACGCCTGGAATCGGGTGCTCGCCGTCAATGTGACCGGGCCGTTCCTGGTGCTCAAGCACGCCCTGACCGCGCTGCGCGAGGCGGATGACGCGTCGGTGGTGCTGCTCGCCAGCGACTCGGCCTTCGTCGCATCGCCCGGCATGGTGCCGTACTGCACGTCGAAGGCGGCCGTCGTCCAGTTCGGGCGCGCGCTGTCGGTCGACCTCGCCGAGACCCGCATCCGGGTCAACACGGTCGCGCCGTCGATCGTCGACACCCCGATGAGTCGTGGCGACCTCGGCGCCGAGGCGTTCGACGATCCGCGCTTCCCGGTGCAGAGCGCTGCGGAGGTCGCAGCCCACGTGGCGTACCTCGTATCGCCTCGCACCAGGGCGATCAACGGCACCAGCATGCTCAGCGACTTCGGGTACACCGCCCGTTCGGGTTTTCCCGCCTGACGCGACCGCGTCGGGCAGCAACAGCGCACGCGCGCCAGAACACACAGGAGCACACACATGGGAGCTGTGGTCGGATCGACCGTCTCCGGACGCGTCATCGTCATCACCGGAGGCGGAACGGGCATCGGAGCCGCCATCGCCGAGCGCTATGCGGCCGAAGGCGCGCACGTCGTGGTCGTCGGGCGTCGCCCGGAGCCGCTGCACGAGGTCGAACGCGCGGTCGGCGCCCTGCCGGTCATCGCGGATGCGGCCGACACCGCTTCCGCGAAGGCGGCCGTCGCCGAGGTGCTCGCGCGGTTCGGACGCATCGACGTGCTGGTCGCGAATGCCGGTGGTCACGGCTTCTCGCCCGTGGGCGAGACCGACGACGAAAGCTGGGATGCGGCGATCCGCGCCAACCTCACCACGGCGTTCACTATGGCGAGGGAGGCGCTGCCCGCGCTGATCGAGGCGAAGGGGCAGATCGTGATCGTGTCGTCGCTCGCGGGACTCTTCGCCGGGCCCTCTGTCGCCGGCTACACGGTGGGCAAGCACGCCCTGGTCGGACTCACGCGCACCCTCGCTCGTGACTACGGCCGACACGGCGTGCGGGTGAACGCCATCTGCCCCGGCTGGGTGCAGACGCCGATGGCCGATGACGAGATGGACGAGTACGCCTCGCATGCCGGGCTCGATTCCCGTGAGGAGGCATACGCGAAGGTCACCGCAGATGTCCCGCTGCGGCGCCCGGCACGACCCGCCGAGATCGCCTCGGTCGTGCGCTTCCTCGGCTCGGGCGAGTCGTCGTACATCACGGGCGCGGTGATCGTCGCCGACGGCGGCTCGCACGTGGTCGACGTGCCGACGATCGCCTTCGATCACGCCGGGATGTGATCCCGCGCGGTCATCCGCCGAGATAGGCGCGGTGCAGGAGGCCGGGGTCGACTCGCAGGTCGTCGGAAGCGCCCTGGAACGACACCCGGCCTCCTGCCACGACAACGGCCTCCTGGGCGAGGCCGAGGGCGAGCTGGGTGAACTGCTCGACGAGCAGCACGCCCACCCCGGAGTCGGCGATCGACTTCACGATCGGCATCAGGCGCATGAACACGAC
>JBOGEI010000217.1:0-6061 GCA_050701935.1 Microbacterium sp.
TCGGGGAGGCGACCGAGCGCCTTCGCCGCGGCGGCGACATCGCCTTCCATCAACAGCTCGCGGATCCAGCTCGATGACACGCGCCTCGTGGAGCCGGGGAGATAGACCTCGTCGACGACCTCGACCGAGAAGCCGTAACGGGGGCCGAGCTCGCGCAGGAGCTCTGGAGTGCCGGCTCCTCTGTTGCCGAATCGGAAGTCCTGCCCGACGAGGACCGTCGAGACCCGGAGCGCGCCGACGAGGATGTCGACCACGAAGTCCTCAGCGCTGCGGGCCGCGAGCTCCTCGTCGAAAGCCAGCACCAGCGTCGCGTCGAGCCCGAGCTCACCGAGGAGCTCGAGCTTGCGATCCACCGTCACGACGTTCTCGGGGCACCGGTCAGGGCGGATGACCGCCAGCGGATTGCGATCGAACGTGACGGCGACCGATCGACTGCCGGCTGCCGCCGCCGCCTGCTTCAGACGCTCGATGACGGCACGATGGCCCGCGTGGACGCCGTCGAACTTGCCGATCGCGACCGCCGTGGGCCCGAAGTCGCCGGGCACCTCCTCCGGGCTTCGGAAGACGATCACGCGTCTACCCCGACCGGCTGCTCGGCCTCGACCGGCCGATGCGTGCGCAGCCACCAGATCCCGAAGACCGGCAGGACCAACGGGATGAACAGGTATCCACGGCCGAACAGCGACCACACGGTCTCATGCTGGAACAGGTCGGGCATCACGATGCTGAGCAGACCCACCACCAGCACTCCGGTGAGTTCGAACACGATCGCGACCCAGGCGACCGTGTACCAACCACGACGACGAGCCAGCACGAGTGCGAGCGTGGCGAGGATGTAGACGACGGCGGCGAGTGCGGAGAGCGAGTACGCGAGTGGCGCCTCGTCGAACCGACGAACGATCTGCACGAAGCTGCGCCCCGTGGCGGCCAGCGCCATGACGGCGTAGACGATCACGAGGACGCGACCGATTCCGGTCATCCGAGTGGAGGGGGCGGTGGAGCTCATAGCGCATTCCATCCTAGAGCCGCGGGAGGGAGCCGGACTCCGCTCCGGCCTCGCACCTCACGCGATCTGGACGGACCAGATGACCTGCATCCGCCACAGCATGATCGCGATGGCGAGGGCCGCGACTCCGAGGATGACGGTGCTCCATCGGCTGCGCTCCATGAGCGCCCACAGCACGGCGCCGACCGGCAGGAGCACCGCCGAGATCAGATAGACCCAGTATTCGAGCAGGTCTCCGGTCGGCGGGTTGCCTGCCAACGGCGCGATGATCGCAGCGATCACCTGGACGACCAGCAGCGCCTCGACGAGGGCGAGTGCACCCACACTGAAGTCGCTCGGCCGCCTGCCGATCATCCCCGCGACGAGGCAGAAGACGCCGGCAGCGACGGCGATGACGATCTGCGCGATCGTGAACCAGAGGATCATCGGTCGCCCTCCGGCATGTTCATGGCGCTCTTGAGGTCCGCACCGCGCTTCTCGACGATGCCGATCAGAAGTCCGTCCGGGTCGACCGCCGCAGCGATCGGGCCTTCGAGGCGGGCAGCCTGTTCGACCAGACGTTTGCCGTGACGGAGGTCGCGCGCATCACCGCTCGACATGTCCAGCACGGGAAGAATGCGTCCTGCTGCTTCCGCCGGTGTCAGAGTGATCGCGCCTTCGAGCGCGTCGAGGTCGACCGCGTCCGTCACCTCGAACGGCCCGACGCGAGTACGTCGCAGTGCCGTGAGGTGACCGCCGACGCCGAGAGCCGCCCCGAGGTCGCGGGCGAGGGAGCGGATGTAGGTGCCGGATGAGCAGTCGACGATGACGTCGAGGTCGAGATAGCCGTCACCGCGGCGGCTCGCGAGCATCTCGAACCGGGAGACGACGACGTCTCTCGCCGCGAGCACGACCTCTTCTCCCGCACGCACCCGGTCATAGGCGCGGCGCCCGTCGACCTTGATGGCCGAGACGGCACTGGGAACCTGAGAGATCTCGCCCGTGAGCGCTGCGATGCCTGCCGAAACCGCGTCATCGGCGATGGCCTCCCATGCCTCGGGAGCGGCGGTCGTGAGGATCTCGCCTTCGGCATCGTCAGTGCCTGTGGTCTGACCGAGACGAATCGTCGCCTCATAGGTCTTGTCCGCGCCCACGATGTACGTGAGGAGCCTGGTCGCCCCCTCGATGCCGATGACCAGCAGACCGGTCGCCATCGGATCGAGCGTTCCCGCATGGCCGACCTTGCGGGTGCCGAACGCACGGCGCGTGCGCGCGACGACGTCGTGACTGGTCAGTCCTGAGGGCTTGTCGACGAGAAGGATGCCGGGCGAGACCATCCCCCCAGCCTACCGATGGCGCGGCGAGGCTCCCGCGCGCTCATGCCCCGCGACCACCTCGCCGCACCTCCTGTCTGCTCGCATAGGCTGGACGGATGCCTCCATCGTCGGCCCCGCTCGAGCTGATGTCACCTCTGCCTGCGTGGTATCGAGCGACCGCCCGAGACCTGCCCTGGCGCCGGTCTGCGTTTCATGACGAGTTCGGCGCCTGGGGTGTGCTCGTGAGTGAGTTCATGCTGCAGCAGACGCCCGTGACGCGGGTCATCCCCCACCTCGAGGCGTGGCTGGATCGGTGGCCGACACCTGCCGCGATGGCCTCTGCATCCACTGCCGAGGTAGTGCAGCAGTGGGCCAATCTCGGGTACCCCCGACGTGCCCTCTGGCTGCACCGTGCCGCGGTGGAGATCACCGATCGGCACGGTGGGATCGTTCCGCGAGATGTGGACGCCCTGCTCGCGCTCTCCGGCATCGGCGACTACACCGCCCGAGCCGTCGCGGTGTTCGCCTACGGAGACCGCCACCCCGTCGTCGACACGAACACCCGACGAGTGCTCGCGAGAGCGGTCGCAGGCAGATCCCAACCCGGGCCCCCTTCGCGTCGAGACCTCGATCTGATGACGTCTCTCCTCCCGGACGCTCTGGAGGACGCGGCGTCGTTCAACGCCGCGGCGATGGAACTCGGCGCGACCGTGTGCACCTCGCGCGCCCCGCGGTGCGAGCTGTGTCCTCTCGCCGGCGGTTGCGCGTGGCTGGGCGCGGGCAGACCCGATACGGGCGATGAACGCAGGCGCCAGGCCACCTACGAGGGTTCCGACCGTCAGGCCCGCGGCGCAGTGCTTCGCGTGCTGCGCAGCGCAGCGCCGAGCGCAGTACCCCTCGTCGCGGTGCTCCCCGACTGGCCGGACACGCGGCAGCGGGATCGCGCCATCGACTCTCTGATCGCCGACGGGCTCGCCGAGGCAGACGGAGAAGCCCTCGCGCTCCCCCGCTGATCTCGGGCTCAGAGGTGCTGGTTGGTCCGGTGAGCCAGGACCGTGAGCTCGACCCGGCTCCGCACATCGAGCTTGCTGAAGACCCGTCCGAGGTGAACCTCGACCGTGCGGACCGAGACGTTCAGGGTCTCACCGATGTCGCGATTCGCCGCGCCGCCGACCGCCTGCATCGCCACCTCCAGCTCGCGCGCCGTGAGCCGGAGCGACCAGGCCGAGCGGCACGACGCCAGAGGATCGACTGCGGGGACGATGCTGCCCTCTCGCGCATCGAGTCGGTCCATTCGGCCGCGGATCGCGCGCGCCCACGCCGTCGCGCCCGAGAGCTCGAACAGTCGTTCTGCGTATTGGAAATGGATCCTCGCCGCCGGGTGATCGTCGCGGATCGCGTGCTGGGTGCCGAGCATCGTCTCGACGCGTGCCCGCGCGAAGGGTGAGACCAGAGTCCGCGCGGACTCACGGATCTCGTCGCGCTCCGAACGCCATCGTCCGTCGCCGGCGGTAGCGATCCGGTCCCGCAGCTGCTGTGCGAGGGCGGTGTCTGGCGGCTGGATGGAAGTCATCGACCCCGGTCTGTCGTTCGAGACGAGCGAGAGTTCGTCGAGTCCCGGAACCGCCAGCGCGGTCTGCGGCGACCCCCGATCGGACCAGAGGCGAACCGTCGCCGCGGCGTCGTCGAACGAACCGGCCAGGAACGACCGGATGCCCCGATCGACGAGGAGATCGATCTTCACCCCCGCCGGGAGCGCAGCGGTGAGCGAGCGGGAGAACGGTCCCAGCTCACCGAGCACGGCGAGATCGAGGCGTCGCGCGAGCACGACACCCAGCCCCGCGAAGGGCATCGTCACCGGCAGCGCGAGCGCGGCCTGGACCAGACGTTCCCGCGCGAGGCC
The DNA here is from genome assembly GCA_050701935.1 of Microbacterium sp. GTDB lineage: Bacteria > Actinomycetota > Actinomycetes > Actinomycetales > Microbacteriaceae > Microbacterium. The sequence goes on from JBOGEI010000217.1 coordinate 4,205, forward strand.
GATATCGCCGCGCCAGACGAGCAACAGCACCTCGACCACAGCGCGATACGCCTGGACAACAGGACTGCGCTCGTATCCGGGAACGAACGGATCGGGTTCGCCCGACATCGCGGACTCGTCGTTCGCCAGCAGACGCAGCGCCTGATCGATATCACCCCGCATCGCGGCGCGCAGCGTGCGGAGCATTCCACCGCTCACCGGACCGGATGCCGTCACCTCATCGATGTCGTGTTCACCCGCGATGAGCCAGCTCAGGGCCACGACGGGATCCCTGAGCTCGCGCTCCGCGCCGATCCGAGCAGCACCGTCGCGGAGGGCATCGAGCCAGACGCGCATCCCTGGACGATCCCCGCGCTCGGCACACATGACCGCGGCCAGGGCGGTGGCTCTGGTCCAGTTGTGCCAGTCTTCCTCGTCGTCCGTACCTGGCCGCAGCGTGCACGGATCGACGTCCGGGACCGCACCCTGCAGACACGCCTGTGCGACCAGCAGAGCCCCGAGACCCCGCAACCGAAAGCTCTCCGCCCCATGTGGGTAGAGACCTCCCAACCATGCAGCAGCCTCGGCGGCGAATCCCGCCCCCACCGCTGAGGCTCCCGCGACCAGACACGCGTCATCCAGGTCTGCTCCGGTCGCGTGCGCTGAGGCCTCACGCGCGAGCAGCAGCGCACGATCCGGATATCCTGCCTCGGTCAGCTGCCGAGCGATGAGTGTGAGCTCGGCCGCAGCCTCCTGATCGCCCTCGAGCGATGCCCGCGCCCTGTGCCAGTCCGCGCTCACGCGGTCACCCCGGCGACGGAAGACAGCGCTCAGCCGTTCGTGAACCTTCGATGTGTCCGCGGCGCAGGTCGTGGCCCGTACCCAGATCGACAGCCGCGCGTCGACGAACCGCGCCCGACCGGCGTGCAGTATCAGGTGGCCGGCGACGGAGGCGGCGGCCACCTCCGCGGCAGAGCGCCCGTCGAACTCGAGAATCGGCTCGAGAGCGTCGTCGAGGCACACCGAAAGGGCCAGGAGCAGTTCACGATCGCGAGTGTCGAGCTGCACGCCCTCGAACCGCCCCGCGATAGCCGGCACCAACGGAAGCGGGGCAGGAAGCGGCCGCAGTCCATGTCGCTGGGTCGGGGTCAGATTCGCGACGACCTCACGGATCGCCGTGGCATCCGAACTCAGATCGGCGGCGAGCCTGGCGATGACATGCGGCGCGCAGCCGAGGTCCAGATCGAGGAGTTCATCGAGCATCAGACCGACGGCGGCGGGCGCCACGAAGAAGGCCCCAGACGCACTCGTACCCTCGATGCCGATCCCCCTCAGCTTCGCGGGAGGCGATCCCGCGAAGCCGAGCGTATCAAACGGCGCTCACTCCGAGTCGTCGTCGGTGCGGTACGGGTCTGCGTCACCGGCGTGCGACGCCGAGGATGCGAGCTTCGCCACGTCGGCATCGCGCTGCTGCGCCTCGCGGAGCAGCGCGCCGATGTGGTCGGCGTTCTCCGGAAGAGCATCCGGGATGAATTCGAGCGTCGGCACCAACCTGGTGCTCAGCTGTCGTCCGACCTCACTGCGCAGCATTCCCGTAGCCGACGTGAGCGCAGCACCGCTGGCGATGCGCTCCTCCTCCGTGCCCAGCACCGTGTAGAACACGGACGCGTGCTGGAGGTCTCCGCTCACGCGGACATCGGTGATGGTCACGAAGCCGAGGCGCGGGTCGCGCAGCCCCTTCTCCAGCCGCTCGGCGAGGATCACGCGGATGCGATCCGCGAGACGAGCCTGTCGTTCGCCTGCCATTGTTCTCTCCCTGTCCAGGAACCCTCAGGGCGTCCCTCCTCTCCACGCTCCGAGGAGCGGGAGCGCAGGACG
>JBOGEI010000218.1:0-6023 GCA_050701935.1 Microbacterium sp.
ACGAAGCCCTCCCGGTACTTCGGGAGGGCTTCGTCGTGCTGTGCGGCTCAGACCGAGGGAGCGGAGTCAGACGGCGCGGAGCACTGCCACGATCTTGCCGAGGACGACGGCCTCATCGCCGAGGATCGGCTCGAATGCGGAGTTGCGGGGGAGCAGCCAGGTGTGACCGTCGCGGCGGCGCAGCACCTTGACCGTCGCCTCGCCGTCGAGCATCGCCGCCACGATCTCCCCGTTCTCGGCACTGCTCTGCGAGCGGACGACGACCCAGTCGCCGTCGCAGATGGCGGCGTCGATCATCGACTCGCCGGACACCTTGAGCATGAAGAGATCGCCCTTGCCCACCAGCTGGCGTGGCAGAGGGAAGATCTCCTCGACCTGCTGATCGGCGGTGATCGGCACGCCGGCGGCGATGCGGCCGACCAGCGGAACCAGAGCGGCATCACCGACCGGGGTCGCGACGTCTGCCGGGTTCTCGGTGCCGCTGCCCGGGAGGTCGATGAGCACCTCCATGGCCCTGGTCTTGCCGGGATCGCGCCGGAGGTAGCCGCTGAGCTCGAGCTGACCGAGCTGGTGAGTGACGCTGGAGAGCGACTTGAGGCCGACGGCGTCACCGATCTCGCGCATGCTCGGCGGGTAGCCGTGGTGTGCGATCGAGTTCTGGATGACTTCGAGGATCGCCATCTGCTTCGGGCTGAGGCTCTTCCGGCGACGCGTGCGCGGTGCCTCCGACTCGGGGGCAGAGTTCTCGCTCATGGTGCTCCTTCAGTGCGTGATCCGACGTCCCTCTTCGAATGTCGGAGGCCCGTGGTGGGGTGTCCTTATCGAAACCGTATCCGAGAAACGGGCTGATCTGGAAGATCTGTTCGAGCGTGTCGGCTCATTTCTCGGTTTGGTTTCGAAGAATACTTGACAGATGTTCGAACTCGAAGATATCTTCGGTACGTAGCTTCGCATTCACGGCTCCCGGCCGAGACGGGAATGCGAACGCTACGCCAACTTCCCCGGCAGCCTCACCGTTCCGGGACAGGCTAAGGAGCACCACATGAGCAGCATCAGCTTCAGCACCGCAGCAGTCATTCCGGCTTCGAAGCGTCCTTCGACGCGACTCCGGCTGACGACGCGTGGCCGTGCCGTGCTGTTGGCGTTCGCCTCGGTGCCTCTCGCGATCGGCATCGCCTTCGCAGCACTCAGCGGCGGCAGTGCGATCGCCTCGGGTGCAGACACGGCTGCGGTGAGCGTCGAGACGGTGACGGTCATGCCGGGTGACACGCTCTGGTCGATCGCGACCGGGGTCGCACCCGACGCTGACCCGCGCGACGTCATCGGCGACATCAGCCGGATGAACCTGCTGCGAGGCGGCGAGATCCAGATCGGTCAGACTCTCGCGATCCCTGCCCAGTATGCGAACTGAGCAGTACGCGAACTGAGCAGGTCGAGGGTGGCTGCACGGCAACTTTGCGTCATCGAGTCGGGGCGCCGCTTAACATGGGAAGGGTGACCCTCTCCCTCAACGATCTCCCACTTCGTGACGATCTTCGCGGATTGACTCCGTACGGCGCTCCGCAGGCACCTCTTCCGATCGCGCTCAACGTGAACGAGAACACTCATCCGATTCCGGATGCTGTGGCGAGCGACATCCTCGATGGCATCGCCGTGGCGATCCACGACGTCAACCGCTATCCCGACCGGGAGTTCACCACCCTCCGGGAGTCGTTCGCCGAGTACCTGGGCCACGGTCTCACGGCCGAGCAGATCTGGGCAGGCAATGGTTCGAATGAGGTGCTCCAGCACATCCTGCAGGCATTCGCAGGTCCGGGGCGCACGGCTTTCGGCTTCGCCCCGACGTATTCGATGTACCCGCTGATCGCGCAGGGGACCGGGGCACGATGGATCGCCGGAGTCCGGCAGCCCGATTACACGATCACCGCCGAAGAGGCTACGGAGCAGGTGCGCGCCGCCGACCCCGACGTGATCATCCTCTGCTCGCCCAACAATCCCACGGGTACGCCGCTCGGTCTGGATGTCGTCGAAGCCGTGTACGAGGCGTCGCGAGGCATCGTCATCGTCGATGAGGCCTATCAGGAGTTCGCGCCGCATGATGCGGCATCCGCCTTGACGCTGCTCGAAGGTCGTCCCCGGCTCGCCGTCTCCCGCACGATGAGCAAGGCCTTCGCCTTCGCCGGGGCTCGGGTCGGCTATCTCGCGGCAGACCCGACTTTCATCGACGCACTGCGTCTGGTGCGGCTGCCATATCACCTGAGCAGCCTCACCCAGGCCGCGGCCGTGGCGGCGCTGCGCAACTCCGATGTGATGCTGGGGATGGTCGAGGAGATCGTCGAGCAGCGCGACCGCATCACCGCGACCCTCGAAGCCCTCGGCTACCAGCCGCACGAGTCCTGGTCGAACTTCGTGCTGTTCGGTGGAGTCGCCGACCCGAAGGCCACCTGGCAGAAGCTGTTCGACCGCGGCGTGCTGGTGCGCGACGTCGGCATCGCCGGGCACCTCAGGGTGAGCGCGGGAACCGAGGCGGAGACCACCGCGTTCCTCGACGCGCTGGCCTCGATAGGATCGGCTTCATGAGCACCCCCGCATCGACCCCGCGCACCGCGAGCCGCACGCGCAGCACGTCGGAGTCCACCGTCGAGCTCGAGCTGAACCTCGACGGCACAGGTGCGAGTCGCATCGACACGTCGGTGCCGTTCTTCGACCACATGCTCACCGCCTTCGCGAGGCATTCTCTGACCGACCTCACGGTACGCGCTTCGGGCGATACCCACATCGACGCGCACCACACCGTCGAAGACGTCTCGATCGTGCTCGGCCAGGCCATCCTCGAAGCTCTCGGTGACAAGTCCGGCATCTCCCGCTACGGCGATGCGCTCGTTCCCCTCGACGAGGCTCTCGCGCAGGCGGTCGTCGACATCTCCGGGCGCCCCTATCTCGTGCACACGGGGGAGCCTGCAGGGTTCGAGCACCACCTGATCGGTGGACACTTCACGGGCTCGCTGGTGCGTCACTCGTTCGAAGCCATCACCTTCAACGCGGCGCTGACAGTGCACGTGCGCGTGCTCGGCGGGCGCGACCCGCACCACATCGCCGAGGCGGAGTACAAGGCATTCGCCCGCGCGTTCCGCCAGGCCAAGGCGCTCGACCCGCTCATCGAGGGCGTCCCCTCCACCAAGGGCGCGCTGTGAGTTCAGGACCCCGCGTCGCGGTATTCGACTACGAGTCGGGCAACGTCCACTCGGCCGTCAAGGCGCTCGTCGCCGCGGGGGCGGATGCCGTGTTGACCCGTGACCGTGCGACCGCGCTGGAGGCCGACGGTCTCGTGGTGCCGGGTGTCGGGGCGTTCCAAGCCGTCCGCGATGCGCTGCAAGCGCACGGGGGAGACGAGATCATCGACCGTCGCCTGGCAGGCGGTCGTCCGGTGCTCGGCATCTGCGTCGGCATGCAGGTGCTGTTCGAGCATGGGGTGGAGCGCGGTCACGACACGGCAGGGCTCGGCGAATGGCCGGGAGCTGTCACCGAGCTCAACGCGCCGGTGCTGCCGCACATGGGGTGGAACACGGTCGAGTCGGGCGCGAACAGCGTTCTCTTCAAGGGCATCGAGCAGGAGCGCTTCTACTTCGTGCACTCCTACGCCGCGCAGTCGTGGGAGCTCGACGTCATCCCTCCGTTCCCCGAGCCCGTCCTCACCTGGACGACCTACGGCGACCCGTTCCTCGCCGCGGTCGAGAACGGTCCGCTTTCGGCGACGCAGTTCCACCCGGAGAAGTCCGGGGATGCGGGCATCCAGTTGCTGCGCAACTGGGTCGAGAGCCTCTGACGACGGCCGAAGACCCCATCCGTTTTGTTCCCCGCCGTCCGGCGGACTACCCTCGGTTCTCGTGCCCGCTCCGGGCCGCAGAGCTTCCCTATCCAAGGAACCCATGAACGACTTCGCGCAGTCCCCCTCGCTCACGCTCCTTCCCGCAGTCGATGTCGCAGGCGGCAAGGCCGTCCGTCTGACCCAGGGCGAGGCCGGCACCGAGACGAGCTATGGCGACCCGTTGGATGCTGCGGGGGAGTGGGCGGCGCAGGGGGCGAAGTGGATCCACCTCGTCGACCTCGACGCCGCTTTCGGGCGGGGCAGCAACGCGCCCATCCTGCGCAAGGTCATCAAGCAGTTCAAGGGCGTGAACATCGAGCTCTCCGGAGGCATCCGTGACGATGCGACGCTGGAGGCGGCCCTGGAGAGCGGCGCCACCCGGATCAACCTGGGCACTGCGGCACTGGAGAACCCCGAGTGGGCCGCAGACGTGATCGGACGCTACGGCGAAGCGATCGCAGTCGGCCTCGATGTGCGAGGCACGACCCTGGCCGCTCGTGGTTGGACCAAGGAGGGAGGCGACCTCTGGGAGGTGCTCGAACGGCTGGAAGACGCGGGCTGCAGTCGCTACGTCGTCACCGATGTCACGAAGGACGGCACGCTTCGCGGCCCGAACCTCGAGCTGCTGCGCGAGGTGACCTCACGCACGCCGAAGCCCGTCGTCGCGTCCGGGGGGATCTCGAGCCTCGACGACATCGCGGCTCTCCGTGAGCTCGTGCCGCTGGGCGTCGAAGGCGCGATCGTGGGCAAGGCACTCTACGCTGGAGCTTTCACGCTGGCTGAGGCGCTGGATGTCGCAGGAGACTGACGCGCACTCCTGCGGGCCCGAGCCGCACAACCACAGCGATTCGGCCGGCGTCCCCTGGGAGGGGCGCAGCTTCGAGTCGAACCCGCACGCCGGGGACGACGGCTCAGCCGACCCTGCTCTCCTGGCGGCCCTGCACAGCTTTCGGGCAGGCGAAGGCAGTCAGGTCGAGGTCGTCGACGCCTTCCGCTCTGCCCGGGTGCTGATCCCGCTCATCGCCGAGAAGGGTGAGGAGGGCATCGCGCCGAGCGGCCTCATCGTCGACAAGACGCAGGAGCTGTCGATCGTGACGGTGGCTGCTCCTGACGGGCGACGCGTGCAGCCGGTCTTCTCCTCGGTGGAGACGATGCAGAGGTGGGATCCCACAGCTCGGCCGATTCCCGTCGAGGCTCTTCGCGCGGCGCTGGCGGCCTCAGCAGAAGACACCGATCTCATCGTGCTCGACCCGACGACTGAGACCGAGTTCGTCATCCGGCGCCCTGCGGTCTGGGCGATCGCTCAGGGACACCCGTGGGAGCCGAGCTTCCTGTCGACGGAGGTCTTCACTGCGCTGCAGGAGAGTGTGGCCCACGAACTCGCCGTGATCGATGTGGCCGTGGCAGCAGGCGACCCCGACGCGCGCCTTCGGGGGCCGGAGCTGATCGTGATCCTCGAACTGGTCGACGGTCTGGAGCGCGAGGTTCTCGACGCCGTGCTCTCGCGCCTCGCTCAGCGCTGGGCGGCGGATGACCGCATCGCCGTGCTGGCCGACTCGCTGACCGTCAAGCTCCGCCGCAGCCTCTGAAGCCGTTCGCTACGATCGGGCCATGTCCCGCCGCCTGATGCGTGTGTTCGCCGTCATCGTGCTGCTCGCCGGCGCTGCGACCGGAACCGCGGGCTGCTACACAGCGTGTCCCGCGATCGCCTACCTCAGCGCCGTGACCCTCGACGTGAGCGCGTTCCCGGACGTCGCGGCTATCCAGTTCTGTGTGGAGGCGAAGTGCTCACCGGCACCGGGGGAAGACGCGACCTCCGGGGCCGATCTGTATGCGGCGACGCCTCAAGACGACGGTACGTGGAGCCTGGCGTTCGACATGGCCACGCCGGACACCGTCGAGATACGTCTCTTCGACGCGCAGGGAACCCTCATCCACGAGTCCGAAGAGGCGATCGCCTGGACCCACACCGGAGGCGCCTGCCCCGGCCCCTCCACCGCAGAGCCCCTCGTCCTCACGCCTTGACGACGAATCCCCATACTCCGACTTCCGCCGTCATGGTGAGGTGAAGGGCGCAGTGATGCCGCCGGCGCGAGCATCGGGAGAGGCCCGCGATGCGGGAGGGAACCCGCTCTGCGAGCGAAGGCGGCATCAC
>JBOGEI010000219.1:0-6017 GCA_050701935.1 Microbacterium sp.
GGACAACGCTCGTAGAAGCGAACGTCTTCGGAGCCGACGCCGTCGGGTGCGATATCTCGGCGTTCAACTGCCTCCTCAGTCGCGTAAAGACAACGTCTTACGCCTTTGGCACGCTCGAAATGAGTCTGAAGAGGGTGCTTGAAGAGGCCCGCCAGGCGGGTCCGGCTCCACTCGACGAAGCCAGTGATTGGCTTCGCAGGTGGTACGCGCCGCGAGCACTCGGTGAGCTGCTCCGGTACCACGGAGTCGCTTCTGAGCGGCTCGATGATCCGGCTTGGGACGTTGCAAGGTTGGTGCTCTCTCGAGCGGCTCGGTCGGCCCGACTGACGACGCACTTCGACCTCGACTTCCCTCGAGTTCCCACGACGACGCCGTACTTCTGTCACAAGCACAAGCGCGTGTGTCGTCCCGTCGAGGAGGCAGCGAAGTTCCTTTCGCGGTACACGCTCGACACAGTCCGCCGCATTCGCGCGTTCGCTGAGGTGCGGACGGATCGATGCGTTGAGGTGCTCCACGAAGACGCTCGCACCTTGCGGCTAGCCTGCCAGACCGACGGAATCATCACGTCTCCGCCTTACCCAGGCCTGATCGACTACCACGAGCAACACCGCTACTCGTACGAGCTCCTGAAGCTTCGCGATCGCCGCGAGGATGAGATCGGTGCAGCTGCGCATGGGACGGGCGGCCGCGCTGTAGCCGCCTACGTCGCAGACATGACCGCGGTGTTCGCCAACGCCGCGGGGCAGCTCCGACGAGACGCACCGATGGTGATTGTCGTGAACGATTCGCGGAACCTCTACCCGGAGATTCTTGCCGGCGCGGGGCTTCTGCTCGAAGACAAGATCACCCGACACGTGAATCGTCGAACAGGCCGTCGTGCTGGCGAGTTCTTCGAAAGCATTCTCATCTGTCGTGTCGGTACCGCCTAGTCGAGCGCAGCTCAACCAGCAAGTTCAGGTTGTTCTCGGAGTCCCTCTGGCGACCGCGACTGAGATCGTGCAGGCGTTCGATGACGTGATCGCGAGGCCGCTCCAGGCGAATCTCGCCAGGAAGAAAGGGCTCGACCTCGCGAAACGCAATCCGATGATCTACACGGCCCGCGGCACGGCTACCGTGAACGAGTGGGTCGATCGGGCGCTCGAAGACTGGGAGACATCCGCGATCGAAGGCCACATTGGAACCTGGATGGAAGAGGTGGCACGGATCGTCAGCGGGGGAGTGAAGCCCGGAAGCGGTGTGGACCTTCAAATCGAGCGACCCGGAACCCCGCCAGTCACCGAGCTATACGCAATCCAAGCGGCGCCAAACACGAAGAGTGCCGGCGGCAGTCGTTCCGATGTCGAATCCCTTCGCCGCGCTGCGGGCGCCCTTCGCGCCGGTAGACGGATCGTCGAGCAGTACGTCGCTGTGCTCCACGGACGCAGGAAGAGCGCCGCGCTGAGAACGGATCCAAACATCACGAAGCTTGCGTCAGACGCCTTCTGGGAGAAGGTCAGCGGCATACCGGACTTTCGTGCCCGGTTACTGAAGGCCTCCACGATTCTCGCTTCTCTCGCACAGGCCGGGCAGCGACGGAGGTTGCACGCATCAAGGCCGAGGCGACTGGCATCTTCGGCGACGCACAAGGCAATCTGCGGCTGGACGTCTTGACGAACCCTCCGGTCGGGCGGCGGACGAAGACGTAGCGCCTACCTCCGCGAATCGGGATACTGCGATATCGCTCACTTCTGAGCTACTTTGCAGCACCAGGTGGAGGCCTACTGGCCCACCGATAGGCGAAGATCAGGCAGGGCGCGCGGAGCTATCGGCGGACGGAGACTCGCCCCACTCCTTGCTCCCGACGCCTATCTCCCGGTACATCCGCCAGGTCTGGCGGACCTGGTCGTAGAGCAAGAACTTTGTGACCTTGCGCAGCCCGCTGTGCTCAAACGTCCGGCGTGCAATCTCGCGCTCGAACTTTGCTCTTGTTCTGTCACCGTCGCCCACGATGAACGCCTCGGGAATCGGGAAGTCGATGATCACGTCGTTGAAGCGCAGGAGTCCGGAGTAGACGCTCGTCGAGTGCTCGATCTCAAAGAATCGGATCGGATGGCCTGCGCCCTTGCGGAACCAGATCACGTCGATGTTCCGCATCACCCGGCGCGTCTGCTCGGCTGCGACGACCGGCAGGTCTCGCAGGCAGCCCGTGCCCAGCGCCTGGTTGTTCCAGGAGGTGCCTCGATCGGCGACCCAGACGTCGTAGCCCTCGAAGAGGCCGATGTCTCGCAGTTTCGCCTGGATTTCCGTGTGCGTCCGTGGCTCGGCCTCCGCCTCTTCGACATCGGTCGCCTTGGCACGCTCGCCCAGCGGGATCGCTTGAGCGTCGAGCAGGGTGGGCTCCGGTGCCTCGGCCTGCTGGCGTCGCCTCCGGTGCGTCGGAAGATCTAGTGGGACGGCCTCACGCGGCTGTTTCAGCAGTTCGAGAAGGCGCGCTCCGTCTTCGTCCGGGACGCGATTCAGCGAGCGCTGCAGGTACGTGCCCCACTGCTTCAGTCGTCGCAAGACAGTCAGTTCGCGTGCGACCTCGCTTCCGGGGATCCCCGCGACCGGATCGACCGTGACGACAGGGTCGACGGGATAACGCCACGGGTACCGCACCTGTCCCTCGGCAGTCAGGCCCCATACCGGCTCTTCGCTCTGGAACACGTCGCCGGTGACGCGGAGCGCTCCCACCCAGCGGCTGGCCGGGCCCTTGCAGTAGCAAAGGAAGACGTCGCCCGGGCGCACGCGTTCGAACATCCCGATGCTGTAGCCGCCCTTCCCCGGGGTAGGCGGAGGAAAGCCGCTCACGCTGAAATTCCGAGCCGCCGCTTGCGCCCAAGTCTCCAGCGTGAAGATGTCCGTCCAATACGACAACGAGCGGATCGTATTGCGCCCTGGGCGACCCCGTCGAGATCCGGGGCCTCTCAAGCCGGCCTGTCGTCATCTAGCTCGAGGTCGATCGAGGGCGGAAAGGTGCGTCATGGCCTCAAGCTCGCGGCCTGCCGTCATCTCCGCCATCTGAGCTGTTCCGCATCCCAGTGTGTGATGCCAGGTGCGGCGGCGAGGACAGGGTCGAGGAAGGCTGCGGCGAGGCCGTGCCCGACCGAGAGATCGGGATCGAGTCCGACCTCCTCCGCGAGCGCGCGATACGGAACGGTCCACTCGCTCGGCGGCGCGGGCAGAGATGTAGGAAGATCATGTGTTGCCCGCGCGTCGAACAGGCGGACCATCACGTCCCGCAGCTGTTCGAACTCGAAGGACGCGAGCTCGCTCATGAGGACGATGTCGATCATGTCCCTCGCGCGAGAGCTCGGCTGCCCGTTGCCATAGCGACGAGTGAAGGCGTGCAGCTTCTCGGCGATCTGCCGCTGGAGCGGGATGGCGGGAACTTCGACCGGCTCGATGCCGGCGAAGGCCAGGAGATCGGGTGTCGTGAGCGTGTCGTGCTCGCCGACCGGATCGGAGGGGAGTCCGACGTCGAGGAGGAAGGTCTCGAACTGTCGTCCGGCGAGGTGTGCAGTTGCCCGAAATCGGTGGCTTCCGCCGAGGCGCTCGGGTGGTGTGCCCGTGCGCTCGATCTCGAACGTGAAGAAGTCGCCGGTTTCGAGCGCGGCGGCGTCGATCAGCGCTTCAGACAGCTCCTCCTCCGCTGCCTGCCAGTCGATGTCGACATCGCGGGTCGTTCGGGCGCGGTTCGAGAGTCTCAGGTCGAGCGCGAACCCACCTTTGAGCAGCCAACGCTCGGGCGCGGCCTCAACCAGACGAGCGAGAAGTCGGTCGAATGCGACGCGTTTGCGGTCGCGTGCGAGGCGTGCGCCGTCTCCGGCGGCGCGAGTACGAAGACGCTGCTCGAGGGCTTGGCGGAACGCTGCAGCGTCGCCGTACCTCACGCGCCGGTTTCTGCGAGAAGTCGGTCGATGAAGCGCTGCACTCGGGCAGGCCGGCTGGTCGCTGCAGTTCGCAGGCGCCGCGGCGTCGTCAGGCCACGTTCGAGCGCTTGGCGGACTGCGAGCTCAATCTGCTCTGGCTGGGTGCCGGCCTCCAGTGAGTCGACGATGGTGCGCTCGGGATTCGTCGCCAGTACTCCGTTGACGCGGCGGGTTTCGTTAGGGCGGGGGGGATGGACGAGCGTATGGAATCTGACCCCTGGCCGCGGGCGCTGGCCGCGCATGGCGCGTGGCAGCGTGATGTGGACAGCGTTCGGGATCACGTCGGAGAGGTCGTAGAGCTCGAGCGCGCTCTCGTGTGAGACGACCGCGGGGCTTGGCAGGTCGAGCCAGCCGGCGACGACGTGCTCGTGCGGACTCGAGGGGAAGTGGCGCAGTCGGTAGAGGCCGCGGCGGACGCGTTCGTAGCGGCCGCCGGGCCGGGCGTGGTGACGCAGCGTGCTCCGGTCCATGCGGGCGTCGAGCGCCTGCTCGGTGGTGAAGTAGCCTGCCTGCGACTCGGCGATCCGGTAGAGGCCGTCATGATCGACTCTGTCAGACATACGGGGGATATTATCACTCAAACGTCGGACACGGTGGAGGGATGTACTGCGAAGCAGCTCAGTTATGAGCGACTTCGCCGCGACGGACAGCTCCCGTCAGAGGGGCTGCGTCGATAGAGGCGCTTCTGCCGCGAAGGGCTGATCTGTCGTTTCGACCCGTTTTCGGCGTATTCAATTGTCGCCGCCGACAACGAACTTTATACCCATTTTATACCCCGCCTACCTGATTTCAGCCGCTCTCAGAGCACCGGAAACGGCCTGTTCAAGCCAAATCGCACCCAGCGCGACCCCCATGGGCCGGGCTCATAACCCGGAGGTCGCAGGTTCAAATCCTGCCCCCGCTACTACAAAGGCCCTGCTAAGCGGGGCCTTTTGGGTTACTGGGCCTCTGACGCTCGAGCCGATCTTCTACCCGGCCCGCACGCGGGCCGGGTCGTCCTGGGGTCGAGCAGGTTGCTGTCAGGCCGGGGCTCTGGTTGCCGCCGTACAGAGTCGCGCGTCGGCTCCAGCCGCCGCACCCGGCGATCTCGCCGCCCGACTCGACGACAAAGTACGTCCCGTCGTCGATCAGCTGGGTGTCGATGCCCATGATCGCCCGGCTGGACTCGATCTGGGCGTGGTCGAGGAAAGCGCGCTGCAGCTCGACGATCGCCGCGTCCATCAGCGCGGTGAGCGCCGGAACGTCCGCCCTGACCGCCAGTCGACTCGTGAGCGCAGCCACTTCGATGCTTTTCGAGGGTTCGCCCTCTCGCGCTACGTAGCCAGTGGATGGTGTGTGACCACAGACGTGATCACATGCGCGTCGTAACCGTCCGAGGCTTTCGCGATCGAGCGAGCGAGATGTTTCGGTCCGAGGACATCATCCCTGTCACGCGCGAGGGTCGGCCGGCTGGGTTCTTCCTCCCCTGGGAAGGTCCCGAGCTTCCCGACGACGTGCGGCGAGAGATCTTCCTTCGTCTGACGGACCAGATCGCCGTTCAGCGCGACGCTCGACATGTGACCGAGGAGGAGGTCTTGAGCGATTTCGCTGCCTCCCGCCGTCGTCGCTGACGCGAACGTCATCCTTTCAGCGCTGATCGGCGGTCGCGCCCGCCTCGTTTTCGCCGCGCCGGCCGGTCCGAATTGTTTCGCTGCTCAGGCGGTGGCCGAGGAGGTCGCCGAGCATCTGCCGCCCTGGCCCACCGGCGCGGGCTCGACGCTGCGCTGCTTCTCGCGGCGCTGAGCGTCATGCCTGCCCACTGGCAGCCTCGCGAAGTCTACGAACCGCGGCGAGAGGAGGCCCAGCAGCGTCTGGAGAAACGTGACCCCGAGGACTGGCCGACGGTCGCGCTCGCGCTGGCCCGCTCGCTTCCGATCTGGTCGCAGGACAAGGACATGGAGGCGACCGCCGTCACGGTGCACACGACCGGCGAGCTTCTCGATGCGATCCGAGAAGCGGGCGAAGAGAGATGACGTCGCGTCGTCACGACCACGCTCGCCGGCGCTCCTCCAGGTCGAAGTAGAGGAG
>JBOGEI010000220.1:0-5952 GCA_050701935.1 Microbacterium sp.
TCTGTCGCGTGCGACGGACGAGGCCTCTCCGTGTCGCACCGGGCGACTCGGGATGGCTCAGTCGGGCAGCAGGCCGTGACGGGCTGCCTGCTCCATCGCCTCCGTGCGGTTGTGGGCGCCGAGCTTGCGGTAGATGCTGCGGAGCTGGGTCTTGAGGGTGTTCTGCGAGACGCTCAGCTCATCGGCGATGACCGGTAGTGACGCCCCAGACGTCAGGGCGCGCAGCACGACCTGCTCACGGGACGAGAGGCGGGGCCGGGTCGCGAACGACGGCAGCGCCGATCGCAGAGGGGTCGCACGGCCGGTCGGGTCGAGATCGGCTCGCACGGCACCGAAATCCTCCGCGCTCAGGAGTACGAGAGGCGTGGTGAGCCCTCGGTCTGTGAGCTGCACGCTCAACGCCTCGCTCGACGGCTGAGCGGCTGCAGGAGACACCCGGTGCATGGCGGCACTGTGCACGGCCGATGCTTCCGCGCGCTCGCGGGCGGAAGCGGGCCGCAGGCGGGTCTGCCCCAGAAGCCGGACCACGTCGGAGGCCTTGCCGTCGATGAGGGCCAGGCGCGCGCGCTTGAGGATCGTGCCGAAGCGATCGGGGACCGCATCCCGCTGCACGATGCTTCTGGCTGTGCTCACATCGCCGAGAGCGAGGTGCAGGAGCATCCGCGGGCGCGACAGCGCGTGGCGCACGTGCGCGGCTCCTGCCTCCTTCCCCCTGAGACGCGCGAACGATTCCAGGCGCTCCAGTCCCGCTGCGGCGTCCCCCTCGTGCAAGGCGATCCACGCCTCGACGGAGGCCATGGTCGTCCAGTGCTCGCTCGTCGCCCGGTACGGCTCGAAGAAGCGGATGTGCTGCTTCGCTGCGGCGAGGTCGCCGTCTTCCACCGCGAGCATCGCCTCGGCGACCCGGTAGTACGTGCCGCGATAGCTGTCCAGGAGCGCCGGGTTCCAATCGCCGTCGCGGATGAGTGCGACGTAGTGCCTGGCTTCGGGCAGGTCTCCGTTCAGGGCGTGGACTCCGGCGAGGAGGCAGATCCCGTGGAAGGCGTTGGTGCTTCCGTGCGCCGCGGCGAGGGCCGTCGCCTGCTCCCAGAGGTGCACGGCGTCGTCCTGCCGTCCGCCGTAGTAGAGCGAGATGCCCAGGTGCGTGCACAGGAGCGGTATGTCTCGTGCGTACTGCTGCCACTGCGACTCGGGGGTCTCGTGGAACAGCGCCAGAGAGCGCGCTGCCACCTGCGCGGCGCGCTCCGGTCGCCCGATGGCCCGCAGCGATGCGCTCTCGGCCGCCCAGATGAAGATCCGCTCGGTCGCCGAGAGCGTCGTCCTGCGGGCGTTCGCCGCCGCCACGGCCATGCGCAGAAGCTGGAGACCGCGCTGGCGCCGCAGCCGACTGGGCTTGAGACACATCCCGAGCAGCATGGCCACGAGAGGCTCCTGCTTGAGCCGGGCCACCGGCACGTCGCCGAGCAGGTCGACGACCGCATGCCGGTCGCGGTGGAGCAGCCGGTTCCACCCGGCCATCGTGACGTGCGTCGCGAGGCGCAGGTCTTCGTCCTCCATCGCGAGGCGAAGCCCCTCGAGCGGCATGTCGCGGCGTATCGCGCCTTCTGCCGCGACTCGCCTCAGCTGCGCGACCTCATCCGGGAGTGTGCTGCGGAGCTCACGGCGCAGCATGCCGCGGGTGAGCGGTGTGAGGGCGAAGCTGCTGCGCCCGTCGGCCGCCCAGCGGCCGAACCCGAACGTCTCGGCCTGGTCCAGCGCCTTCGCGATCTCGGGGTCGCCGGTGAGGGCCACCGCGAGAGGAAGGTCGACGGAGTCGGTGATGCTGATCCGCAGCAGCCCCTGCAGGCTCTGCGGGTCGAAAGC
Source organism: Microbacterium sp. (assembly GCA_050701935.1). Lineage (GTDB taxonomy): Bacteria > Actinomycetota > Actinomycetes > Actinomycetales > Microbacteriaceae > Microbacterium. Next base: position 1,864 of record JBOGEI010000220.1, read on the forward strand.
GCACTCGGCGAGCCGGTCCTGCAGGTAGTCCTCGATCACGGTGGTGGCCGCGCGCAACGACGCCGCGTCCACACCGGCACCGCGCAGGGCCAGCGCGCGGATGAGGGCAGGGAAACCTCCGGTCGCCTCCCGAGTGGCAACGGCTGCGTCCTCGTCGACGTCGAGCGCGCGACGGATCTCCTCGCTGTCGAACATGAGGTCGCCGGGAGCGATGAGCGTCGTGTCGATCACGAGGTCGAGGCCCTCGCTGTCGAAGGGGCTGGGGCGGTTCGTGGCGACGATCAGGCGGGTCAGCGGAGTGGTCGCGACAGCTCGGCACAGGGCGAACACGCCTTCGCGGTCGACGGCGGCTGCGTCGTCGAGCACCACTGCCAACGGGCCGTCCAGGCTGCGCAGGCGCGAGGTGACGGCGGCCCAGCTCTCCTCCCCGACGATGGTGTGAGTGGCACCCGCCAGGGGCAGGGCTCGCAGCAGCGCGCGGGCGAGGGCGTCGCCGGACGCGATGGCGGGCGTGACGGTCACCCACACGACGCGCGACGCAGTCGTGGATGCCCATTCGACGAGAGCGGTCGTCTTGCCAGAGCCGGAGGCGGAGCGAAGCAGCGTCAGAGGAGTCTCGGTCTCGAGGGCGGAGGAAAGCCGTGGACGGCTGACGGCATGCGCCGACACCCGCGGTAGATAGCCGTCCCCATGCGCGACAACAGTCGACATCGTCCCTCCCCAGGTCCCGATCCCTACGATATTCCGAAATCTCGAGGAGGCAAGCCGGGGGCTGGGGGCGCCGGAGAAGAACGGACGGGCGAACGGGGGAGCGGGATGGGTCGACGCGGGGTGCTCAGGCCGAGCCCAGGCGTCCCAGCAGGAGGGTCTGCACGGCGATCATCCGTGCGATCTCCGCAGGATCCACCGACTCGTCGGCCGCATGGATGTTGGCCTTCGCGGTGTCTTCGGCGCCCCACAGGATGATCGCCGCTGACGGGGCGATCATCTGGATCGAGGCGATCAGCGGGATCGACCCTCCGGAGCCGATCGCCTCGACCTGTGCGCCGTACACGTCGCTGAGTGCCTGTTCGGCGGCGGTGATCGCTGAGCCCGCCATGTCGACCGCGAACGAGTGTCCCGTCTTCACCTTCGTGACCTCGACGATGCAGTTCCAGGGCGGATCCGCGCGCAGGAACGCGCTCAGCGCGTCGAACTGCGCGTCTCCGTCCGAGCCGGGGACCGTGCGAAGCGAGAGTTTCGCCGTGACCTCGGGCAGCAGCACGTTGGATGCCTCTGCGGTGTTGGGGACGTCGAGGCCCAGGACCGTGACCGACGGCTTCGCCCACAGGCGGTCGGCGAGCGAGCCGGTGCCGAGGTAGTCCACGCCCTCGAGGATCGAAGAGGCCGCGTGGTAGATGTCGGCGTCCACCGCAGCCCCGGGCCACGTGCCGCTGTCGACGCCGGGGATGCTCGTGTCGCCGTTCTCGTCGTGCAGCCGATCGAGGAGCCGGATCATCGCGGTCATCGCATCGGGGGCCGCGCCGCCGAACAGGCCGGAGTGCACCGCGTTGTCGAGCGTGCGCACGGTGACGGTGCAGGCCACGTCGCCGCGGAGGGCCGTCGTCAGTGTCGGGCGCCCGACGGCCTGCGGGCCCATGTCGGCGATCACCGCGACATCGCACGCGAACAGGTCGGGATTGTCTTCGACGAACTCCTCCAGATGCGAGATCGTCTCCTCTTCGCCCTCGATGAGGATCTTCACGCGGCACGGCAGATCGTCGGCGAGCAGCTTCAGGGTGCCGAAGTGGATCGCGAGCCCCGACTTGTCGTCGGCCGAGCCGCGACCGTAGATCCGCCCGTCGGCACCGGTGGTCGGCTCGAACGGATCGGTGCTCCACTTCTGCTCCGCAGGAGCGGGCTGCACGTCATAGTGCGCGTAGAGCAGGACGGTCGGGGTGCCCTCGGGCCCTGGCAGGTCTGCGAAGACGCAGGGATAGCCGCCCGGCACATCGAGCAGCCGCACGTCGGTGGCTCCGGCTTCGGTGAACAGGTCGACGACGGCCTGACCCATCGCATCGACCGGTTCCGGGTCGAAACCAGGAAACGCGATCGACGGGATGCGCACCAGGGCGGCATGGCGCTCGAGCACGGTCGGCATGATCTCGGCCGTCGCGGCGACGACCTCCGTCGAATCTCTCATCGGATTCCTCTCTGCAGGTTCGTTTGATGTGCTCAGTGCACGAGCAGCTGGATCACAAGGCCGGCGGCGACCGTCGACACCCAGGCGACGAGCATCGGGATCGTGAACGAATGCCAGATCGGGAGCTGCGAGAGCTTGGTCGATCCGGTCTGGTCGGTCTCGACCACCGCGATCTGCGAGCCGTTCGCGGGGAACAGCCACACGCCGACGAGCGAGGGCCACATGGCGGTGATGACGCCCGGTCCGAGGCCGGCGGCTAGAGCGATCGGGATGATGGTGTTGGTCGTGGCCGACTGGCTGGTGGTGAGGCCTGCCACCAGGAACAGCACCACCGCGAGGAACAGCGGAGCCACGTCGATGAAACCGCCGAGGGGCTCGATGATCGTCTTCTGGTTGGCGGAGATGAAGGTATCGGCCATCCAGGCGATGCCGAACAGCGCGATGGCCGCGACGAAGCCCGACTTCAGCAGCGACTGCTCCACGATCACGGCCGGCTTGACGCGGCGGACGAGGATGATCACCAGCGCGGCGGTGAACATCAGCATCTCGATGACGGGCGACATGCCGATGGGCTGCATCGCGCCATCCGTGCCCGTGGGGAACGAGGGGCGCAGGACCGGGAAGAGTCCCATGAGCACCACCATGAACGTCGCGCTCAGGAAGATCCACGCGGCGGTCGCTCCGCCCTTCGGAACGACGTGCTCGATGGCCGCGCCGCCGGACGATGAAGCCGAGCCTGATGTGTCAGAGGCGACGGCCGTCGAGGTGCCCGAGCGTGCTGAGCCCGCTGCGCCTGCGGCACGGACGGCGATCCCCCGCGAGGCGGCTTCGCCGGCGAGGGCGGCAGGGATCTCGACGCGACCCTCGTCGACGCGCTTCAGGAACTCCGGGTCATCCAGCAGCTCCTTGCCGATGCGCTGCTGCACGAAAGAGGTCAGCAGGCACGCGACGATCGCGGACGGCACGGTGATCGCGAGGATCTTCACGAGCGAGAATCCGCTCGGCTCGAGCAGCACGAGATACGCGGCCATCGCCGCCGAGACCGGACTCGCGGTAATGCCCAGCGCCGAGGTGACCGTCGACGCCGCGAGTGCGCGCTCCGGGCGCTGACCGTTGCGATAGGCGGTCTCGTAGATCACCGGGATCAGGGCGAAGTAGATGTTGCCGGTGCCGGCGAGGACCGTGAAGAGGAACGAGACGAGAGGGGCGACATAGGTGAGCCGGCGAGGATTGCGCTGGATGATCTTCGAGGCGATCGCGACGAGGTAGTCGATCCCTCCGGCCGCCTGCATCGCTGCTGAGGCGGTGATCACCGCGATGATGATGAAGAACGCATCCACAGGTGGGGAGCCGGGCGGCAGCCGGAACGCGAACACCAGCACGAGAGTTCCGGCGACGCCCCAGAGGCCGAGGCCGACGCCTCCCGTCCGCACGCCCAGGACGATCGCCCCGATGACCACACATGCTTGAGCTATGACGAAAAGCGCTTCCACCGCGACCTCCATTGGTGCCGCCCGCCGGTACGGATGATGCCGAGCATAGTGAGGGGCTTCCTCTGTCGGCAGTCCCAAATGTCCAGTTCTGCATACGGCATGATCCAGGCCCGGCTGGGCAGTGAAGGCGGGGCAGCCGGGGCCGTATCGACTGCTACCGTGTCGCCATGATCGCCGTCACTCTGCTTACCTCGAGCGCGGGCAGGCGCCGCTGATGATGCTCACCGACGAGGTCTCTCACGGTGTGGCTGACGGTTCGGTGACGCTCGCGTTTCGACGCTGGAGTCGTGCGCGCGTTCGAGCAGGCGACCGTTTCCTGACCTCGGCCGGGGTTGTGGCGATCGTCTCGATCGCCGCAACCGACGCGGCGCTGATCACGGAGGCGGACGCGCTGGCATCTGGGGCACTGTCGCG
>JBOGEI010000221.1:0-5908 GCA_050701935.1 Microbacterium sp.
TCGAGGGAGGGGCCCTGCTTCCCGTGCAGAGCGAGGCGCAGCGTGAAGCCCTCACCCGACTCGAGAACCTCATCGCGACGATCGACGGCTGGGTGGACGTGGTGACCGCCCAGGCGACCTCGCGCCGGCCAGACGGTGCCCGCATCGCAGAGGCGGCCAGACGTCGGCGCGCGGTGGGCGGCCCCGCAGAGGACGCTCTCGGCGCGTTGGTGGGTCTCAAGCTCCGACCGCGGCGAATGCGCGAGGCCTCTGCCATGTGGCAGGCCGTGACGGATGCCGTCGGGATCAGCGGTCGCGATTCGCTGTGGGACTACCCCGACCTCATGCCGACGGCCGAGGACATCGACGATCCGAGCTCGCTGGTGGCGCGACTGCAAGCCGCAGAACGCGGCGAGCAGCCGGTTGCCGACGAGTTCGATGAGGCGCTCGCGCGGCTGCTCGACGGCGACGATTTCGCGCAGGACAAGCCTGCCGACGACTCCACCGACGAGAACGAAGATGGTGGCGACGCCGCACCGGAGGGAGATCGGCCGGTCTGAACCCGACCGGCCGACCGAGCCGGATCCGTGGACTTCCGCACTCCTCCTCCCCTGCTGCGGGGACAGGGTCGAGTTGTCCACGGATGCCCCATTCCGGCCCCGTGCGCCAGACATCCCCTCCAGAATCAGGGGGATGCCGCTGACTCCGCCGATCCTCACGCGCTTGAACCCGAGCGCACCGCTGCTGTGGCGGGACGAGCACACGCTTCAACTCGGTGACGACGGCGATCTGCGCATCGACGCCGAGGCGGCCTGGGTGGAACCGCTGCTCAGCAGGTTGCGCTCGGGATTCCGCCGTGGTGCCTTCGATGTGATCGCCCATGCGGCAGGGGCGCCACGCGACGCAGCGCGCTTGCTCCTCGCCCGTCTCGATCCGGTTCTGCTCGACGATGCGGCAGCGGCTCGTCCGGCATGGGTGGAGAGCATCGGCATCGCCGACGGCCGCAGCGAGTATCGGATGCGCGAAGCACTCACGGATGAGGGCGTCGCCCTCGTCGACCACGGCGCCCGTCCAGGCGTCGGCGTCGTGCTCGTGCAGGGCGCCGCCGCCGCGCTGCAGTTCACCCGCTACCTGCGCGAAGACATCGCCCACCTCCCGGTGTCGTTCGAGCCGGGACGAGTGAGCGTCGGACCGCTCGTGGTGCCGGGCGCTTCGGCATGTCTCACCTGTCGCGATGCGCATGCGAGGGATCACGATCCGGCCTGGCCGCTGCTGCACACGCAGATGATCGGGCGTGACCCCGGCCCGATCCGCGCCGCGCAGGTAGCCGAGGCCGCGCGGCTCACGGCCCTCCTCCTCACCGCAGAGGCGGGTTCAGATGGGCGTCTGGTGCGCGTCAGCGAGGACGGGTCGCGCGAGTGGCGTTCGGTGTCGTTTCACGAAGAATGCCGGTGCCGCGGGCAGTGGTCCCCATCTCAGCGAGGAACCGCGACGGAGACCGCTCCCCCCGCCCCGCAGATCTCGACCACGACAGCGCCAACGTTCGCGCGGCGCGCGTGACGCCCACATAGGCGAGACGCCGTTCCTCGTCGATCGCCTCGAAGGTCGTCGCATACGAGATGGGCAACGACCCCTCGGCCCACCCCGCCAGGTGCACGTGCGGCCATTCGAGACCCTTCGCCGCATGCAGGGTCGAAAGCGTCACAGTGCGCATCGTAGGCTCGTGCTGATCCTTGGCCCGCGCCATGAGCGCGTCACTGAAGCTGCGCAGGTTCGCATCCGGACCTGCCTCCTCCGCGAGCCTCAGGATGGCGCGTCGAGCCTCCCAGCCGCCGCGTTGAGCTCCACCGGCCGCAGGCGGTTCGTCGGTGAGACCGAGCTCGCGCAGTACTCGCTGCACCCCTGGCACGAAGCCCTGTTCGCTCGGGGCCACCGCGGCAGCGCGCAGCGCGAGGATCGCCTGGCGCACCTCCGGCATCGAGAAGAAGCGGGTTCCTCCAAGAACCGACGTCGCGATGCCCTCGGCGGCGAGCGCTTGCTGCAGCACGGCGGACTGGGCGTGGGCTCGATACAGCACCGCTATCTCCGAAGGAGACGCGCCGGCCTCGAGACGCGCGGAGATCGCCGCGGCGATGCCCGCCGCCTCCTCGCCCTCCGTGTCGTAGGCAGTGACCGTCGGAGCATCGGCGGTGAACTGCTCTCGCGCGGGCACGAGTTCCAGCGCACCCGCACGGCCGTGCATCAGAGCGTTCGCCACCGTGAGGATCGGGGGCTGGGACCGATAGTTGGTCTCGAGCCGTACGACCGTGGCGTCGGGATGACGACGCTCGAACTCCAACAGGAATCGCTGTTCGGCACCGGCGAACGAGTAGATGGTCTGGCTGGCGTCGCCGACCACGCAGATGTCGTGCCGATCGCCGAGCCAGAGCTCGAGCAGCCGGTTCTGCAGCGGAGAGACGTCCTGGAACTCGTCGACGGTGAAGTGACGGTACTGCTCATGAACGGAAGCGGCGACCCGCGGCTCCGCCTCCAGCATTCCCGCGCAGGCGAGGAGCACGTCTTCGAAGTCGAGCTGACGACGGTCGTCTTTCAGCGCCTCGTACCCGCGCATCAGCTCGACGAGCTGGCCGGCGTCCACTCCGCTGATGGGACGGCCGAGCGCGGCGTACTGGTCGATGGAGAGCATCGAGACCTTGCGCCACTCGATCTCGGAGGCGATGTCGCGGAGCGTCGCGGTGGTGGGACGGAGGCGGATCGCGTCGGCGGCCTGCCCCAGCATCCGCACCTTGTTGTCGATGATCGAGGGCGCGGGCGAGCCGGCCAGCGTCGGCCAGAAGAAGTTCAACTGCGCGAGCGCGGTCGCGTGGAAGGTGCGCGCGGCGACCCCCTCGACACCGAGCGCGCGCAGACGTCCCCTGAGCTCGCCAGCGGCCTTGGCGGTGAAGGTGACTGCCATGACGCGCGACGGTGAATAGGCACCGGTGTCGACACCGTGCGCGATGCGGTGCGTGATGACGCGCGTCTTTCCGGTTCCTGCTCCGGCGAGCACAGCGACGGGCCCCCGCAGCACTGACGCTGCCGCCCGCTGCCGCTCGTCGAGGGCATCGAGTGCGCTCACGCGCGATCCTCGTACCAGTCGACGATCAGGGCCCGTGCGATCGATGCGGGACCTGGGAGCCCGACCGGTCCGTCTCCGGCGAGCGCGGTTCCGATCTCGGCACGCGTGAACCAGCGAACCTCGATGATCTCCTCACCGTCGGGGCGCGCCGCCGACTCGTCGTCGACGATGGCACGGAACCCGACCATGAGCGACCGCGGGAACGGCCAGGCCTGTGAGGAGATGTAGCGCAGGGCGGACAGGCGCACCCCTGACTCCTCTTCGATCTCGCGGTACGCGGTCGATTCGAGCGACTCCCCTGCCTCGGTGAAGCCCGCGAAGCAGGAGAACATCCGTCCGCCCCAGTTCGCGTTCGCGCCGAGCAGGAGCCGCTCGCCGTCCCGGCTCTCGACGGCGACGATCACGGCGGGATCCGTGCGCGGGAAGTGCTGGCGCCCACAAACGAGGCAGCGCCGCGACCATCCACCCTGCTGAAGTTCGGTCGCCCCACCGCACGCGGGGCAGAACGGGGCATCGCGGAGCCATCCGGCGAGGGCGATCGCACTGATCAGGAGTTCGGACTCCTGCCCGTCGATGCGCCCGCCGAGATCACGAAGACCGAGCCAGATCTCGTCCGGGGCCGTGTCGAGTGCGTCGTGCTCCGGCGGGGCGGCGGCGAGGAGCAGCACAGTGCCATCGACGTCGCGTCCGAGAAGAGCCCACGTCGCCTCGACGACCGCGTCCGGTGTGACGCGCAGCAGCTCGGACTCGACGACCCGGACACGGCCCTCACGTACGACGATGACGCGGGTCGCCGGGTCTTCGCGCAGACGATCGAGCACGTCCGGCTCCTCGCGGAGTTCGGCTGCACGGTCGAGGGACGGGCGCTGAATGGTCATCGACTCCCTCTTTCACGGGCGTGGCGGAGGCGGGACCGCCCCTGAGCCCACCTACCCTGGGGGCATGGGACGCTCTCCATTCACTCTAGCCGCGGCAGTGACCGCCGCACTGCCCGGGGCGGAGGTCACCGGTGCCCGCGGTCTGAGTGCAGACGGCGACGGACGCTTCGACTCGGCCATCGCCTCGCTGGCAGACGGCCGTGAACTCGCGATCCGCGTCGCCGACGACGACGAGACGGCGCGTGAACTCGCTGCCGAGGCGATCGCGCTGCGTGCGCTGACCGACGGCGCACGAGCCATGCTCCCGTTCCGCGCCCCCGCCTACATCGGCGAGACGCGCATCGGCGACGGACGCGCGCTGGTCACAGAGCTCCTTCCCGGTTTCCAGATCGAGGCCGCGATGGTGCCGGCCGGGCGTGGCGCCGCCGAGTCGATGGGCGCATCGATCGCCGCCGTGCATGCACTGCCGACATCGGTCGTCCGCGGCGCAGGGCTCGCCACCCGCAGCGCCGAGGAGAGTCGCGCAGAACTCGAGCGACTGATCGACACTGCAGCAGCCACCGGCCGTGTCCCCGCGCGTCTGACCGTCCGCTGGCGCGATGCCGTCGCTGACGATGACCTGTGGCGGTTCGAGTCGACCGTGGTGCTCGGCGGCGTTCAGGCGACCTCGTTCCTCTTCCACGACGATCCCGAACGCGGACCGGAAGTGGTCGGCCTCCTCGGCTGGCATGGTCTCTCCGTCGGAGATCCAGCCGTCGATCTCTCCTGGCTCTCGGCCGCCGCCGAGGCCTCCGACGACGTGCACGCCGCCTATGCCCGCTCCATCGACCGGGCGCCGGACGGTGGCCTCGAGGTACGCGCGCGCCTGCTCGCAGAGCTGGAGTTCGCACGATGGCTCGTGCACGGCGACTCGATGCACCGGCCCGACATCGTCGACGATGCGGCGGCCCTTCTCGTCGCCCTCGCCGAGGGGCTGCACTCCGAAGACCTCAGCATCATCGAAGAGCGCAGCGCCGGCGTCGACTCCGCCCTGGATGCGCTCGACCGCGTGCCCATGGATGCCGTCGTCGACGTGGACACCTCCATGCACACCGACGCATACAACCCCGAGGAGCTGTGGATCGAGATGCCGGACGAGACCGATCCGGCGCAGACCGACACGGCTTCAGCGGAGCCCCGGCCCGGTGCCGCAGCCGCGCGGGATCAGGATGACAGCGCCCACCGCGCCGAGATGCTGAACGTGGAGACCGAGGACCTGTCAGCCGCGAGGAGCATCTTCGCAGGAACCCACGGCACGGACGACCGCAAGGACTCGCGTCCTGTCACCTCGAACACGGACGCCGACTACGACGAGGCCGACTCGGATGAGGCTCAGCGCGCGGCGCGCGCAGCGCTCCAGCGGTGGAAGAGCTCCTCTTCGGAGTAGACACGATCGCCGCGGATGATCAGGTCGTCCGCAACGTAGTAGAGCGCCACGTCGATGTCGTCCAGCGGCACGTCGAAACGCCGGTGATACGCGAGCCGATAGAGCGCGAGCTGCAGCATCCGCTCATCCCGCTCCTTCGCCGTACGCGGAGCCTTCCCCGTCTTCCAGTCGACGATCTCGATACGTCCACCACGGTCGGCGCGCCGGTACACGGCGTCGAGCTTGCAGATGACGATGTGGGATCGTCGTTCGCCGCCGTTCTCGACCAGACCGGCGCCGAGCGCGAAGTCGATCTCGATCTCGACAGCGATCGGCTTCAGTCCGCCCCATTCGCTGCGCTCGAAGATCTCCTGCAGCGCCGAGAGATCGGCAGCGTCGGCGACGGCGCCCGGCCCGTCGGTGGCCTGCGCGGGGTCGGGCAGCAGCTCGTCGTCGTCGATCTCCCAGAGCGCCTCGTCGACGCGGCTGCCGACGCCGACGAGCTCCGAGCGCTGCTCGACCCAGGCG
>JBOGEI010000222.1:0-5881 GCA_050701935.1 Microbacterium sp.
AACCAGGTGTCCCCGTTGCCGGTGAAATCGTTCTCCTCGACGGGAACATCGAGTCCGAAGGGCACGAGTTCTTCTCGCTCGGTGCATTCGACACCTCCGACGATGCGACGAAACTGCTCTGGTCGACCGACTTCGAAGGCGACGAGCTCTACACCGTCCATGTGCGCGACCTCACCACGGGCGCGACCCTCGACGACGAAATCCCGAACACAGGCGGCTCGTTCTTCACTCCGGACGGCACCGGAGTGCTCTACACGACCCGCGACGAGGCCTGGCGCCCCGACACCCTGTGGCTGCACCGCCTCGGGACTCCGGTGTCGGAAGACGTCAAGCTCTTCCACGAGCCGGACGAGAAGTTCTGGCTCGGGGCCGGGATCACCCGCAGCCGCCGATACCTGGTCATCGCCGTCGGCTCGAGCATCACGAGTGAGGAGTACCTCGTCGACCTGACGGGCGACCTCACGGCGGAACCGCGTCTGGTCTGGCCGCGCCGTGAGGGCGTCGAGTACTCGATCGAGCACGCGGTCGTCGACGGTGAGGACCGCCTGCTCGTGCTGCACAACGACGAGGCGCTCGACTTCGAGCTCGTCTCGGTGCCGGCATCCGACCCGCAGGGCGAGCGCCATGTGGTGCTCGCACATGAACAGGGCAGGCGTCTGCTCGGTGTGGAGGCGTTCCGCGACTTCGCGACCGTGGAGTACCGCAGCGAGGGGTTGGAGCGCGTGGGCCTCATCGACTACGCCACTGACGCCGTCGATGAGATCGCATTCGCCGAGCCGCTGTACTCGGCCGGGGTGAGCGGGAACCCGGAATGGCATTCCCCGTTCCTGCGTCTCGGCTACACCTCGTTCGTCACACCAGGGACGGTGTACGACCTCGACCTCGCCACCCGCGAGCTGGTGCTGCGCAAGCAGGTTCCCGTACTGGGCGGCTACGACCCGGCGGAGTACGACCAGCGACGTGAATGGGCGACCGCGTCCGATGGCGTTCAGGTCCCGATCTCACTGGTCTGGAAGCGCTCGTTCGGTGAGCCCGGCGCCCAGGCGCGCCCGGTGCACCTGTACGGCTACGGTTCGTACGAGCACTCGATCGATCCCGGATTCTCGGTGGCCCGTCTCTCCGAATTGGACCGGGGCGTCATCTTCGCCGTGGCGCACGTGCGCGGAGGCGGCGAGATGGGCCGCCAGTGGTACGAGGACGGCAAGCTCCTCAACAAGCGCAACACCTTCACGGACTTCGTCTCCTGCGGCCGGCATCTGGTCGCGGCCGGCGTGACGACGCCGAACCGGATGGTGGCCGAGGGCGGCAGCGCGGGAGGGCTGCTGATGGGCGCTGTGGCGAACCTCGCGCCCGAGCTCTTCGCTGGCATCCTCGCCGGCGTCCCGTTCGTGGATGCGCTGACGACGATCCTCGACCCCTCGCTGCCGTTGACGGTGATCGAGTGGGACGAGTGGGGCGATCCGCTCCACGACGCGGACGTCTACGCCTACATGAAGTCGTACACGCCATACGAGAACGTGCGCGATGGCGTCGACTACCCGCGGATCCTCGCGGTAACCTCGCTCAACGACACCCGCGTCCTGTACGTGGAGCCGGCGAAGTGGGTCGCACGCCTGCGAGAGGCCGGAGCATCCGACGTGCTCCTCAAGTGCGAGATGGTCGCAGGGCACGGTGGTGTGAGCGGTCGCTACAACTCGTGGAAGGAGCGGGCATTCGAGCTCGCCTGGATCCTCGACACGCTGGGCCTCGCCGAGGTCTGAGCCTCGTCCCTGATGCCGCGCCCGTGGGCGCGGCATCAGGCGTTCATGCGTGAGATCGGCGTCGAGGTGCGACAGCAGGTCTTGGTCGACGGACCGAGCCCTGCCGAGCGGGCTCAGCCGAAGAGCGCCGCGGCCTCGTCGTAGCGGTAGCGCGGCACGGTGTTCAACTCGCCGAGCGCGTCTGCGAAAGGCACCCGGACGATGTCGGTCCCCTGCATAGCCACCATCTGGCCCCATGCGCCGTCGACGATCGCGTCTGCCGCATGCAGGCCCAGTCGTGTCGCGAGAACGCGGTCGAAGGCCGACGGGGATCCTCCGCGCTGGATGTGCCCGAGGATCGTCGCCCGCGTCTCGATGCCGGTGATGCGCTCGATCTCGGGGGCGAGCTGGTCGCCGATGCCACCGAGGCGTGGCCGGTTGAAGGCGTCGAGGCCCTTGTCGCTGTATGCCTCGTCCATTCCGAGGAGCTTGAACCCCTCGGAGACGACGACCAGCGGCGCGCGGCCGCGGTCGTGCGCACTGGTCACGAGCTCAGTGATGTCATCGATCGACATCGGAACCTCGGGGATGCAGATGACGTGCGCGCCTGCCGCCATCCCGGCATGCAGCGCGATCCAGCCGACATGGCGGCCCATGACCTCGGCCACCATGCAGCGCTGATGCGAGTCTCCGGTCGTCCGCAGCCGATCCATCGCGTCGGTCGCGATGTTCACCGCGGTGTCGAAGCCGAACGAGTAGTCGGTCGCCTGCAAGTCGTTGTCGATCGTCTTGGGGACGCCGATGACGTTGATGCCGTCCTTCGCGAGGCGGTCAGCCGCAGCGAGCGTGCCTTCGCCGCCGATCGCGATGATTCCGTCGATCTTGTGCCCGTAGAGGGTCTTGGCGATGTTCTCCGCTCCCCCACGCGCACCCTCGTAGGGGTTCGTGCGGCTGGTGCCGAGGATCGTTCCGCCGATCTTCGACAGTCCCTTCACCTCGTGCCGGGTCAGCGGCATGAAGTCGCCGTCCACGAGTCCCCGCCATCCGTCGCGGATGCCGACGAACTCCAAGTCGTAAGCAGTCGTGCCCTTGAGCACGATGCCGCGGATGACCGCGTTGAGGCCGGGGCAGTCGCCGCCGCTCGTCAGGATGCCGATCTTCATGCTGGTGCCTTCAGACGTTCGGGAGATGGGGGAACAGGCGACGCTGCCTTCGATCGACACTAGCGCCCCGGTGCACCCGGGCGCCATTCGGGATCGACGAAAAACGCCGATCTTGACAGGCAGATTCACCGAAAGCGATGAACTTCCCGAACGCACCCGTTTTCCGGACGAATCCCGCGTTAAGAACAGACCTTCTTGCAGCTTACGCCGCGCCCAGCGCCTGGCGCAGCAGATGCATGAGCGCCGCGAGCTGCACGGGCTCCGCCGCCGACTCCTCGACCGCTTCTCCGTCGAGAGCCCGCGCGGCGAGCCCCTGCTTCTGGTCGATCAGCTCTGCGATCTTCGTGTCGATCGTGTGCGCGGCGATGATCCGCCATGCGGTGACCGGCTCATCCTGCCCGATACGGTGCACACGGTCGATCGCCTGGGTCTGCTCGGCCGCCGTCCAGGACAGCTCCGCGAGCACGACGTTCGAGGCCGCCTGCAGATTGAGGCCGACGCCTGCCGCGGTGAGCGAGCAGACGGCGATTCCGACCGAGGGATCGCTGTTGAAGTCGTCGATCGCCTGCTGACGGGACGTGGATGTCTGATCGCCTCGAATCGACACGGATCGGATGCCCGCGGCCGCGAAATGCGCCTCGGCCTGGTCCATGACGTCGATGTGCTTCGCGAAGAAGACGACCTTGCCGACCGAGCGCTGCAGCTGGGCCGCGTAATCCGCAGCCAGCGGCGCCTTGGCCTGACCGATGCGCCGGACCATGGTGAAGACGTTGTCTCCCCCGGTGCCGGCGGCCTTCGACTCTTCGAGCTCGTTCTGGGCGACGAGACGCACGATGTCCTCGTCGATCTCGCCCGGAGCCAGACCGCGATCTCCGCGCGCCTCGATGATGCGACGGTAGCGAGCGGCCAGCCGCTCCCCCAGCTCGCGCTCGGCCTGACGGATGCTGCGTCCGAACTCGTCGTCGAGCTGCACCGGAAGATCGGCGATCAGCTTGTCGGGCAGGTCTGCGGCGACATCCTTCTTCTTGCGTCTGACGATGCCCATCGAGATGACGGCATCGCGCGCCTCGGGGTAGAACGCCTTGTCGGCCGGAGTGAAGCCGGTCGCGTCGAGCTTCTCCATGAGCTCAGGGCCCGGCTTCTCACCGGTCGTCCAGCCGAGGAACCGCCAGATGGCGTCGAAGTCCTCAACGTCGTTGATCAGCGGCGTACCGGTGAGCGCGAGCATCAGGGGATCGTGTCCCGGCGTGCGCTCACGCACCTGCGCGGCGAGCGACAGCACGTTCTGCGATCGCTGCGACGAGAGGTTCTTGATGAAGTGCGCCTCGTCGACGACCATTCCGCGCAGGCCGATCGAGGCGAGCCACGACATGTGCCGATCGAGGATCTCGTAGTTCACGATGAACACGTCGGCGAAGGCGTCGATGTCGGTGCCGTCGCCCTGGATCACCGTCGCGCGACGCTGCGGTGTCCAGCGCTCGACCTCGCGCGCCCAGTTCATCTTCACGACGTTGGGGACGACGACGAGCAGCGGATAGGCCCCGGCGACCGAGGCGGCGAGCACCGACTGCGCGGTCTTTCCCAGACCCGGCTCATCGGCGAGGAGGAAGCTGCGGTGACCCGCCTTGACAGCCTCGAGGAACCGGGACTGATGCACCATCACCTCGAGGCCCTTGGGCGAGAGGTGGTCGTACTCCGGCGCCGGCGGCAGGTCCATCGATGCTGCGGATCCACCGGCTCCCGTCTCGAAAGCCTTGTACAGCGGGCCCATGAGCTCCCAGCCGTCGAGGCGGCGACGCGGAGTGACCGTCGAGCGCGGTGTCAGGTCCGGGGCGAGGAAGGGGTTGGCGAGCTGACGCGCCTCGACGGACGGCGGGGTGACCTGCCGTTCGGCGATCGCGGCGGGCACCATGGAGATCTGCACGGGTGCAGCGTCGGCGATGATGAGCTCTTCCGGCGCGAGTTCGGCACCGGACTCGAGCAGCCAGTCCCGGCGCATCCGCTTCGCCACGGGAGACGTCGCCTGGTCGGCCTCGAGAAGCTGGATGAGCGAGGTGTCGCGTGCGGCCGTCTTCGCGAGGATCGTGGCCACCCCGTCGAGCCGCTTCAGCAGCTCCGCACGGGCAGGATCGCCGATCTCGGCATCCGCCTTCACCCTGGCGCGCTCTTCACGCACCAGGAAGGCGATCACCTGGAACTTCACCCGGTTCGTCGGGCCGAGCTTCCCTCGCTGCGACTTCGCCTCGATCTCACGCACCTTGCGCGCGAGGATCGGGATGAGGGGTGCCTCGTCGTCACGACGGGATGTCTTCTTGCGCCGCGTGGCGGCGGTTGCCGTGGTCGGCATGCTCCTCCTGAGCGTGAAGGCTCCGGCTTCCCCATGAAGCCGTGGGCCGTTCTCGTTGTTCGCGTGTGACGTGAGCCAGGACCGTACGAACAGTGGATCTTCTTCCCGCCGGAGCACGCGAGACGCGAGATGATCGGCGGGAGCCGCTGTCCAGTCTATGCCATTGCGCCCACGTCGAGGAGATTGTCCACGCCGAGCCGTCGAAGCGGTTCGAGGGAACCGCCGTCGCTCGCGGGAATCGTCAGGCGGGCGAGCCGAGCACTCGAGCTGCGTCCGTGACGTCTGCGCCCATCTGCGCCATCAGCTTGTCGATGCCCTCGAAGGCGACCATGCCCCGCAGTCGCTCCACGAACTCGACGGTGACGTCGTGTCCGTACAGATCGAGGCCGGTCTCCCCCAGCACATGCGCCTCCACCTGCCGCACGAGGACGTCATCGAAGGTCGGATTCGTGCCGACCGAGATCGCCGACGGGTGTCGGATCCCGGTGTCGTGATCGACGAGCCATCCCGCATAGACGCCGTCTGCCGGCACGAACGCGTCGACGATGGTCGAAAGGTTGGCGGTGGGGAAACCCAGCTCTCGTCCGCGCTTGAGTCCGTGCACGACCTCGCCGCGCACGTCGGGGAGGCGA
>JBOGEI010000223.1:0-5826 GCA_050701935.1 Microbacterium sp.
CACGGAGATCCACAGCGCCGTGACGTAGCCGCCGGGTGTTCCCTGTGCGGCGAACGGCGCGACGATGCCGATGCCGAGACCTGCACCGATGCCGAACGCGCTGCCATTCAGTCCGGGGAGCGCGGCTGGAGCCTCGGCGGGGGACTGCACGACGCCGAGGCCGTTGATCGTGGTCAGCACGATGCCGTTGTAGGTCACACCGAGCAGCGCGATCATCGCGAACACGACCCAGAAGCTCTGCGGCATCATCGCGATCACGACGAGCAGGGCAAGGCAGGCGATCATGCCGATGCGCAGGATCGGGATCCACCCCTTGCGGCCGGCGAGCCAGCCCGACAACGGCGCGGCGAACACGCCGATCAGTGCGGGAGGTGCGAGGAAGAGCAGCGCCGAGGTCGCGGGATCCAGGCCGAATCCGTTCGCGGTGTCCTGGCTGAGCAGCACGACCGTGAAGTTGATGACGGCGAACACGCTGGCCAGCGTGAGCACTGTGGTCGCGACCACTGGCCACACCTGGCGGGAGCGCAGGTGCTCGACGGCGATCAGCGGGGTGGTGCGGCGCTTCTCGACGAACCAGAACGCCACCAGTGCTCCGATGGTGCCGGCGAGGTAGAGGAGCGTGATCGGCGCCAGCCATCCGGCGCTGGGGCCGGACGAGACGAAGTATGTCACGCTGATCAGGGCGAGCGAGAGAACGGCGGCGCCCCACCAGTCCATCTTCCCGGTGGAGGCGCCGGTGGTGGAATTCGGGATCACCAGGGCCACGCAGACGATCGCGATGAGGCCGACGGCGAAGATGACGACGAAGATCGAGCGGAAGCCGAACGTCTGGCTCAGCAGCCCACCGATGTAGCCGTCGATGCCGCCGACGCCGCCGTTGACCGCGGTGATGATGCCGAGCGTCGTGCCGAACACCTTGGCGCTGAGCGACTCGCTGAGGATCACATAGGCGAGCTGGAACGCGGCGCTGGACGCGCCTTGCAGTACGCGTCCGATGAGCAGGACGGTCAGGTTGGGGGCGAACAGGCACAGCAGCGTGCCGACGGAGAGGATGCCGAGCACGACGAACAGTGCGCGCTTGCGACCGATGAAGTCGCTCCACCTGCCGAGGACCACACCGCCGACGGCGCCGGCGACGAAGAACAGCGAAGACACCTGCGACACCTGGCCGATGTCCTCACCGAGCTGCGCTGCGATGTCCGGCAGCGCCGGTGTGATCATGCTTGCGTTCAGCTGGAACGAGAGCACTCCGAGGATGAGAGTCGCGACCAGTCCGACGGCGCGGCCTCCGCGCACGGGTTCGCGGGCGGAGGCGCCCGGGGATGCAGTGATGGTCTGGGTATGCACGGAGACTCCTTCGTCATGGATGCCCTCGGGTGAGGCTTGTACGATGTTATACCTCTCCGGTCTAACATCGTCAACAGAGGTCTTCTCATGCTTGAATACGAGGGACGCTCCCGCTCGAGCGAACACGAAGGGGTATCGGCATGACGAAGGAGATCGACCAGTTCCTCGGTCGCAGCCTGACGAGTACCGTCGGACAGCCGCTCCGCGTGGCGGTGTACTCCCGCATCGCAGACGGCATCCGCTCCGGGGTCTTCGAACTCGGCTCAGCCCTGCCGCGCGAGACCGAGCTGGGCGTCGCACTCGGCGTGAGCCGCACCGTCGTGCGCGAGGCGCTGATGCTGCTGGAAGAGGACGGACTCATCATCACGCGACGCGGCATCGGGCGATTCGTCGCCGATGACCTGCCGCGCGTCGGGCTCGAGGAGCTCCGTCCCCTGGAACAGGCTCTCTCCGACGGCGAAGACGACGTGGTCGTTCGCACCATCAGCTTCGACCTGCAGTCGACCACCGACTTCACCTCGAGCAAGCTGGCCCTCGATCCCGCCGCCAACACCTGGTTCCGCGAGGCCGTCGTCGAGCGGCACGGCGAACCGGTCGCGATCCTGCAGGAGCATCTGCCGGCCGGGCGCTACCTCAGTGACATCAGCCAGGAGATCGCCGACGGGCTCGAGGCGGCCGCCGCCTCGTCGTCGAGCGTGCTCGCCGCCCTGCGTGAGCAGGCCGGTGTCGCCTTCGACTCGGCAGTGTGCGAGATCACCGTCAACGTCGTCGGCGCCTCACGCGGAGCGCTCCTCGGGCTCAGGCCCGCCGATCCGGTACTCATCCTCACACAGACCGTGACGACCGCCGGACGCCCCGTCTACCTCGCCAAGTGCATCGTCTCGTCCCGGGTCGGCCACCTCTCCGTCGTACAGACCACCTCCTGATTGCGAGCTCTCGTGCCCATATCTCTTCCCCTCACCATCGTCGGCAGCATCAACGTCGATCTCACCGCCCGCGCCGGCCGTCTCCCGCAAGCAGGCGAGACCGTCGGTGGAGGTCGTCTCGTCCGCGAGGCGGGGGGCAAGGGAGCCAACCAGGCGACAGCCGCCGCGCGGCTCGGCGCGACGGTCCGGATGATCGGGGCTGTCGGCACTGACGCGGACGGCACCTGGATGCGTTCCGAGCTCGATGCGGCCGGCGTCGACACCACCAGCATCCAGACTCGAGATCAGTCCACCGGAGTCGCCCTGATCGTCGTCGACCGCGAGGGCGAGAACCAGATCGCGGTGTGCGAGGGAGCGAACGGCGAGATCGACCTCGATGGTGTCGTGTTCGCCGCCGACGAAGCCGTGCTCGCGCAGCTCGAGATCTCGATGGACCTCGTCGTCGCGCTGGCCGAGCAGGTGCAGGGGTACCTCGCCGTCAACGCAGCACCGGCTCGCGACTTGCCCGACGCCGTTCTGGAGCGTGCCGACCTGATCATCGTGAACGAGACCGAGTACGCATTGATCCCGGCACTGCGAACGGCCAGGCGCGTCGCCGTGACCTACGGCGCGGACGGCGCGCGGTTGTTCGAGTCCGGCGTGGAGGTCGCATCGGCTCCCGCGGTCAAGACGGCCGTGGAGAACACCGTCGGTGCGGGGGATGCATTCTGCGCAGCCCTCACGATCGGTCTCGCCTCGGGCATCCCGGCAGCCACTGCGCTCGCCGCGGCCTGCGCTGTCGGTGCCGCGGCTGTGGCCGACCCGCGTTCGCAGCCGCTGCTCTCGTCGTACGACACGTACCTCCCCCGCTGAGCACACGCCGCGATGTCGGTCGCCGCGGATAGCCTGGGCGGATGACCTCTCTTCTCACGGGCCCAGACGCCCGCGCTCGCTGCGCCTGGGTGGGCGACGACGACGAGTACCGTCGCTATCACGACGAGGAGTGGGGCACCGCGCTGCACGGCGACCGCGCGCTGTTCGAGAAGATGGCGCTGGAGGGCTTCCAGGCAGGTCTCTCGTGGATCACGATCCTGCGCAAGCGACCGCGGTTCCGCGAGGTGTTCGCGGGCTTCGATCCCGAGATCGTCTCCGAGTACGACGAGTCCGACGTCGAGCGTCTGATGGCCGACGCCGGCATCATCCGCAACCGCGCGAAGATCGAGGCGACCATCGGCAACGCACGAATCGTGCGGGGCATGGCCGATGGCGAGCTCGACGAGTTGATGTGGTCGTTCGCGCCGGCGGCGTCCGGCGTGCGCCCGGCGTCCTTCGCCGATGTCCCGGCGGTCACCCCCGAGTCGACGGCATTGAGCAAAGAGCTGCGTCGTCGTGGGTTCCGCTTCGTGGGTCCGACCACGATGTACGCCCTGATGCAGTCGGGCGGGATGGTCGACGATCACATCTCGGGGTGCTGGCGGGCGTGATTTCGCGCGCTGCGGATGCTCAGCGCTCGCCGGTCTCCCTGGTGAGGGCTGAACGCGCATCTGAGGTGTTCTCGACCGCGAAGCTGGCCATCGTCGGCAGGTAGCGGTCGTCAGCCACTTCGACGAGAGAGCCGTCTTCGGCCCATCCTGTTCGTCGCACCCTTAGCAGCGGCGTCGATGGCGGGACGTCGAGCGCGACAGCGTCGAGGTCGTCCGCCGGTACGGCGTCGAAGACGTGGCGCGCGCGGACGGGCGCGCATCCGTGCTCCTGCATCGCCTGGTAGATGCTCCCCGCGTCGAGGTCGGCGGCCAGCAGCAGCATCCCCACGGTGAACGGGAAGGCCGACCGTTCGAGCATCGCCGGTTCGTCATCGAGCAGGCGCAGCCGGACGATCTCCACGATGGGGGTCGCAGGTTCCACGCCGAGGTCCTCGGCGACCGCCTCGGAGGCAGGGCGGCGAGCCGCCTCGATCACGCGCTGCCCCGGACGTCGGCCGATCGACCGCGCCCAGTCGGTGAACGAGACGAAGGTCTGGAACGACTGCGTCGGCACGAGCCGCCTCACCCGTGGCGGCGCTCCGCGACCGCCGTCGACCGCGCCCTCGGCGCGGAGCGTCGCCAGAGCCTGCCGGATCGGGCCCCGGGAGGTGCCGAACTCGGCGATCAGGGAGTGCTCGCTCGGCACCCTCTCGCCCACAGGCCATTCGCCGCTCCTGATGCGATCGAGCATCGCGTCGTACAGCTGCTCGTGCAGTGGTCTGCTCACTCTGCTCCCGGTTCCTGTTGTCGTGACTTCTCGCCTTCATGGCGAGCGGCACATGTTCACTCTGCCGCAGTTCAGTGAACAATCGGCGAATATCACGGGAAAAAGTTGTCATGACTACTTTCTCTCCACATGCTCGGAAGTGATCCCGAATTCCTCCACCCTGCGTCCGCCGACATCGGCGGTCGACCAACTCCAAGGAAGAGACATGAGAACCAGACGCGGTATCGGTGCCCTCGCGGTCACCTGCACCCTCGCCCTGCTCGTCGGCGGTGCGGCGACGCCCGCCTTCGCCGCCGCAGCCCCGTTGACCGAAGGCTTCACCGGGGCGACACCGGCGGCACCTCCGACCGGGTGGGCCGTCGAAAACACGAACATCACCGGGATGCGTGCCGACTGGCAGGGCTGGTCGTTCCATACCCCCGCAGAAGTCGTGTCGGTCTGGGGCAACAGCGGCGATCGCGGATCCTTCTCGCGCGCCGACGGCATGACCGCGGTCGTGCACTCCGACTCCAACCGCCCCACCCAGGGGCGCTTCAGCTCGGTGCTCTGGGCCCCGGCAGTCGACCTGCAGAGCCAGGACGGCGCGGTCCGGGTGACGTTCGACAGCCACTACAAGCAGGGTCAGGCCCCGCAGACCGCGCAGCTGGTCGCACGGTTCGACGGCGGTGCGCCTGTGGTCGTCGAGTCGTTCGACCGCAACCGGCTCGACGAGCAGGTCTCCGTCTCGGTCCCCGTCCCTGTGGGAGCCGACACCGTGACGGTCGGGTGGTCGTATGCCGAGAGCAGCAACAACTGGTTCTGGATGATCGACGACGTGCAGATCAGTGAGGCACCGCCTGCCGACTCGACGCCGCGCATCCTCTCTGCCGCCAAACCCGTCGCGAAGGCGGGGGCGACGGTGCCGGTCAAGGTCGGCGGACTGCGTCCCGGTCAGCAGCTGACGGCGAAGCTGGGGGATTCCTCGGCCGCGGTCCCCGGCATCCCCGTCGCCGATGCGGCGGGCGAGACGTCGTTCGCCGTCGTGCTGCCCGGCGACCTCGCCGCCGGATACGTGCCGCTGTCGCTCGCCGGAGCGGGAATCGTCTCGACCGCGCTCGAGATCACCGTGCTCGCCGCCGGCGACCCGGACTCGTCGACGACCGAGCAGCTGCTCTGGTTCGACGGGTTCGAGCAGGACACCTGGACCACGACCGGTGCCTGGAACCTCACGACTCTCGACAGCGTGATCGCGCAGTACGGCACCGATCGTCGCCATGCGTTCACCCGGGCATCGGGGCGGATCGCCGTCGCCGAGGCGACGACCGGAGCATTCTCCGGGACGCTC
>JBOGEI010000224.1:0-5794 GCA_050701935.1 Microbacterium sp.
GGCGCGGTGTGGGAGGGGCCTGGCAGGATGACGGTGTGACCGAGAACCCGACGATCGACGCCGCCGCGACCCGATGGTCGTCCCCCGACCGCGGGCGGCTGCCGCTGCTCGTGCTGCTGCACGGCTACGGGGCCGACGAGCACGACCTGTTCGGGCTCGTCCCCTACCTCCCGGAGGGCATCGCCGTGGCGTCCGTGGCCGCTCCCCTCGCACCGCCGTGGCCGATGCCGGGGCGCTCGTGGTACCCGATCGAAGGCCTCGAGGGCCGCAGTCCCGAAGCGGTGACCGCAGCAGCGGAAGCCTTCCTCGACTGGCTCGACACCGCGGTGGGCGATGCCCCCTCGGTCGCACTGCTCGGCTTCTCGCAGGGTGCGGCGGTGTCGCTGCAGGCGCTGCGGCTGGCACCGGAGCGGTTCGGGGCGGTCGTGGCGCTGAGCGGCTACGCGGCACCCGGTGAACTGCCCGACGACGAGGCCCTGGCCGAACGGCGGCCCGCCGTGTTCTGGGGGCGCGGCACGCACGACGACGTCATCCCGCCCGGGCTGATCGCGCATACGGCGCAATGGCTTCCCGCGCATGTCGAGCTGTCCGGCCGGGTGTACACCGGCCTCACCCACAGCATCTCCGAGGAGGAGCTGGTCGACGTGCACCGCTTCCTCACGAAGTGGCTCGACGGGATCACCGAGAGCTGATCAGCGCTCGGGCGCGGCCGCGTCGCGGTCCCCTCCGCGAACACCATCCCTCGGGTCCGCGGATTCTTCAGCCTCTCCCTCGGCCTTGCGTCGCGAGCCGCCGACCGACGTGATGGCGACGGAGAGTGCGACGCCGATCGCCAGCCCGATCCCGATGCCGAGCGCCCAGTTCTGCAGGGCGGCGCCGAGGGAGGCACCGATCGCCATGCCGAGGGCGAGCCCGATACCCAGTCCCATGCGCGACCGCGACTCCTGCGGGCTCGGGTTCTGATCTGCCATGTCTCCACGGTAAGGGCATGTCGGTGCAGCGGCATCCTCCACGCGACCACGCCGCGACACGCCCGGGAGTTGCGCAACGCCGACACGCCCGGGTATCGTCGGGGAGTCCTGTCCGCCGTGTCTGGAAGTCCTTTGATCTGATCCGTCGCCTCCGCGCTCTTCTTTCCGCGCGCTGACCCGACGATCGCCGACTCCACGGCAGACCCACTCCTGCACATCCTGTGACGCGTGTCACGTCCCGGCAGGGGCTCGGTGTCAGTGCACCCTCGCACTCGACAGGAGACACTCATGTCAACCCCCACCACGCTTCATTCGGCGGTCGTGCTCGACCGACTCACCTTCACGTGGCCCGACGGCTCGGTCGCGCTCGACGGCGTCTCGGGAGCATTCGGCTCCGGACGCACCGGCCTCGTCGGACGCAACGGCGCCGGCAAGTCCACGCTGCTGCGACTGATGGCCGGCGAGCTCGAACCGACCTCGGGCGTCGTCACGGCATCCGGTGAGGTCGCCTACCTTCCGCAGCAGCTGACACTCGACGTCGACCGTCGGGTCGCAGATCTCCTCGGTGTGTCCGCGGCACTCGATTCCGTCCGGGCCATCGCCGCGGGCGACGTCGACCCCGCGCACTTCGATGCCGTCGGCGACGACTGGGACATCGAGGCGCGCGCAGAGGCGTCGCTGGCCGAAGCCGGGCTCGACCCGGAGTTCCTCGACCGCAGGGTCGGCGAACTGTCGGGAGGAGAATCGGTGCTCGTCGCGATCGCCGGCATCCGTCTGCGTCGTGCCCCGATCACGCTCCTCGACGAGCCGACCAACAACCTCGATCGCGATGCCAGGGCGAAGCTCGCGGCGATGGTGCGGGCCTGGAAAGGCACGCTCATCGTCGTCAGTCACGACCTGTCGTTGCTCGAGCTGATGGACGACACCGCAGAGCTCTACGCCCAGACGCTGAGCGTGTTCGGCGGACCGTACTCGCAGTGGCGCGCGTGGCTGGATGCCGAGCAGGATGCTGCGAAGCAGGCCGAGGTCACCGCCGCCCAGGCGCTCCGCAAGGAGAAGCGTCAGCGAATAGAGGCCGAGGTGAAGCTCGCCCACCGCACCCGCACCGCGAAGAAGGCGGAGCTCGAGAAGCGGGTTCCCAAGATCGTCGCGCACGGCCGGAAGATGGCGGCCGAGGTGTCGGCGGGAAAGCTGCGCACCGAGGTCGGAGCGAAGGAGGATGCCGCGCGCTCGATCCTCGACGAGGCCGGGCGCCGTGTGCGTTCGGATGCCTCGATGAAGATCGAGCTGCCAGACCCGCAGGTGTCACGCAGCAGACGCATCGCCACGGTCGGCGACCACGAACGGGCCTGGGTGATTCAAGGGCCGGAGCGCGTCGCGCTGATCGGCCGGAACGGCGCAGGCAAGACCACCCTGCTGGAGCGGTTGGTCATGCAACCCGCTCTGGAAGGAGCCGGGACGGCGGTCTTGAGCACGGCACGGCCGTCGCTTCATGCCGAGGCCCATACCGACCTGATCGGCTACCTGCCGCAGCGGGTCGACGGCCTCGACGAGGAGCGATCGGTGTTCGAGAACATCGCCGTCGCGGCACCGCATGTCCCGGAGAAGGAACTGCGCAACCGGCTCGCCCGGTTCCTCATCCGAGGGGCCACCGCGGAGCGTCCGGTCGCGGCCCTCTCCGGCGGCGAGCGGTTCCGTGTCGCCCTGGCGAAGCTGCTGCTCGCCGACCCCGCACCCCACCTCGTGGTGCTCGACGAGCCGACGAACAACCTCGACCTCGACACGGTCGACCAGCTCGTCGAGGCGTTGCGCGCCTACCGCGGTGCCGTGCTCGTAGTGAGTCACGATGACGCGTTCCTGCGGCGGCTCGATCTCGATCTGACACTCGAGATCGATGCCGAAGGTGCGCTGCAGGAGGTCTCGCTGGGGCGGTGAGTTCGATCGGCCGACGCGTCGGGCGCCGGGGAACGAATCCTCGGCGCCCGACGGCGTCAGACCGGCCCTGTCAGACCAGGGTCGTCAGACGAGTCCGACCTCGTAGGCGAGGATGACGGCCTGCACACGGTCGCGGAGGTCGAGCTTGAGCAGGATGCGGCCGACGTGGGTCTTCACCGTCGACTCCGACACGAACAGGCTCTCGCCGATCTCGGTGTTGTTGTAGCCCTTCGCGATGGCGAGGAGCACATCGCGCTCCCGCTCGGTCAGCACGCTCAGCCTCGAATCGTCGGTCTCCGACTGCCGGGGCAGGCGCGTGGCGAAGAGGTCGAGCATCGATCGGGTGACGCGCGGCGAGACGAGGGCATCGCCGGCGGCGATCGCCCTGATCGCGGCGGTCAGCTGCGCCGGCGGGGTGTTCTTCAACAGGAATCCGCTCGCCCCGGCGCGGAGGCTCCCGAACGCGTACTCGTCGAGGTCGAAGGTCGTGAGCACCAGCACCCGGCTCGACGGGGTGCTCCTGACGATGCGCCTGGTCGCCTCGATGCCGTCCATCTCCGGCATCCGGATGTCCATCAGGATCACATCGGGGCGCAGATCTCCGGCCAGGTGCACGGCCTCGGCACCCGAGACCGCCTCGCCCACCACCTGCATGTCGTCTTCGGCGTCGAGCACCATCCGCATGCCGCGACGGATCAGCTCGTGGTCGTCGACGATGAGCAGCCGGATTCGTTCCTCGGTCATCCCTGTTCCTCCTGTTCGGGGATCTCCACGCGCACGCGCCATCCGCCGCCCGGCAGCGGACCTGCTTCTGCGATGCCACCTGCGAGGCGCGCCCGCTCGCGCACGCCGACGAGTCCGCGGCCCGAACCGACTGAGACGGCGGGTGGCCCCTGCCGCCCGTCGTCGGTGATTTCGATCACGAGGATGTCGCCACCGAAGTCGAGGTCCACGAGCACCTCACGCGGATCCTTCGCGTAGCGCAGCACGTTCGTGAGTGCTTCCTGCACGATGCGGTGGATCGTGTTCTGCAGAGCCGGAGACGACGGCGCGGATCCGTGCGTTCGCACCGTGACCGGCAGCCCGGCGGTGCGGA
Source organism: Microbacterium sp. (assembly GCA_050701935.1). Classification (GTDB taxonomy): domain Bacteria; phylum Actinomycetota; class Actinomycetes; order Actinomycetales; family Microbacteriaceae; genus Microbacterium. The sequence continues at coordinate 4,003 of JBOGEI010000224.1, forward strand.
AGGTCTCGACCAGCGCAGTCAGCTCGTTCAGTCCTGGGTTGGGACGCAGTGGGGTCTGCTCCTCGCCATCCGCACTGTCATCGCCCAGCGCGCCCAAGAGCTGCCTCATCTCCACGAGCGACTGCCGACCGACCTCGCCGATCTCCTGGATGGCGCTGCGCGAACGCTGGGGATCCTTCTCCGCGAGGGCACTCGCACCATCGGCGAGCGACACCATGACCGAGACGCTGTGCGCCACGACATCGTGGATCTCGCGGGTGATCCTGGCACGCTCGGCCAGGGTCGCGATGCGCGCCTGCTGGTCGCGTTCGCGCGCGAGCTGATTGGCGCGGTCTAGGATCGCCCCGATGTAACGGCGCCGGTCACCCACGGTGACCCCGAGGAGAGCAGCGGTCAGCATCACCACGAGGAACAGCAGGCTCCCCGGCACCGACACGAGGGCGTTCTCCTGATCGCCACGTCGCAACCACTCCAGGACGGGAGGAACGAAGAACCCGACCACCACGGTCGCGCCGAACGCGATCCATCCGCTGCGATTCGAACGGTAGACGAAGAGCGCGTATAGAGCCAGCGCGATTCCCAGAGGCTCCGTCATGGTCTCCGACACGAGCGCGACGACTCCGAAGGCCCCGAAGACGGCGAAAGTGAGCCACGGGCGATGCCGACGGAGGAGCAATGCGCCGGCGGCGACGACACCGAAGATCAGCGAGACCACGATCGGCACGACTGGTGTCCAGACGTCCGTGAGAAGAGGCATGATCAGCGCCCCGAGCGTGTTCAGCAGGAGATAGCCGGAGGCGAGCAACCCGTCGAAGAGCCAAGGATGCCGCCCCCAGAAGCGCCGCACTCGCCCCGGCGGGCGTGGCAGGTCCACCGCACGTGCCGCGCCATCTGCGACGAATGCTGGCTCTGGCATGGGACGACTCTACGCACCGCACGTCTCGGAGCCTCAGCTCGAGACGGCGACGCGCGATCCCGTGGCGGTGTGGCGGGCGGCCGGCCTGTGGACCGCGATCGTCTGCGAGACCGGTACCCACGTACGCCTGCGCACCGCACGCCGCCGCTCGGTGAACGCCGTGTGCACTCCGAGGATCGCGAGCCATCCCATCCCGATCGTGGTCGCGACCAGCTCGAGCATGCTCCCGATGTCGGTGCGGAACTGCACAAGAGAGAGGATGCCACCGGCCCCGGCGATCACTGCGGTCGAGATTCCGGCTCCCAGGGAGAGGATGCGCAACGTCCGATGGCCTTCGACGAACGACACCTGGAGCATCGCAAAGGCGGCCAGGGCGAAGGCGAGCACGGCGACCGTCGTGTGCACCAGGTCCTGCCAGGTGAACGCGGGCCCCACCGGCAGCGGGCACCCGGTCGTACACGGAACCTGCGATGCCACCAGGAACATCGATGACGCGATCGCCACCGAGAACGACGGCGACCAGACACTCAGCCACGGCACCGTCGAGCGCAGCCCGCGCGCGGCCCAGGCCACCGCGAAGCCACCGGCGACGAGGAGCAGCAGCGCGAGCTCGAACCATCCGGCGGTGGGTTCCCCGTCAGCGCCGAGCCCGCTCACGTACAGCACCCGGTCGATGCTCAACCGGGCGACCCAGATGATGGTCAGCGCGACGGCGACGAGCACGCTCCCGCCGATCGAGGCGATGATGCGAAGAGCGGTTCCGGCAGGGTGAGGGGCGGTGTGTTCGGTGGGCACAGGGAGACGGTATGAGCGAGAGCATCCTCGTCGCGTCGGCCCGAAGTGCCCACTGCGGAGGGGCGTCGTACTGAGGTACGA
>JBOGEI010000225.1:0-5765 GCA_050701935.1 Microbacterium sp.
TCTCGACGCTGATCGAACGACCGTTCGGGGCCTCATAGGAAGACTTCTCGCCGACCTTGAGGCCGAGAATGGCCTTACCGAGAGGGCTGGCTTCGCTGTACACGTCGTGGTCGCTGCCTGCGGCGATCTCACGGCTGCCGAGGAGGAAGACCTCTTCGCCACCGGCGACCAGAGCGGTGACGACGGTGCCGGGCTCGACGATGCCACGGCTGGCCGGAGCCTCGCCGACCTTCGCGGTCTTCAGAAGCCCCTCGAGCGTGCGGATGCGGGCCTCCTGCTTGCCCTGCTCGTCCTTCGCGGCGTGGTAGCCGCCGTTCTCCTTGAGGTCGCCCTCTTCGCGAGCCGCTTCGATGCGCTTGGCGATCTCGTCGCGACCGAAGGTGGACAAGTGCTCCAGCTCGGCGACGAGCCGGTCATACGCTTCCTGCGTGAGGAAGGGAACCTGAGCGTCGGTGGACATGACGAAGCTCCTTCTTTCGGGATCCCTCCGACGTGCTGCGGGGGATATGCCAAGACGCCCTGGCACGGTGCCAGGGCGTCGTCTGTCTGGCACGAGTCTAAGCGACCCAGCAGGCGTTCACCAAACCTGTGGTGGCCTCTGCGACGGTCGGGATGGTCACCGACCGCGCCTGCGAGTGGCTGTCTCCGGCCTCGATCTCGACGATCTTCCAGCCGACGACGCCGAACTCCTCGTCGAGTGCTTCGACGGCGCAGACGACGTTCTTGCCCTGCACGCCGGTGACCTGAAAGCTGATGTTCACGGAGTGCTCATCGACGAGCTCGAAGCCCAGATCATCGGCGTCGACAGAGGCCATCGACTGGGCGACGGTCATCCAGCTGAAGGCACCGACGACCAGCAGTGCCACTGCGCCGCCGATGATCCACGGCGTCCGCCGTCGTCGGGTGCGGCCATAGCGTTCGTCGAGCTCTCGTGCGGTCGTCACAGGTGGGTCTTCCCGGTCGTTAGGCTGGTGTTACCAGGTTATGCGACCTGCGTACGAAAGGTCGATTCATGCTCGTTCTGTCCGAGACCCCGATGCCGACACCGAGCATGACCGTCGACCCGGTGTCCGTCACTCCGGGGTTCGTCGGCTTCGCCGCCATCGTCGTGGTCGTGATCGCAGTGATCCTGCTGATCTGGGACATGAATCGCCGCATCCGTCGTGTCCGGTACCGCGAAGAGGTTCGCGACGAGCTCGATGCCGAACAGGCTGCGCGGGCCGAGGGCGACACCTCCGCCTCCGGAACGAGTGCGCCGACGTCCGACGGTTCTGCGGCTCCCGACGTCGACGGGGACGAATCCGCTCGCTGACCGGCTCTTACGGTGCGCCCAGTGAAGGTGAAAGCGGCGCCAGCGCGATGAGCAGGCATGCGGTCCAGTGGCACAGGAACGCGAGGACCGTGCACACGTGGAAGATCTCGTGGAACCCGAAGTGGCCGGGCCAGGGATTGGGCTTCTTGAGCGCGTAGACGATCGCGCCGCCCGTGTAGAGGAGACCTCCCACGATCACGAGCACCATCATCGCGAAGTTCGCGTTCATGAGGTCGACGATGTACATCACCGCAGCCCAGCCGAGCAGCAGGTAGAGGGCGACGTAGAGCCAGCGCGGGGCATTGATCCAGAAGACGCGGAAGAGGATGCCCACCAGGGTTCCGCCCCACACCAGGCAGAGAAGCAGCACGCCCTTCGCCGGGGGCAGCGCCAGGACGGCGAGCGGGGTGTAGGTGCCGGCGATGAGCAGCAGGATGTTGGCGTGATCGATGCGCTTCAGCAGCACCTTCACCTTCGGCTGCCAATCGAAGCGGTGGTACAGCGCAGAGTTGCCGAACAGCAGCATCGACGTGAGCATGAACACCGCGGAGGCCCACTTCGCAGGGCCCCCATCGGCCACGATGATCAGCACGACGCCGGCGACGACGGCCACCGGGAACGTGGCGGCGTGGATCCACCCGCGCCAGGTCGGCTTGATGTCGACCGCTGCATCCACGGCAGCAGCTTCCAGGAGAGGCAGCTGGGGGACGTCGGGGCCGGAGGGCTCGGGAGTGCTCACGTGCTCACTCTAAGCCGACGCGCATACCGCACAGGGCACATATCCTCGGCGTCCGCGCAGGGTGCCGAATGCTCCGGCACGATAGCGTAGGGAGGTGATGTCACGCGAGAGCCCGGGGCGAGGGCCGCTGTATCGGCTCTACACCAACAGGCTGCGCCGCCACCTCGATCCGGCCACGGTGCCGCACCATGTCGCGATGATGATCGACGGCAATCGCCGATGGGCGCGCCAGCTCGGATTGGACACTCCGGCTGAGGGGCATCGGGCCGGCGCGGCGAAGATGCGCGAGTTCCTGGGGTGGTGCGACGAGCTGGGCGTGCGGGTCGTGTCGCTGTATCTTCTCTCCAGCGACAACCTGCGAAAACGCGACTCCGCTGAGCTGGCCGACCTGATCGAGATCATCGCCGAACTCGCCGTGGCGGTGTCCCAGGAGGAGAACTGGCGTGTGAAGCATGTCGGTCGTGCCGACATCCTTCCGGACGAGCTCGCTCGCGTGCTCGCCGATGCCGAGGAGCGCACCAAGGATCACACGGGGCTGCACGTGAATCTCGCCGTCGGCTACGGCGGCCGCAACGAGATCGTCGACGCGGTGCGGAGCATCATCACCAAGCACGAGGCGTCCGGTGGCACGCTGGAGGATCTCGCCGCGCACCTGACTCCCGAGATGATCGGCGAGCACCTCTACACCGGCGGGCAGCCTGACCCCGACCTCGTCATCCGCACCAGCGGGGAGCAGCGGCTCAGCGACTTCCTCCTCTGGCAGAGCGCGCACAGCGAGTTCTACTTCGTCGAGGCGTTGGGACCGGATCTCCGGCAGGTCGACTTCCTGCGCGCGATCCGCGACTACGCCGATCGAGACCGGCGCTACGGTCGCTGAGCGGGGCCCTGCGGCAGCTGTCCCCGTGCCACAATGACGCAGTGAGCACTTTCCAGGACTACGTCGACACCTTCGACAACGAGTCCGGCTATCTGAACTGGGCGGCCTTCGGTCCGCTGTCCCCGTCGGTCCGAGAAGAGGTCTTCGCCGACGCCGACCTGCTCGGAAGCGGGCGGCCCTCCTCTCTCTCCCTGGTTGCCGAGCGCATCGATCAGGCGCAGGAGCTCGTCGCTGAACTGCTCGGCGGAGAAGCCGATGACGTCACGCTGCAACCGTCATCGACCAACGGCCTCATGCATGCGCTGTTCGGCTTGTCCGGCGCCGTGATCGCGAGCACTGCGGAGTTCCCGAGCGTCAGTCTGACGGTGGAGCGTGCCGCGACGGCATCGAATCACGTCGTGACCCCGCGGTGGATCACGCCTGACGACGGACGCGTGACCCCTGATGCCATCGCCGAGGCGCTCGATGACGAGGTGGTCGCGCTGGCCGTGAGTCACGTCGACTTCCGCACCGGGTACCGGGCGGATCTGGCGGCGCTGCGCGAGGCCATCGGCCCCGACCGTCTGCTCATCGTCGACGCCGTCCAGTCCTTCGGAGTCATCGACGTCGACTACGCGGCTGCCGATGTCGTGGTCGGTCATGGCTACAAGTGGCTGCGCGCCGGTCGCGGCAGCGCGTTCGCGTGGTTCTCGTCCCGTGCCAGGGAGCGCATCGTCCCTGTACTCTCCGGGATCACCGGTACCACGGCCGCCGGCCTCTTCGTCGATGAGCTGCCGGCGCCCGCCGCATCCGCTCGTGCCTTCACGATCAGTCAGCCCGACACCCTCGCTGCCGGTCGACTCGCCATCGGGGTGCGTGACGTGCGTGATGCCGGTGTCGCCTCGATCGAGGAGCGGGTCGCCGAGCACGTCGACACCGTCATCGAGATCGCCGATCGGCAGGGAATCGAGGTGAGCTCGCCGCGTGATCGCATACAGCGGGCGGGGATCGTCGCCCTCGCCCCGGATGAGCCGGCGCGACTGGCCGCCGCCCTCGCGAACGCCGGGATCATCGTCACGGCTCGCGGATCCTCGGTCCGGATCGCGCCGCACGCGGGCACGGATGCTGCGACGTTCGAGCTCCTCGACGAGACCCTGCAGGCATTCGGCAACGAGACGTTCACGAGCGCGTAACGAAGAGCTGGCGTGTCGAAATCACGTTAAGCACCATCACGGTCGTACGTTCTAGGCATCGGGCAAGGAGCCCGATCGAGTCGGCCTCAGGTTGACGACTCGTGACCCCCTGGTCGACTCGTTCGAATAGCCGGGATTCCCCGGGTCGGGAGTGGGTCGTGACCACACGTACAGCGCAGCAGTCCACCAGCACCGCGCAGCAGTCCACCCGTAAGACGTCGAGGCGAGCGTCGTCGGCAGATCAAGATCAGGATCTGCGCACCTATGTGCTCGACACCTCCGTGCTGCTGAGCGATCCGCAGGCGTTCTTCCGTTTCGCCGAGCACTCCGTCGTCCTGCCCGTCGTCGTGATCTCGGAGCTCGAGGGCAAACGTCACGATCCGGAGATCGGCTACTTCGCGCGCCAGGCCCTTCGTCACCTCGACGACCTGCGCATCGAACACGGACGGTTGGATTTCCCGGTCGAGGTCGGTGAGGGTGGGACCCTGCGCGTCGAGCTCGCGAACACCGACTCCTCGGTTCTCCCGGCGGGAATCAGGCTCAGTGACAACGACACGCGCATCCTCTCGGTGGCCATGCACCTCGCGCAGGATGGACAAGACGTCACGATCGTCTCGAAGGACCTCCCCATGCGCGTCAAAGCGGCATCTCTCGGCCTGCGCGCTGAGGAGTACCTCGCCGAACAGGCGGTCGACTCAGGATGGACCGGCATCTCGACGCTCGATCTCACCGGCGACGACATCAGCGATCTGTACGAGAGCGAGGTCGGCATCAGCGAGGAGGCACGCGGGCTCCCGGTCAACACCGGCTTGATCATCCACTCCGAGCGCGGCTCGGCGCTCGGCCGGGTCACCGGTGACGGCGAGTACCGACTGGTGCGCGGAGACCGCGACATCTTCGGCATGCACGGCCGTTCGGCAGAGCAGCGCATCGCGATCGACCTGCTGCTCGATCAGGAGGTCGGCATCGTCTCGCTGGGCGGACGCGCGGGCACCGGAAAGTCGGCGCTGGCGCTCTGCGCGGGCCTCGAGGCGGTGCTGGAGCGTCAGCAGCAGAAGAAGATCATCGTGTTCCGGCCTCTGTTCGCCGTCGGCGGGCAGGAACTCGGCTACCTCCCCGGTGACCAGGGCGAGAAGATGGGCCCCTGGGGACAGGCGGTGTTCGACACCCTGGGTTCGGTCGTCTCCGGAAACGTTGTCGAAGAGGTCATCGAGCGCGGACTGCTCGAGGTGCTCCCGCTGACCCACATCCGCGGTCGTTCGCTTCACGACGCCTTCGTGATCGTCGACGAGGCGCAATCGCTCGAACGCAACGTGCTTCTGACGGTGCTGAGCCGCATGGGTCAGAACTCGCGCGTCATCCTCACCCACGATGTCGGCCAGCGGGACAACCTCCGCGTCGGCCGGCACGACGGCATCGCCAGCGTGATCGAGACGCTGAAGGGCCACGACCTCTTCGGTCACGTGACTCTGACGCGCTCCGAGCGCTCGGCGATCGCAGCCCTCGTCACCGAGCTCCTGGAGGGTGGAGAGCTCAGCTGACGACGGATGACAGCGGATGCCGCGTGGACCGAGGTCGGCGGCATCCGCTGTTTCGTTTGCGCTGTGTCCAGATGGCCGACGCCTGGCGAGCCCGCCGGAGACGACGGATGCCGCGGGGAACGAG
>JBOGEI010000226.1:0-5642 GCA_050701935.1 Microbacterium sp.
GTCGACTACTTCTTGTAGTTCGGAGCCTCGACCACGATCTGCACGTCGTGCGGGTGCGACTCCTTGAGCCCCGCCGAGGTGATGCGCACGAACTTGCCGCGCGACTTGAGCTCTTCGATCGTGCGCGCACCGACGTAGAACATCGACTGGCGCAGGCCACCGACCAGCTGATAGGCGACGGCGGCGAGGGGTCCGCGGTACGGCACCTGTCCCTCGATGCCCTCGGGGATCAGCTTGTCGTCGCTGGGGACGTCGGCCTGGAAATAGCGGTCCTTGGAGTACGAGGTCTGCTTGCCACGGGTCTGCATCGCGCCGAGCGAACCCATCCCCCGGTACTGCTTGAACTGCTTGCCGGACTGGAAGACGATCTCGCCCGGAGACTCGTCGGTGCCGGCCAGGAGAGATCCGAGCATGACGGCGTCGGCACCGGCGACCAGCGCCTTGGCGATGTCGCCCGAGTACTGCAGACCGCCGTCGGCGATGACCGGGACTCCGGCCGGCCGCGCGGCGAGGGATGCCTCGTAGACCGCCGTGACCTGGGGCACGCCGACACCGGCGACGACACGGGTGGTGCAGATGGATCCGGGGCCGACGCCCACCTTGACCGCGTCGACACCGGCATCGACGAGTGCCTGCGCGCCTTCGCGGGTCGCGACGTTGCCGCCGATGATGTCGATGTGCTCGAACGACGCGTCGGCCTTCAGCCGGCGGACCAGGTCGATGACGCCCTGGGACTGGCCGTTCGCGGTGTCCACGACGAGCACGTCCACCCCGGCGTCGCGCAGCGCCTCTGCACGCTCCCACGCGTCGCCGAAGAAGCCGATGGCCGCACCGACGCGCAGTCGACCCTGATCGTCCTTCGTGGCGAGCGGATACTTCTCGCTCTTGTCGAAGTCCTTGATGGTGATGAGTCCTGCGAGCTTGCCCTCGTCGTCGATCAGCGGCAGCTTCTCGACGCGGTGCTTCGCGAACAGCGCGATGACCTCGCCCGCCGCGACGCCGACCCGAGCCGTGACGAGGTTCTCGCTCGTCATGACGTCTTTGACGAAGGTCGTCTGACGCTCGAAGCCCGAGACGAAGCGCATGTCGCGGTTCGTGATGATGCCGACCAGCTTGCCCTCGTCGTCGACGACCGGAAGACCGGAGATGCGGTACTTGGCGCAGAGGTTGTCGACCTCTTCGACCGTCGCGTCCTGCGTCGTGGTGATCGGATCGGTGATCATGCCGGACTCGCTGCGCTTCACGCGGTCGACGTGCGCGGCCTGGTCGGCGATGGAGAGGTTGCGGTGCAGGATGCCGATGCCGCCCTCACGAGCCATCGCGATCGCCATGCGGGACTCGGTGACCGTGTCCATCGCGCTGGAGAGCAGCGGAGTGGCGACCGAGATGCGGCGGGTGATCCGCGAAGACGTGTCGGCCTCGCTGGGGATGACGTCGGTGTGCCCGGGGAGCAGCAGCACGTCATCGTACGTCAGTCCGACGAAGCCGAAGGGATCGTGCTGTTCCATGGATTCTCCTTCTGCGCGAGTCGCGCATGTCCGAGTGCGAGGGGGTGGTCGACGTCGGCCGGTGCGGGGCCGCGGCCCGTATGAAGATTCTAAGCGAGACACGCCCGAGAACATTCCCAGAACCCCGTCGTTACCGGACTGTTGGCACGGACCGTAGGCGAATCGCCGATCGCGCATTACGCTCAAGTGCGTCGTCCATCCCTGCGGTCGAACCCGACACCGCAGAGACACAGCACTCAAAGTGGAGGTTGCGTGGGACCCACAACAATCGTCGTGCAGCGAAAGCGCCCCTTGGTGGTCGCGCTGCTCGCTATCCTCATGGCGCTCACCGCGTTCGTGTTCCTGCCCCCCTCATCGGCCTCGGCCGAGACGACGGACGACGGACAGGAGGTCACGGACTTCTACCTCGCCGGTGTCGTCACCTTCGATGACCAACCTGTCGAAGGCGTCGTCATGTCGATCGACGGCAAGGGCTTCAAGGGCGAGACCGAGACCGATGCCGAAGGCAAATGGCGTCTCTACGTGCCGGAGAAGGCCAAGTACACCCTGACGGTCGACGAGTCGACCCTCCCCGACGGCGTGATCGTCGACGCGTCCCTGCTGCCACCGGGGACGCAGCCGATCTCGGGCACGACGGCCTCCTTCGAGGTCGAGTTCGGTCTCACCGGCACCAAGATCATGAACCTGTTCCTCGGCGAGGGCGAGCGGGTCACCGTGTCCTTCATCGATCAGCTGCTCTCGCGGCTGGTCGGCGGCCTGAACTTCGGCCTGCTGCTGGCACTCGCCTCGATGGGCGCAGCGCTCATCTACGGCACCACGCGGCTGTCGAACTTCGCCCACGCCGAGATGGTCACGTGGGGTGGATTGGTCGCCCTCGTGACGACGACCTTCTGGCACCTCCCTCTGTGGGTCGGAATCGCCGCGGCCGTGATCGGCGGTGGGCTGTTCGGCTGGGCACTGGATGCGGGCCTCTGGCGTCCGCTCCGAAGGCGGGGGCTCGGAGTGGTGCAGCTGATGATCGTCAGCATCGGGCTCTCGCTCGCGCTGCGGTACGTCTTCCAGTTCATGATCGGCGGCGGCACGTACCAACTGCCTGGCGCCAGTCCGACGCCCATCCAGTTCGGACCGATCTCGCTGTCCTACATCGACATCATCGCCATGAGCGTGAGCATCGTGGTCATCGTCGCTGTCGCCTTCTTCCTCACGCGAACCCGTATCGGCAAGGCGACCCGCGCGATCTCCGACAACCCGCAGCTCGCTGCAGCATCCGGAATCGACGTCGACAGGGTCATCCGCTACGTCTGGATCCTCGCCGGCACGCTCGCCGCGATCTCCGGCGTACTCTGGGGCTACTTCCGTCCTGGCGTGAAGTGGGACATGGGCATGCAGATGCTGCTGCTGATCTTCGCCGCCATCACGCTCGGCGGCCTCGGCACAGCCTTCGGCGCTCTCGTCGGCTCGCTCATCGTCGGTATCGCGGTCGAGGTCTCGACGCTGTGGATCCCGTCGGACCTGAAGTACGCGAGCGCGCTCGTCGTGCTCATCGTCATCCTCCTCGTGAGACCGCAGGGTCTGCTCGGACGCAGGGAAAGGTTGGGCTGATCGCCATGGACTTCGGAAGCATCTTCTCCAACACGGCCGTCTACCTCTTCAGCCCGGTCACCATCGCCTACGCGCTCGCAGCGACCGGACTCGCCGTGCACTTCGGATACGCCGGTCTGCTCAACTTCGGCATGGCCGCGTTCATGGCGATCGGCGGCTACGGCTATGCCATCTCCGTGCTGAGCTTCGGCCTGCCCTGGTGGATCGGCATGCTCATCGGCTTGCTGGGAGGCGCGTTCTTCGCCGTCCTGCTCGGCATCCCGACGCTGCGGCTGCGTGCCGACTATCTCGCCATCGCGACGATCGCCGCCGGTGAGATCGTGAGGCTGCTGTTCACGACGCAGCTCTTCGACGAGTTCACGAACTCGGCCGACGGGCTCGCGCAGTACAACGGCGGCTTCCGCGACGCGAACCCCATCCCCCCTGGCACCTACGGGTTCGGGCCTTGGATGTACAGCGCGAATGACCTCTGGAACCGCGTGTTCGGGGTGATCGTCCTCGCCGCGGCCATCCTGCTCGTCTGGGCGCTGATGCGCAGCCCGTGGGGGCGAGTGCTCAAGGGCATCCGTGAAGACGAGGACGCTGTGCGCTCGCTCGGCAAGAACGTCTTCGCCTACAAGATGCAGGCGCTCGTCGTGGGTGGTGTGATCGGCGCCGCGGGCGGGATCATCTTCGTCCTGCCCTCTGCGGTCGTCCCCGGCAGCTACTCGACGTCGTTGACGTTCTTCCTGTGGACGATCCTCCTTCTGGGCGGCGCGGCCACGGTGTTCGGCCCCACGCTCGGAGCCGTGCTCTTCTGGGTGGTGTTCGCCTTCATGGCCAACCTGCTCCCCTCGATGGCGAAAGCGGGCCTGCTTCCGATGTCGGACAGCCAGGCATCGACGCTGGTGTTCGTCTTCGTCGGCATCGCGCTCATGCTGCTCGTGATCTTCCGCCCACAGGGCATCCTCGGCGACAAGAGGGAGATGACCTTTGTCAAGTGACCTGACCCCAGAATCGGTCCCCGCGTCCGACGAACCGACGGCGACCGCCGCACCGGCGACGGGAAGCATCCGACGCCCGAAGACGACCGGCCTCACGAAAGGCGAGGTGAAGCCGGGCGTCGCCAAGGTCGATCCGATCCTCATCGTCGATGCCGTCCAGCGTCGCTTCGGCGGTCTGACCGCGGTCGACGTCGACCATCTCGAAGTGCCTCGAGGAGCCATCACCGCGCTGATCGGCCCGAACGGAGCGGGGAAGACCACTCTCTTCAACCTGCTCTGCGGATTCGACAAGCCCAACAGCGGCACCTGGTCGTTCGACGGCACGAGCCTCTCGGGCGTCCCCTCCTTCAAAGTCGCCAGGATGGGGCAGGTCCGCACCTTCCAGCTGACCAAATCGCTCTCGCTGCTCACGGTCCTCGAGAACATGAAGCTCGGTGCTCCCCACCAGCGCGGCGAAGGCTTCTGGTCCAGCCTGTTCCCGTTCCTGTGGCGTGCGCAGGACACCGAGATCGAGGGCAAGGCGCGAGAGCTGCTCACTCGCTTCAAGCTCGACGCCAAGGAGAAGGACTTCGCCGCGTCGCTCTCCGGCGGTCAGCGAAAGCTCCTCGAGATGGCGCGGGCGCTGATGAGCGATCCGACCCTGGTGATGCTCGATGAGCCGATGGCAGGTGTCAACCCCGCCCTGACCCAGTCGTTGCTCGACCACATCCTCGACCTGAAGGAGCAGGGGATGACCGTCCTGTTCGTCGAGCACGACATGCACATGGTCCGCCACATCGCCGACTGGGTGATCGTGATGGCCGAAGGACGCGTCGTCGCGGAGGGTCCTCCCGACGAGGTCATGGAGAATCCAGCGGTCGTCGACGCCTACCTGGGCGCGCACCAGGATCTCGACCTGGGAGCCGTCACCGGACGTATCCCCGTGCTCGAGGACGCCACCGCCATCCGCCTCCGCGAGAAGATCGAAGCAGAAGCCGAGGCCGAGCTCGAAGCGAGCGACAAGGACTCCGGCACCGACGGGAAGGGCGCCGCATGAGCGCGGAATCGCCGACGAACGCACCACAGGCCGCATCGCCCGACGACGTCGTGGTCGAGCTGAAGGATGTCCATGCCGGGTACCTGCCCGGTGTGAACATCCTCAACGGCGCGAACCTCGTCGCCCGCCAGGGTGAGCTGATCGGCATCATCGGGCCGAACGGCGCCGGCAAGTCGACTCTCCTCAAGGCGATCTTCGGACTGGTCAACGTGCGAAGCGGCGATATCACGGTGAAGGGAGAGAGCATCGTCGGGTTGAAAGCCGACAAGCTCGTCCGGCGTGGAGTCGCCTTCGTGCCGCAGACGAACAACGTCTTCCCCTCGCTTTCGATCGAGGAGAACCTGCAGATGGGGCTCTATCAGAACCCCAAGATCTACCCCGAGCGGCTCGAGTTCGTCACCGGCATCTTCGCCGAGCTGGGCAAGCGCCTCAAGCAGCGCGCCGGCTCCCTCTCCGGCGGCGAGCGGCAGATGGTGGCCATGTCGCGCGCCCTCATGATGGACCCGTCGGTGC
>JBOGEI010000227.1:0-5551 GCA_050701935.1 Microbacterium sp.
TCCGCCGCTGAACACCGCGCAGACACCCCGGAGGCGCGGGCCGAAGCGGTCCGCGCCCTCGAGGCGGAGTTCAGCGAGCTGATCACGCATTTTCGACGCGTGATCACCGAGAACGCGAACCGGGTGAGCCCTGGGCTGCTGCCCGGCGCCTACAAGATCTTCACCACCATCGCACGGTGCGAACGCGTGACGGTCTCGACGCTCTCCGAACGCATGCTCATGGACAAGGGCCAGGTCAGCCGAACGGTGCGCGAGCTGGAGGAGCTCGGATTGGTCGTGCGCTCGGCCGATCCCTCAGACGGGCGCTCCTTCCTGCTGCAGCTCACTCCGCTCGGCGCGGAGCGGCTGGCCGCGGCCCGCCTGCCGCAGGAGGGCATGCTGCTGCGCACGCTCGAGGACTGGAGCCTCACCGACATCGGCAACCTCACCCGGCTGCTGCACGCCCTCGGCTCCGGGGTGACGCCTGGTTCGACCCCGAGCGAGTGACGGGCGCTCCGCCGAGCACGCGACGCGCCTCGTCCGATATCTCCGCAGCGATGGTGTCCAGCAGCTCCGAGCGCAGGTTCCACTGCTGCCAGTAGAGCTGCACCCGAAGGGTCGGGCCCCCCAGCGGGACCAGCCCTCGCGCTTCCTGCAGAAGCGGCAGCATCCCCCACCCCAAGCCGAGTCCGACAGCGAGGGCGTAGTCATGGGATGCGGGTACGTAGTGCCGCGGCACTCCCTGCTGCCCGACCGACATCGCTCCGAGCCATTCGTGCTGCAGCGTGTCCCGTCGATCGAAGTCGACGAAAGGTGCTGCAGCCAACGCGCTCGTCGTCACTCCTTCTGAGAACCAGCGCGCTGCGAAACCCGCTTCCGCCATCGCCCGATACTCGAGCACACCCAGCGGTGACACCGAGCATCCGGTGACCGGCGACTCCTCGCTCGTGACTGCCGCCATCACGGTGCCGGACTCGAGAAGACGCGCGGTGAAGTTCTGGTCGTCGCGGTGCAGGTCGAAATCTATGTCGTGCTCGGCGGAGAGCCTCGCGAGCGGGGCGAGGAACCACGTCGCCATCGAGTCGGCGTTCACTGCCAGAGGGATGCTGATCCGTCGCGCTCCGCCGTCTTCGTCGATTCCCACGCCGACGAGGGCGTCATGCTCGAGCAGGGCGACCTGCCGCGCAAGGCGCACGACCGCCTCTCCCGCCTCCGTCAGGCGAGCGGGCTTGGTCCGAACGATCAGGATTCGTCCGAGCTGCTGTTCCAGCGTCTTCAGCCGCTGGCTCACGGCCGACGGGGTGATCTGCAGGCGACGTGATGCCGCGTCGAGGGTGCCCTCGTCGACGATCGCTGCGAGTGTGGACGCCAGCTCCGGATCGATTCTCACATTAGCGATGCTAATGGTTCGGTAGGAATCTTCGCTTCTCATCATGTTCGTCGATTCCTAGGCTGGATGCATGCTCACCGTCCTCGCCGGCCTCGGACTCGGCTTCTCCCTCATCGTCGCGATCGGCGCGCAGAATGTCTTCGTCCTGCGTCAGGGGATCCGCCGCGAACACGTCCTCGCCGTCGTCCTCATCTGCGCCCTCTCCGATGCCGCTCTGATCGCGGCCGGCGTCGCCGGACTCGGTTTCGTCCTCTCGGCCGCGCCCTGGCTCGTCGTGGTGGCGCGATGGGCAGGGGCTCTGTTCCTCCTCACCTACGGCATCCTGGCCGCCCGCCGCGCCTGGCGAGGCGGCGAGGAGCTGGGCCTCGACTCCGCAGATGCCACGGCATCAGGATCTCTGACCGCCGATGGCGCGACGACGACGCTCACCGCCACCCGGCTCGCTCCCGTGATCCTGACCACGCTCGCGCTCACCTGGCTCAACCCGCATGTGTACCTCGACACGGTGCTGATGCTCGGCTCGATCGCTGCCACTCACGGCGACGAGCGGTGGCTGTTCGCCGCCGGGGCGATCGCCGCCAGCCTCCTGTGGTTCACGGCGCTGGGCTTCGGCGCGCGCTATCTCGGACGCTGGCTGCGCACTCCGCGATCCTGGCGCATCCTCGACGCCGTGATCGCGGTGGTCATGGTCTCGATCGCGATCAGCCTGGTGCTGCCGGTGCTGGGCGGCTGATCGGGTTCAGTCGTCACCGATCTGGGCGAGCCTCGTTCGGACGAGTTTCTCGATCACATCGCTCGGGATCGGATGCTCGGGCTGGAATCGGATGGTCCCCTTGTCGACGCTGACCCCAGGATGCCCGTCGAGGAGGGCGGCGACCGCGGCGACCGCATCGGGACTGAACGGGTAGATCCCGATGTGCTTCTTGGCCCGCATCACTGAGAGCAGCGACTTGCCGCGGTACACGAGTGCCGGCATGCCGTACCCCTTGCCCTGCTCCGCACCCGGTGCTTCCCGCCGGGCGACCGTATACACCCGATCGATCGCGTCACGGTCGGCGGAGGTCAGGTCTGCGAGGTAGTCGTCGATGGTTCCCACGGAGGAATCCTGCCACCGATCCGCGCCGATGGCGAGGTGCGAGCCGCGTCAGATGCCGTCGAGCGGGCGCATGATGCGAGTGAGGAAGCGCTGCGTGCGCTCATGCTTCGGTGCACTGAAGAGCTCAGCCGGCGGTCCCTGCTCCACCACGACACCGCCGTCCATGAACAGCACGTGATCGGCAGCCTCGCGCGCGAAGCTCAGCTCGTGCGTCACCACCGCCATGGTCCATCCCTCGTCGGCGAGCTCCTTGATCACGAGGAGCACCTCCCCCACGAGCTCGGGGTCGAGCGCGCTCGTCGGCTCGTCGAACAGCAGCAGGTCGGGCTTGAGCGCGAGTGCCCGGACGATGCCGACACGCTGCTGCTGGCCGCCGGAGAGCTGATGCGGACGGGCATCTGCCTTGTCGGCCAGACCCACTCGGTCGAGCAGCGTGAGGGCCTCCGCCACGACCTCGGCCTTCGGGCGCCCCTGCACCCGCCACGGCCCCTCGATGACGTTCTCGAGGACGGTGAAGTGCGGGAAGAGATTGTGGTGCTGGAAGACCATCGCGGAACGGTCCCGCAGGGCGAGCCGCTTCTGCTTCTGCACACGGGGCGAGGGCTTCGCCTGCGGCGCGAAGTCGATCTCCGGCCCACCAGCGACGACGATCGTGCCGGCATCCGGCGTCTCGAGGCCGTTCAGCGCGCGCAGCACCGTCGTCTTCCCCGAGCCGCTGGGACCGATGAGCACGACGACCTCGCCGCGGTGCAGCGTCAGGTCGATGCCGCGGAGCACCTCGTTGTCTCCGAAACTCTTATGCAAGCCACGGGCGGTGAGGAGCGCCTCGGTGACGTCGTCAGTGCGCGACACGGCTGTCGAGCCTCCTCTCGAGTGCGCTCTGGCCGAAAGAGAGCACCAGGCACAGCACCCAGTAGACCAGCGCAGCGGCGAGGTAGAGAACCATGAACTCGTACGTCGTCGATGCGATCTGCTGCGCCACCTTGAACAGTTCCGTCACCAGGATCAGTGACGCGAGCGAAGTGTCCTTCACGAGCGAGATGAACGTGTTCGACAGCGGCGGCACAGACACTCGGGCAGCCTGCGGCAGGATGATGCGTGTGAGTGTGCGGGTGCGGTTCATGCCGACCGTGTATGCGGCCTCCCACTGTCCTTGCGGGACCGAGAGGATCGCCGCACGCACCACCTCGGCGCCGTACCCTCCGACGTTGAGCGACAACGCGATGATCGCGCTCGGCCACGGGTCGATCGTGATCCCGATCGACGGCATGCCGTAGAAGATCACGAACAGCTGCACGAGCAGCGGTGTACCGCGGATCACCGAGATGTAGAACCGTGCGATGCCCGAGAGGATCGGGTTCACGGAGATCCGCATCAATGCGATCCCGATGGCAATGAGGAGTCCCAGCGAGAACGATGCCAGCGCAAGCGGCACGGTCGCCGTCAGACCCGCCCAGGCGATCGGCCCGAGCGAGTCCAGGAACAGCTGCCAGGGACTCTCCATCGACTACTGCGAGACGTCTTCGCCGAAGTACTTCTTGCTGATCTCCGCCAGCGTTCCGTCGGCGCGAAGCTCTTCGAGTGCGCCATCCACGGCCTTGACGAGCGCTTCCTTGTCCTTAGTGAACGCGAATGCCTGCTCGCCCGCGTCGTCGGTCTCGGCCGCGATCTTCAGGCCGGTAGGGCTGTTGGTCGTCTCGTAGTCGAGGAAGGTCAGCTTGTCGTTGATGGTCGCATCGACACGGCCCTGACGCAGAAGCTCGACGGCCTGGGCCCAGCCCTCGACGCCCTCGACCTTGGCGCCGGACTCGGTGGCCAGGTCGTTCCAGTTGCTGGTGAGCGACTGCGCGGTGGTCTTGCCTTCGAGGTCGGCGAACGACGAGATCGAGTCATCGTCCTCAGCGACCACGATCACACCAGGAGAGACGGTGTACGGCGCACTGAAGAGGTACTTCGCCTCGCGCTCGTCGTTGATCGTGACCTGGTTGGCGATCACGTCGAAGCGTCCGGCGTCGAGGCCGGCGAAGATCGCATCCCACTGGGTCTCTTCGAACTTGACGTCAAGGCCGAGCTTGTCGGCGACGGCTTCGATGATCTCGACGTCGTATCCGGTCAGCTCGCCGGCGCCGTTGTCGGCGTGAAAGCTGAACGGGCGATACGTGCCCTCTGTTCCGACCGTGAGCGTGCCGTCCTTCGCGAGACCGTACTCCGAACTCGCGGAGCTCTCACCGCTGCCCGACGTGCTTTCAGGCGTGCTCGAGCCGCTGCAGGCGGTCAGGGCTGCAGCGGCGACGACGAGTGCGGTGACGGCGATGAGACGACGGGACATGAACCCTCCTGGGGTGTGAAGCGCGGTGCGAGTTTACGCGACCGTCGCGGGAACTCCCCCACAGTACGTGGCACGCGGCGGTTCCCGGCATCCGATGACGTTTCGTTTCGCCGGTCCGGGACGCAGAAACGCCCCCGGGCGGACCCGGGGGCGTTTCAAGAGAGTCAGACTCAGATGGAGTTGACGTCCAGCGGGATGCCGGGGCCGAACGTGGTCGACACCGCACCCTTCTGGATGTAACGGCCCTTCGAGCTCGACGGCTTGAGGCGGACGATCTCCTCGAGCGCTGCGCCGATGTTCTCGTTCAGCTGCTCTGCGGTGAAGGAGGCCTTGCCGACGACGAAGTGCACGTTGGCGTGCTTGTCGACGCGGAACTCGATCTTTCCGCCCTTGATCTCCTCGACGGCCTTGGCCGGGTTCGGGGTCACGGTGCCGGTCTTCGGGTTCGGCATCAGACCACGGGGTCCGAGCACCTTTCCGAGACGACCGACCTGGCCCATGAGCTCCGGAGTGGAGACAGCGGCGTCGAAGTTGGTCCAGCCATCGGCGACCTTCTGGATGAGCTCGGCGCCGCCGACCTCATCTGCACCTGCGGCGATCGCTGCCTCGGCCGCGGGGCCGGTGGCGAACACGATGACGCGGGCGGTCTTACCGGTGCCGTGGGGCAGGATGACGGTGCCGCGCACCATCTGGTCTGCCTTGCGGGGGTCGACGGCGAGCTTCAGCGCGACCTCGACGGTCGAGTCGAACTTCGACG
>JBOGEI010000228.1:0-5492 GCA_050701935.1 Microbacterium sp.
GCGTGAAGCCGCCGCCGCACTGACGAACCCCTTCAGCGCCGCCGTCCGGCGCTGACTCCTCTCATCGATCCGCCCGCCGCGCACTGCGCGGAGAGGGCGGCTTCCTGTACGCGCTCGAACGTGTCCGAATTGCGTCCAAGGGGTTGAACGCAATTCAGCGGGCTGGTAAAGTCTGAGTCACGCCGCAGGCGAAGCCGATCGAAGGAGATGGCAGTGACCGACCCCCGCACCTCAGCCCGTGCAGTGTCCGACGACCCGGAGTACGCGGCGAATCTGCGCCGCGCGACACTCGCATCGAGCATCGGCAGCGCACTGGAGTACTTCGACTTCGCGCTCTACGGCCTCTCGACGGCGCTAATCTTCAACGTCCTCTTCTTCCCGCAGGATGACCCGGCGATGGCCACGGTCGCGGCTTTCGCGACCTTCGGCGTCGGCTTCCTCGCCCGCCCGTTCGGCGGTCTGTTCTTCGGAGTCCTCGGCGACAAGCTCGGTCGCAAGTGGGTCCTGGTCGCGACCATCGTCCTGATGGGCGGTGCCTCGACGGCGATCGGGCTCCTGCCCACCTACGCCGCGATCGGTGTCTGGGCGCCGATCCTGCTGGTGCTGATGCGGCTGCTGCAGGGCTTCGGCGCCGGCGCCGAGCAGGCGGGGGCGACGGTGCTGATGGCCGAGTACGCGCCGGTGAAGCGCCGTGGCTTCTTCTCGGCGCTGCCGTTCGTCGGCATCCAGGCGGGCACGCTGCTCGCCGCCGTGGTGTTCGGTCTGATCACTCTGCTCCCCGAGGATCAGCTGCTGAGCTGGGGCTGGCGCGTGCCGTTCCTCGCCTCCTTCGCACTCATCCTTCTCGCCCTGTTCATCCGGATGCGGCTGCGTGAGACGCCTACGTTCATCGAGCTCGAGAAGCACGAGCAGGTCGCCGACCGCCCCATCAAGGAGATCTTCACCCACGGACTGCCCGGCGTGATCGTCGGTGTGGGGCTGCGGATGGCGGAGAACGGCGGGTCGTACATGTTCCAGACGCTGGGACTGGCCTTTTTCGTCACGGTCGTCGGTGAGAACGCCGACAAGAGCCTGCTCACGTGGGGCGTGACACTCGGTTCGCTGATCGGGGTCTTCTCCGTGCCGTTCACCGGACACCTCTCCGATCGCTTCGGACGCCGCACCGTGTACCGCTTCGGTGCCGTCTTCATGCTCGTCTACACGTTCCCAGCCTGGTGGCTGCTTTCGCTGGGCAACTACGCCATCGCCATCGGAGTGATCGCGATCGGCATCGGCGTCGCGGTGAACAGCATGCTCGGACCGCAGTGCGCCATGCTCCCCGAGCTCTTCGGAAACCGTCACCGCTATCTCGGAGTGGCGATGGCCCGCGAGATCTCCGCCGTGCTCGCCGGTGGTCTCGCCGGTGTCCTCGGTGCCTACCTGATCGCTGTGAGCGGTGGCAACTGGGTGCTCCTGGCGATCTACATGGCCGTGCTGGCGCTCATCACCGTCGCGTCGACGTTCCTCGCTCCCGAGACCCTTCGCCGTGACCTCACCCGGGTCGACGATGCGATCAAGGTCTCTCGTGCAGAGGCCGGCGACGACGTCTTCGCCACCACGGTGTCGATCAAGGCCGTCGGACGATGACGGCGCTGCCGGCTGGACTCGCCGCCTTCGATCTGACCGGACGCACCGCGATCGTGACCGGATCGAGTCAGGGTATCGGCAGGACGCTCGCTGAAGGCCTCGCCGGCGCGGGCGCGACGGTCGTCGTGCACGGTCGGGATGCCGCCAAGGCGCGGGCGGCCGCGACCGAGATCTCCCAGACCACCGGTGCCGTCGTCCACAGCGTCGTCTTCGACGTCACCGACTCCGCGGCCGTGGACGCGGGAATGCGCGAGGTCGAGGCTCTGGTCGGCACTCCGGACATCCTCGTGAACAACGCGGGTGTCCAGCGACGGGCGCCGATCGCGGAGTTCACCGACGAAGACTGGGATGTGCTCGTGCAGACGAACCTCGCCAGCGTCTTCCGGCTGTCCCGGCGGATCGCCGCGGGCATGATCGCCCGGGGATCGGGCAAGATCATCCAGATCGGCAGCGTGCAGTCGCAGCTCGCTCGTCCGTCGATCGCCGCGTATTCGGCCACCAAAGGCGCGATCGTGATGTTCACGAAAGGGCTGTGCGCCGACCTCGCCCCGCATGGCATCCAGGCGAACGCGATAGCTCCCGGCTACTTCGCGACAGAGCTCACGCAGGCGCTCGTCGCCGATTCGGAGTTCTCGTCGTGGGTCCGTGGGCGCACTCCGGCCGGCCGTTGGGGAGACACCCGTGATCTGGTCGGCGCGCTGCTCTTCCTCTCCGGCGGCGCCAGCGACTTCGTGAACGGGCAGACCCTGTTCGTCGACGGCGGCATGACGGCGGTCGTCTGATGCGGCTCGGGCGCATCGCCTCGGCCGGTGGTCCCCGCTGGGTCCGCCAGACAGCTGAAGGACTGATCCCGATCTCCGATCCCTTCAGTGCCTTCGCCCAGGGCCAGGCGCCCCACGATGCGGGGGAGGTCGTCGACGGCACGGTCATCGCGCCGGTCGACCCCGTCGTCATCATCGGCATCGCCCAGAACGGACCGGAGCACGTCTCTCCGGTGCAGGCCTGGCTCAAGAGCCCTCGGACCGTGATCGGCGGCGGTGCGGAGGTCGTGCTGCGACGAGACGCCGGCGGACAGGTCGCGGAGGGCGAGATCGCGGTCGTGATCGGCCGCCCGACCCATGGGCTCACGGCGTCGAACGCGCACGAGTACGTACTCGGGGTCACCGCGGTGAACGACCTCTCGAGTCCGGAGCGCGCGGCGTTCGATCCGCGCAACTTCGAATCGAAATCGGGGGAGGGATACACCCCGCTCGGCCCATGGGTCGACACCGCGGCCGGGATCGACGACGTGCGCCTTCACGTGAAGGTCGACGGACGCCCGGTCGCCGAGACCGGAAGCCGGGAGTTGCCCATATCGATCCGTGACTGCCTCGCCTACGTTGCCGCGTGGTCTCCGCTCGGTCCGGGCGACGTCGTGATGACGGGTGCTCCGCACTCGCAGGCACCTGTGAGGCCGGGGCAGACCGTGACCGTCACGGTGGCGGGAATCGAGTTGGTCACGGCTTTCGTGTGACCGAGGAAGGAGCACGGTGAACAACCTCGCCGCGGTGGCGCATGCCGCCGAAGATCTGCGGATCGAAGACATCGGTGCCCCGGCGCCCCGACCGGACGAGGCCGTCGTGGCCATCGCCTACGGCGGCGTCTGCGGGTCAGATCTCCACTACTGGCGGCACGGGGCCGCGGGCGCCTCGGTGCTGCGTGAACCGATGATCCTCGGGCATGAGGTCTCGGGCGTCGTCGCCATCGCCGCCGCAGACGGGTCCGGCCCTGACGCCGGCACCTCTGTGGCGGTGCATCCCCTCACCTCTCACGGCGACGGCCGGACGCCATGGCCAAAGGAGCATCCGAACCTCGCGCCGGCCTCGACCTATCTCGGGTCCGCGATGCACCTGCCGCACACCCAGGGAGCTTTCGCGCGTCGAGTCGCGCTGCCGTCGCGCCTGCTGCATCCCCTTCCCGCCGGACTCGACCTGAAGACCGCGGCGCTCGCCGAACCTGCTGCCGTCGCATGGCACGGCCTGCAGCGTGCCGGCGACGTGAAGGGACGCAGCGTCGTGGTGATCGGTGCGGGTCCCATCGGCCAGCTCGTCGCCGCCGTGGCTCAACGTGGCGGGGCGTCTTCCGTGACCGTCACCGACCTGCAGCAGCGCCCACGTGACATCGCCGCTGCACGCGGCATCCGTGCGATCGATGCACGGGCTGAAGAGGAGATCTCCGGATTGCACGCCGATGTCGTCGTCGAGTCGAGCGGCACGGTGCCCGGTCTCGCGGCGGCGGTCTCGGCCGCGGTGCGAGGCGGCACCGTGGTGATGCTGGGTCTCCAGCGCGGGGGAGAGGTGCCAGCCCCCATGGCCACCGCGATCACCCGAGAGCTCACGCTGCGCGGATCGTTCCGCTTCGATGCGGAGTTCGACGACGTGATCGCCGCACTCGCCGATGGCAGCCTCGACGTTCGAGGTATCGTCAGCCAGGTGCTGCCTGTCGAACATGCTCTCGACGCCTTCGCCCTTGCCGCCGATCCAGCGAGCTCGTGCAAGGTGCTCATCGACTTCGGGCCGCAGGTATGAGTGTGCGCGTCGTCGTGATGGGCCCGAGCGGCTCAGGGAAGTCGACGGTCGGGGCGTTCCTGGCCGATGCGCTCGGCGCCGGGTTCATCGACGGCGATGACCTGCATCCTGCCGCGAACGTGCGCAAGATGGCGGCAGGCACTCCCTTGGACGACACGGATCGGATGCCCTGGCTCCGTCTCGTCGGCCAGGCCCTGCAGGCCCAGGACCGGGTCGTCATCGCCTGCTCGGCACTCCGGCGCAGCTATCGCGACCTCATCAGGGACCAGGCGCCGGATGTCTTCTTCGCAGAGCTGGCGATCGGACGCATGCTGCTCGAGGAGCGGATGCGGGTGCGCGCCGACCACTTCATGCCAGCCACGCTCCTGGACTCGCAGCTGCAGACGCTCGAGTCGCTCGAAGCAGACGAATGCGGGATCCGTGTCGACGAATCGGCGGATGTGTCAACGGCCTCAGCCGTGATCGCCGCGGCGGTGCAGCGGCCGCGCTGACTCGTGGAGGACGGTGTCAGTCCTTGCGGTAACCCGAGCGGCCCATGGAGAAGAGGGCGCCGAAGCTGCCGACGACGGCGCACACCGACATGGCACCGATCAGCCAGAGGAGTGCGTGCGAGAGGAAGGCGCCGTCGAGCATGGGGGTTCTCCGTGTTCTGCAGAAAAGGACCGGTGTCCTCAGCCTACCGGGTCATCCGGTACCATTGAGGCTGTACCTCGGCGAGGGATGCTTCTGCGCGTGCGCGAACATCCGTAATCGACGCGGCGAAGCAAGCCCGGTGGCTTTCCTCACGCGTCAGCGAGTTCGAAAATTCCAAGACCACCGCGCGGCGCCTTCGCTGCGTGCCCCGAAGGAGAACCCCATGTCTGAAGACACCAAGGTCCAGGCCGAGCTCCGCGAGAGCTTCGGCAAGGGCTTCGCCCGCCGCCTCCGCGCCGCCGGCAAGATCCCCGCAGTCATCTACGGCCACGGCACCGAGCCGGTGCACGTCGCGCTGCCGGGCCACCAGGTCTCGCTCATCATCCGTCGCGCCAACGCGCTGCTGGAGCTCGACATCGAGGGCAAGGGCCAGCTCGCCCTCGTCAAGGACGTCCAGCGCGACCCGGTGCACCAGATCATCGAGCACATCGACCTGCTCGTCGTGAAGAAGGGTGAGAAGGTCGCCATCGACGTCCCGATCATCGTCACCGGTGAGTCCGCCTCCGGCACCATCGTGAACCTCGACGCGACCACGCTGTCGATCGAGGCCGAGGCCACGCACATCCCGCAGAACATCGAGGTCTCGGTCGAGGGACTCGAAGAGGG
>JBOGEI010000229.1:0-5451 GCA_050701935.1 Microbacterium sp.
GTTCATCATGCCGTCGGCGTTGGTGACTCCGCTCCAATACTCGACCCACAGCCCGGCTGTGTTCGTCGTGCTCGGCGTTCCTCAAGCGGTGCTCTTGACGTGCGCGTTCGCAATGGTCAGGCCGGTGCTCCAGGCCGTCATCCCGTACCGCCTGCGTGGCATGGGCGCGGCGATGGCCACGATGTACATCTTCTTCATCGGGGGCTTCGGCGGAGGCGTCCTTTCGGGGTTCCTCACCGACGCGATCGGTGTACGTGGCACCGTCATCACGTTGGGCGTCCCGTCAGCGATCATCGGCGGGTTGCTGCTGTTGAACGGCGCGCGCTTCATCCGAAACGACCTGTCACTCGTCGTCGAGGAGCTGCTCGAGGAGCAGGAGGAATACCACAAGCGCCACGACGAGGGCGTCGCCGTACCCGCCCTCCAGCTCGCCAACGTCGACTTCTCGTACGGCCCGGTCCAGGTGCTGTTCGGCGTCGACCTCGAGGTGCAAAAGGGTGAGACCGTCGCGCTGCTCGGCACCAACGGCGCCGGCAAGTCGACCGTGCTCCGGGTCATCAGCGGGCTCGCGGTCCCCGAACGCGGCGTCGTCCGGCTCAAGGGCCAGAACATCACCTACGTCGCGCCCGAGGCTCGAGCCCGGAGGCTCGGGATCATGGAGCTACCGGGCGGACAGGGCGTGTTCCCGGGCCTGACCGTCCAGCAAAACCTCGCCATCAGTGCCCGCCTCAATGCGGCATCGCGCCATGAGGTCGACGATCGCATCGTGCGTGTCCTCGAGCTGTTCCCCGAGCTCGCCCACCACCGGAGCCGGATGGCCGGCAACCTCTCGGGCGGCCAGCGGCAAATGCTCGCGCTGGCCCGGGTGCTGCTCCACGAGCCTGAGGTCCTCTTGATCGATGAGCTGTCGCTGGGCCTGGCGCCCGTGGTCGTCGACCGGCTCCTCGAGCTCGTGCAGGACCTCAAGACGCGCGGGCAGACGATGCTCATCGTCGAGCAGTCGCTGAATGTCGCGCTCGCGGTCGCCGACCGTGCGATCTTCCTCGAGAAGGGCGAGGTGCGTTTCGTGGGTCCTGCTGCCGAGCTGCTGGAACGCGACGACCTCGCTCGTGCCGTCTTCTTCGGGATCGAAGGCGGCTGAGAGCGATGGGGGCCACAACGTGAGACGCGGTGACCATTGCCGAGCATGGCGCCATTGATGCTCGGCGCCGCGTTTCTCACGTCGAACCTGCTCTTCAAGGGGGTCGTCGGCGGCTTCATCATCGCGCTGGTCGCGATGGGGATCGTGCTCGTCTATCGGTCGAGTCGCGTGATCAACTTCGCGGTCGGCAACCTCGGTATTCCTGCCACCGCCTTGTTCGCGATCATGGCCGGCAAGCATGGCTGGCCGTATTGGCCGGCGCTGCTCGCCGCGCTCACGATTGGCACGCTCTCGGGCACGGTGGTGGAGCTGACGGTGATCCGGCGGTTGTTCACCGCGCCGCGTGTCATCGTGCTCGTGGCCACGATCGGCGTCGCCCAGCTCGCGCAGGCGGTCACACTCGCGCTGCCCGACTTCCGCACCGGCTCGTTGCAGACCCAGTTTCCCCTGCCATTCGAGGGAACCTGGCATCCGGGCTTCGGGATCGACGTCACCGCCGCCCAGCTCCTGATCGTGATCGTGGTCCCTCTCGTCACCATCGCCTTGTGGTGGTTGCTGAACCACACCACGTTCGGCGACGAGGTCCGCGCCTCGGCGAGCAACGCCGACCTCGCCCGGATGACCGGCATCAGCCCCAAACTCGTTTCCACCGCGGTGTGGTCGATCGCCGGCTTCCTGTCCGCCACGGCCGTGATACTCACCGCGACCGACCGGGGATCGACCGAGCTCGTCACCATCGGACCCGACACCCTCCTCCGCGGTATGGCGGCCGCGCTCATCGGCGGCATGGTTTCGTTCCCGCGAGCAGCGGTCGGCGCGGTGCTCATCGGCGTCGGCGAGCGGGTTCTGTCGTTCCATTACACCGACGACACCGGACTCGTGCAGTTCGTGCTCTTCGTCGTCGTCGTCGTCCTGGTCGCACGCGTGAGTCGCAGCACCCAGGCCGGCGGCGAGAGCTTCCGGTTCGCGCCCCGGGTTACCGCGATACCCGAACGACTGCGCAGCATATGGTGGGTCCGCCATCTCCCACAGCTCGTCGGCCTCTTCGTGCTCGTCGTTGCGGTTGTTGCACCGCTGACGTCAGACCTCTCGGCGCGCCACCAGGTGTGGGCGGTGATCCTTGGGTTCGCGATGTGCGCGGTGTCGGTCGTCGTGCTCACCGGGTGGGCCGGCCAGCTGTCGCTCGGCCAGATGGCGTTCGGCGGCATCGCGGCACTGACCGCGGCCACACTCGCGCGTGGGCTGTCGGTCGACATCGGCTGGCTCGGCGTGCGCGTGGTCGACAGCGCGCTGCCTCCGATGGCGTTTCCGTGGACAGTGCTGGTCGGCGCCCTTGTGGCTTGTGTCGTCGCGGTGCTCATCGGCGTCGGCGCGCTGCGGGTCCGGGGACTGCTCCTCGCGGTGAGCACGCTCGCGTTCGCGATCGCGGCCCAGGCCTACATCTTCCGTCGGCCGTTCTTCACCGCCGGTCGGACGACCGTGCAGATCCCGCGCGCCGACCTCGGGCCGTTCGAACTTACCCACAAGAACCGTGCCTACTACTACGTCGTGCTCCTGGCGCTCGTCGTCGTGCTCCTCGCATTGGGGCATCTCCGACGATCGGGCGTGGGACGGATGATCGTGGGAGTACGCGAGAACGAGCAGGCGGCGGCTGCGATGACGATCTCGCCGGTACGCGTCAAGCTCACCGCCTTCGCCATCGCCGGGTTCGTCGCCGGTCTCGGCGGCGCCCTGCTCGGGGCCGTGCCCACCACATTCGGACCGGCGCAGCGCTTCTTCCTCGTCGACGATTCGATCGCGGTCGTCGCGATGGCGGTGATCGGCGGCCTCGGCAGCCTCTCCGGCGCGGTGGCCGGCGCCGTGTGGATTGTCGGTCTTCCCGCCTTCTGGCCCGCCAACGACCTCGTCCCGCTGTTCACCTCGAGCATCGGGCTGCTCGTGATCCTGATGTATCTCCCCGGCGGGTTCGCCCAGGTCGGCTACTGGGTTCGCGCCCAGGTCTTCGCCGCGTTGGAGCGCCGCCTGCCCGAGGCGCCGGGGAAGGCCGTCACCGCGCCCCCCGCATCGCTGACTCGCCTCGCGCCACTGCCCGAGGCGGCGACGAACGCTGACGGCAGCGTGCTCGCGACGGCGGCGCTCACGGTGAACTTCGGCGGCCTCGTCGCGGTAGACGGCGTCGACTTCCGTGCCCGCAAGGGCGAGGTGATCGGCCTGATCGGGAACAACGGCGCCGGAAAATCGACGCTGCTCAATGCCGTCGGCGCCTTCGTGCCGAGCCGAGGAACTGTGCACTTGCTCGGCCGCGACGTCAGCCACAAGAGCGCGCACCAGCGGGCGCGGCTCGGGCTCGGGCGGACGTTCCAAGCCGCCACGCTGTACCCCGAGCTCAGCGTGCGAGAGACGGTGCAGCTCGCGCTCGAGGCCCGCCGTCGGACCTCCTTCTGGGGCACGCTGGTCTGTATGCCCTCGTCCCTACGGAACGAGCGGACCAAGCGAGCCGAGGCGGCAGAGCTGATCGATTTCCTCGGCCTCGGCCGCTACGCCGATCGTCACGTCGCGGAGCTGTCGACGGGGACGCGCCGGATCGTCGAGCTCGCGGCGGTACTGGCAGTGGCGCCGCGTGTCCTCTGCCTGGACGAGCCCACCGCCGGTGTCGCCCAGCGGGAGTCCGAGGCCTTCGGGCCGCTGATCCGACGCGTGCAACAGGAGCTCGACGCGACGCTGATCGTCGTAGAGCACGACCTGCCGATGGTCATGTCGATCAGCGACCGCATCTACTGCATGGAAGCCGGGAAGATCATCGCCGAGGGCACGCCCGACGAGGTTCGCAGCGACCCGCGGGTGGTCAGCTCGTACCTCGGCACCGACGAGCGGGCGATCGTGCGCAGCAACGCGCCCGCCTGAGCGCGGCCCGCGGGTCGGGGGGAGGTCGTGAGACGGGCGATCGCGCTACGTGCACTCCCCTCCGCTCACGTCTTGGACCTCGGTGACCTCGGACCAATCTCCGTTCTCGCCGATGGTGGGGTCGTACTCGACGAGCCGGCCTTCGTCGTCGGCCCCGTACTTGCCCTCGCACAGCGACGCGCGACTTGTCGTGACGAGCTCGATGGCGCCGAAGTTGTCCACCGCCTCACGCCACGTGTCGTTGTTGAGGTCGGATCCGGCCTTCTCCGCGATCGTCTTGAACATCACGAGCTCGCCGCAGAAGTCTTCCACCGCGATGAAGATCTCTGCCGTCCTGCCGTCCGCGCCGGGCTCCACCTCGTCGGGCCCGAGCACGGTGTCGCCGGTCGCCTCCTCGTAGACATCGACGCACTCCTGGAGCTCCGGGCTCTTGTTCGCCCAGCGCTCCGATTCGGTCTCACCCTCGACGCTGAGGATGCCCTCGTACGGGTTCGGGTCGGTGCCGGCCGCCGTCACGTCCTGGGCCTGCTCGAGCGTGACCTCGGCGTCGGTGATCAGGAGTACGTCGGGCAGCGCGGCCTTGATCTTCTCGACGAACTGCGTTGCCGAGACCCTCAGGCCGGTCAGGAAGATCGTGTCGACGTCCTCGCTCTCCCAGCGCTCGATGAAGCTGTCGAGTTGCGACTGGGCGGCCGCCGTGTCGGTGCCCGTGATGCTGAGCACCGCGGTGGAACCCTGCTCGACGCCGAGGTCGTCGAGGCCGGGCGTGATGACGTCGTCGACGCGTGTCTCAGCGTCCTGGTCGGCGAGCACGGCCACGGTCCGGTCCTCCAGCGTCCCCTCCGCCTCGAACAGCGTGAGAAGGGCCTGCGCCTTCCCTTCAATCGTGCCCTCGGGTGTCAACAAGAGGGCGGGCGGTGACTCGTCGATCCAGGGCTGCTCGAGCTCGTGACCGATATGGATCGTCTCGTGGTCACGCGTCAGGCACAGCTGCGCGTCGCCGGTGAAGTCGATGAACACACCGAGGACGGCGAAGACCTCCTCGTCCTCGGTGAACTCGGTGCAGAGGGTGAGCGCGCCGGGTTCTTCGCCGGGGATCGGAGTGTAGGTCTTGTAGACGGGTTCGATCTGGCGACCGCCCACGCCTCCGTTCTCGTTGATCCAGTCCACGAAGATCTGGGCCGTCTCCTCCTGGTCACCACGGTGGAAGTCGACGAACTCCCTGATCGCCTCGTAGTCGACGATGACGATGCCGAGCTTGATCGTGTCGGCGGTGACGCCTCGGAAGCTGTCGGTGCGCTCGCCGCCTTCACCCTCACCGTCGCCGCCTCCGCCGCCGGGATCGTCGGCGCACGCCGCGATCGCCAGCGTCGCCGCCATCACGGCAACGACAGTGCGCAGACCAC
>JBOGEI010000230.1:0-5425 GCA_050701935.1 Microbacterium sp.
GATGAGCAGTGCGCGAGCGGTCATCTCCTGCACGTTGAGCACCGAGCGGATCTGACCGGGGATCTTGTCCTCGACGTTGTGGCACTGGTCGAGCATGAACGCCACGTCGGGGTTGTTCAGACCGCCGCCGCGGATGACCTCGAACAGGATGCGGAACAGCTGGAACGGGTCTGCCGCTCCCACGATCAGATCGTCGTCGGCGTAGAAGCGCGAGTTGAAGTCGAACGATCCGAGCTTGCCGAGGCGCAGCAGCTGCATCACGATGAACTCGATGTTCGTGCCGGGGGCGTGGTGGCCCGTGTCGAGGCAGACCATCGCCTTGTCGCCGAGTGAGCTGACCTGCGCGTACGAGGTGCCCCAGTCCGGAACATCGGTGTGATAGAAAGCCGGCTCGAAGAACTTGTATTCGAGCACCAGACGCTGGTCGTCGCCGAGACGCGCGTAGATCTTCTGCAGCGATTCCTGCAGCCGGTCCTGGCGGCCGCGCAGATCGGCCTGGCCCGGATAGTTCGAGCCCTCGGCCAGCCAGATCTTGAGGTCGCGGCTCCCCGTGGCGTCCATCACGTCGATGCAGGCGAGGTGGTGGTCGATGGCCTTCTGGCGGATCGCAGCATCCTCATGCGTGAGGGCGCCGAACTTGTAGTCGTCGTCCTGGAAGGTGTTCGAGTTGACGGTGCCGAGCGCGACACCGAGGTCTTCCGCATACGAGCGGAGGTCGGCGTAGGAGTCGACCACGTCCCACGGGATGTGCAGGGCGACAGCCGGGGCGAGGGCGGTGTACTTGTTCACCTGCGCGGCATCGGCGATCTTCTCCCACGGGTCGCGCGGCGTGCCGGGGGTTCCGAACACCTTGAAGCGGGTGCCGGAGTTGCCGAACGCCCAGCTGGGCAGCTCGATGCCCTGGCCCTCGAGGGCGGCGAGGTTGTCGGAGGACAGGATGCTCACGATGAACTGCTTTCGTTGTCGGTAGCGGATGTGGGGATATCGCCGTTGCGCACCGGGAGGCTTCTCTGCCCGCCGACGGTCGACGATAGCTGAATCGTTTCAACAATCATGGTAGGCCGATGATCCGACATGCGTCAAGACGCGAGCGCTGCGAGTGCGTGCCGTACACTCTCGGACAGCATCCGGAAGCGGCGAGGAGCAGCAGTGGCAGTGAGCGTGCGCGATGTCGCAGCGGCGGCAGGCGTGTCGGTCGGGACGGTGTCGAACGTCATGAACCAGCCGGACAAGGTCGCTGCGGCGACCGTGGAGCGTGTGCAGGCGGTGATCGCGGAGCTCGGCTTCGTGCGAAACGATGCTGCACGCCAGCTGCGGGCCGGGCGCAGCCGGAGCATCGGGCTGATCGTGCCGGATGCGGGCAACCCGTTCTTCGCCGATGTCGCTCGCGGAGCCGAGGCTCGCGCAGACGACGACTTGCTCGCGGTGCTGCTGGGTAACAGCGACGAGAGCGCGTCGCGGGAGGACAACTACCTCGACCTGTTCCGCGAGCAGCGGGTGAACGGGGTGCTCATCACGCCGGCGTCCGACGACATCGAGAAGCTGCTGCGCGTGCAGGCGGCAGGCATCCCCGTCGTGCTCGTGGACCGCGAAGTGCCGGGATCCGCATTCTGCTCAGTGTCGGTCGACGATGTCGAGGGCGGTTTCCTCGCAGCTCAGCACCTTCTGCAGATCGGGCGACGACAGCTGGCCTTCGTCGGCGGGCCGGGTGCGATCTCGCAGGTCGCGCACCGCCTCGAAGGTGCTCGGCGTGCGGTCGACGAGGTGCCTGGCGCGACGCTCGAAGTGATCTCCATGCCCGCGCTCACGGTGCTGCAGGGGCGGGCCGCCGGCGAGGAGATCGCCGCACGCGCGGTGGCACATCGACCGGATGCCGTCTTCGCCGCGAACGACCTGCTCGCAGTGGGGCTGCTGCAGGCTCTGACGATGTTCCGCACCCTGCGGGTTCCCGAGGACATCGCCATCGTGGGTTACGACGACATCGACTTCGCGACCGCGACGGTCGTGCCGTTGACCTCGGTGCGGCAGCCGGCGCAGTCGATCGGCCGCACCGCAGTCGAGCTTCTGCTGCGCTCGATCAGCGATCCCGGGGGCGACTACGAACGCCGGATCCGGTTCCGTCCCGAGCTGGTCGTGCGGCAGTCGACCGCAGGCTGAGAGACAGCGGACGACTCCTCACGCCGCAGTCACCGCAGCAGGGGCACGGACCGCGAGTGCGCGCCGTGGCCGACGCTCTCCGCGGCGACGCCTGGCAGGTGGAGGTCGGCTTCCGCGCCGACCGGAACCACCACATCGACCTTCAGCTCATCCACCTCGATGCGCCAGGAGATCGAGGCCACCCCATAGGGAGTCCGCTGGACCGCCGAGGCATGGGTGAGACCGCCGCCCGGCCGCGGGGCGAAGCGGATGCGACGGTAGCCGGGTTCGGCGGGGGCGATCCCCGCGACCGTGCGGTGCAGCCAGTCCGCCACCGCTCCCAGCGCGTAGTGGTTGAAAGAGGTCATGGTCCCGGGGTTGACGGTGCCGTCCGGCAGCATCGCGTCCCACCGCTCCCAGATGGTGGTCGCGCCCTGCACGACCTGATACAGCCATGACGGACAGCCCTGCTCCAGCAGCAGGGCGTAGGCGGCATCGGTGTGGCCCGTCATGGTGAGGGCGTCGCACACGAGGGGCGTGCCGACGAAGCCGGTCGCGATGCGGTTGCCGGCGGCGTGCACGAGTTCGGCGAGACGTGCTCCGGCCACCTCGCGCTGCGTCTGGTCCGCGAGCAGGTCGAACACGATGGCCAGGGCGTAGGCGGTCTGTGCATCGGAGGTCATCGTGCCGTCGGCATTCACATACGCGGCACGGAATGCGGCGGCCACCTCGTCGGCGAGGGTGCCGTAGCGTTCGGCATCGGCGGTGCGGCCGAGCACCGCTGCCATGTCGGCGACCGCGCGAGCCGACCGCGCGAAGTACGCCGTGGCGACCAGGTAGCGGTCGGTGCGTGCATCACCCGGGTCCTGTGGGGGAGCGGCGGGGTCGAGCCAGTCGCCCAGCTGGAAGCCCTCGTTCCACAGGCGATCGGGGCCGGCCGCCGAGGCGACCTTGTCGACCCAGCGCTGCGCGCTGTCGAATTGCGCAGCCACGACCCCTTCATCGCCGAAGCGCTGATACAGGGTCCACGGCAGCAGCGTCGCCACGTCGCCCCAGGCGGCGCCAGGCCGGATCGGGGACCATACCTTGTGGGACGGGATCACCGGCACGAACCAGGGCACCGTCCCGTCGGGCAGCTGGTCGGCCTCGACGTCGCGGAGCCACCCCGACAGCATCCCCGAGACGTCGAAGAGGGTCGAAGCGGTCGGTCCGAACACCTGGATGTCGCCGGTCCACCCCACGCGCTCGTCACGTTGCGGGCAGTCAGTGGGAATATCGACGAAGTTGCCGCGCATGCCCCACACGACGTTGCGATGCAGCTGCTCCACCAATGGGTCGGAGCACCTGAACCACCCGGTGCGCTCGAGGTCGGTGTGCAGCACGCGTGCGATGAGTGCGCCGGCGGCGGCATCCGCATCGAGGTCGCCAGGCCATCCCGAGACCTCGGCGTAGCGGAAGCCGTGGAACGTGAAGCGCGGCTCCCACTCCTCGCCGTCCGGCCGACCGGCGAGCGTGTATGCGGCGCTGGAGCGTGCACTGCGCAGCGGACGCGTGTAGATCTCGCCGTCCTGCAGGACCTCGGCGGTGCGCACGGTGACGGTCGCGCCGCTGGGCCCGGTGACGCGGATGCGGACTCGACCGACGAGGTTCTGTCCGAAGTCGAGGATCCGGGCGCCGCTGGGGGAGGTGAGCAAGGTGATCGGCGCCACCTCTTCGGTCACCCTGACCGGTGGGCCGGTGGGTGCGACCAGAGTGCGCGGGTCGCGTTCGCGCACGGCGACCAGCAGCCACAGCATGTCGTCGAAGGATCCGGTCGACCAGTCGGGAATCTCCTGCCGGGCGTCGTAGTCCTCACCGTCGTAGATACCGGAGCGGAGTATCGGGGACAGCGTCGTCTTCCAGGTGCCGTCGGTCGCGACGGTCTCGCGTCGCCCGTCGGTGTAGGTGATCTCCAACTGGGCGAGGAAGGACAGGTCGCTGCCGAAGACGTTGCGGTAGCCGCCGCGCCAACCGAGGCGGCCGCGGTACCAGCCGTCGCCGAGCCAGGCGCCGAGCGCGTTCTCGCCTTCGATGAGCAGCTCGGTCACGTCATACGTGTAATAGCGCAGTCGTTCGCGGTAGACGGTCCAACCGGGCGAGAGCGTGTCGGTGCCCACGCGGACGCCGTTGATCTCGGCTTCATACAGGCCGTGCGCGGTGGCGTAGAGCCGGGCGTGGGCGATCGCGCCGCCGACGCGGAATCCTGTGCGCACCAGCGTCGCGCGGCGGGCGTCGCTCTCCGGATCCTCGTCGAGGTCGGCGCCGACCGGGAGCGCCGACCAGTCGTCGGCATGAAGCAGCCCTGCTTCGAGCCGGGTCGGCGGGCTCGAGTGAGACCAGGTGCCGTCGTCGCCCTGCACGGCTATGCGCACGGCGACGCGCTCGCGGGATTCGAGCGCGCGGCTCGGCCAGGGGACGAGCACCTGGTCGGCCGATGCGACTTCGATCGTCTCCTCCTCCTCATCGGAGCGCACCACGGTGACCGCGTAGCGCTGCTGGCGCCAGCCGTCGGGTGCATCCGTGAGGGTCCAGCTCAGGCGCGGGCGGGATTCGCCGATGCCGAACGGGGCTCTGTGATTCTCGATACGAGGAGCGGAGACGGTCGTCATGATCTCATCCTGTCCGGGGATCGTCAGGCGGTCGGAGTCGGGGTGCGCTTCGCACTCGCGCCCCGCATGATGCGAGCCACAGCGGTGATCAGGAAGATCTGGCCCGTGATCCCCTCGGCGATGGCGAGCCCCTGCCCGCCGGGCGTCACCGGAACCAGATTGCCGTAGCCAGTCGTGGTCAGCGCGGTGAAGGAGAAGAACAGCTGGTTGCCGAGGGAGTCGACGCTCTCCGCGCCGAACATGGGGGTCGCGGACACCTGCGAGATCAGGTTGTAGACGAAGGCGAAGAGCATTCCGACAAGGATGTATGCGGTGATCGCTGCGAGCAGGGCCTCCAGATCGAGACCCCGCCGGTTCACCTGGTGCGCGATGATCGCCCATGGCGCGACGAGCAGAGCGATCATCGACGCGGCCGAGAGCGGAATGGCGAGCACCGGGCCGTCGACACCGAAGAGCGTGGCGATGACGGCGGCTGCACCGGCGACCGAGAGCACCACCCAGGAGACGCGCTGCACGATGTGCCGGGCTCTGGTGACGTAGAACACCATGGCGACCGTCGCGAGCATGGCGAGGAAGGCCCAGGGGCTCGGGTCGGTGGTGGGCTGGATGGCGCACAGGCCGTACGAGACGATGAGCAGGCC
>JBOGEI010000231.1:0-5368 GCA_050701935.1 Microbacterium sp.
TCCGAGTCCGAGAATCACGATGCCGTCGGAGATGCCGTCGGCCAGCATGCCGATCAACGCGCCGCCGATCGCGATCGCGAAGATCGCGCCGAAGAACACGAACCACAGCAGACCCGAGATCAACTGCGACCCGACCAGGCGGCCCGTCGGGATCTTGACGACGCTCTCCGGGACCACGTCGGCGAGATCGACGCCGGCGAGGAGATCGTTGACGCCGGCGTTCATCGACCCGACGAGCTGCGCTCGCGCAGACGTCGGGGCGGCCGGAGTCGCTGGCCCCATCCCCTGCTCGGGATTCAGCGCGGCGTTGCGTGCCGCCCTGGCACCTGACGCGAGACGCAGGATGTCGGCCCGCACGGACTCGGCACGTGGTGTGGCGAGGTACTCCAGCTCGACGTTCGCGTCGTTGCCGGCACCGACCACCTCCAACTTGGCCAGACCGATGATGCGGGCGGGGAACGGACGGGTCAGGTTGACGCCCTGCACCCGGTCGAGCGGTGCACGGCGGTGCGAACGGAAGATGAAGCCCTTGCGGACCTCGACGTGGTCTCCTGTGATCCGGAACTGCTGGAAGCGCCAGACGAACCAGAAGATCAGCACCAGCACCACGACCAGCCCCAGCACGCTGAGCAGGGCCACGAGGATCAGGTTGTTCGAGAGGACCCAGTCGACCGGGTCGGCGCCGGCGTAGTCACCGTAGTGCGCCTCTTCGGGAGTGAAGAGGTCGACCGCCCAGGTGATGAGGCGGTCCCGCATGTTCGCGATCACGATACCCGCGATGATGATCAGCGCCAGGCCGCCCTTGAAGAGCGGGGTGAGCGGATGCATCCGGTGCCACTCGCCGTTCGCGAGGTTCGTCGACGCCGCGTCGCTGCCGACTTTCGCGCTCGGAGAAGGGGGGAACTGCGGCTCGCTCACAGGCCGGTCCGGCGAGTCTCGGCGACGTGGATGAGCGTGTCGCGCAGTGCCTCAGCTGCTTCCTGGGTGAGACCGGGGATCTGCACACCGGTGGTCGCCGCTGCCGTCACCATCTTGAGCTGGGCGATGCCGAAGCCGCGATCGAGCGGCCCCTGGGTGATGTCCACCAGCTGCATGCGTCCGTAGGGGACCGCGATCATGCGCTGCCAGAGGATGCCCTTGCGGAAGACGATGTCGTCGACTCGGAGCATGTAGCCGATCGCCTTCGCCTGACGAGGAAGGATGATGAGTGCGATCACCGTGATGAGCAGGATGATGCCGGCGGGGATCCACACCCACTGCTGGTCCAGCACGAGATTCAGCACCACGGCGGCGACTGCGACGACTACGATGAAGATCACGTTCTGCACGATCTGCGAGACGACGTAGCGTGGCGAGATCTGGTGCCAGGCGCCGTCGAGCTCCAGCCTCGCGTCGTTGCGTGCCGTGCGCAGTTGCGTGTAGGTGCCCTGGTCGAGGGCGCCGAGGTCAGTGCCCTCCGCTGGGTTCAGGGGTGCGGTCTCTGGGTTCTGAGTCATCAGGATCCTTCGGCAGGGTACAGAACTGTTCGGCCACGAGCGCAGCGATCACGAGCACGATCGCACTTCCGATCAGGGCCAGCATGGCCACAGTCGACCCTACCTGTGGAACGACGGGGCGCGACAGGAGAAACAGCAGCAGCCCCGCCCCGAACCCCGCCATGATGGCACCGAGCAGACTCGAGGCCCGAGCGAGAGTCGCAGCCCTGAGCGCACGGAACGGGTCGATGCGGATCCCCGAACGCACGCTTCGCCTCACCGGCCAGGCGACACCCAACGCTGCCGCCGCGATCAGCACGAGCAGAACCGGAAGCAGCAGCGAGGGGGTGAAGGTCACTCGCCCTGCTGCAGTGAGCAGATGGTCGAGCAGGAACCCTGCGCCGCCGCCGAGCAGGGCGAGGACGACGAGCACACCGACGGAGGTGCGCCTCATCCCTCGCTCCGGGTGTGCAGATCGGCCGCGAGGTCGGCGACTCGGCCCTGACCGAGCAGCACCGCGTCCTGGTCGAGGTCCAACCAGGGGTCCAGCACGAACGGCCGCTCAGCCGCCCGCGGGTGCGGCAGTTGCAGGTGCGGATCGTCCGAGACGACATCACCGTACGCGATGAGGTCGAGGTCGAGAGTGCGGTCGCCCCAGCGCTCTCGGCGCTCACGGCCGTTCTCGTCTTCGATGGCATGCAGCATCCCGAGAAGGATCTCCGGAGCGAGGCGCGTGGTGACGAGAGCGACGGCGTTGACGTATCCGGGCGCGTCGGGGTCGGGGCCATCGACACGGAGCGCGACGGTCTCGAACAGGCGGGAGAGGCGCACATCGCTGACCAGAGGCAGACGGGCGATTCTCTCTGCAGCGGCGCGGATGGTCTCGTGGCGATCTCCGAGATTGGCTCCGAGCGCGACGACGGCGATGGTCTCCTGTCGTCCCGGGCGAGGACCAGGCATCTCGGGCGGGTTTGCGAGGTTGCGGCTCATACGGTCGTGTCCTCCCACGAGTCGACCGTGCGACGTCGGTGCACCGTGACCGCCACATCGGTGAAGTTCAACGGAATCGGGGCATGGGGCTTGTGCACGGTCACGACGACTTCCTGAACCCGGGCGTCTGCCAGCCCCACGGCGGCGATGCGCTCGGCGAGCGTCTCGATCAGGTTCACCGGTTCCCCTGCCACGACGGCGGCCACCTTCTCGGCCAGCTCTCCGTAGTGCACGGTGTCGGCCACGTCGTCGGAGCCGGCCGCCTGCGCGAGCGACAGCCGCAGACGGAGGTCGATCGTGAACTCCTGTCCATCCCGGCGCTCGTGCTCGTAGACACCGTGGCGACCGAAAACGGTCAGACCGGTGAGAACGATCTCGTCGAGAAAATCCATGTCTCTAGCGTACGGGCCCGCCCGTTGCGCCCTCAGCCTTCCCAGGCGTGGGCGATCG
The DNA here is from genome assembly GCA_050701935.1 of Microbacterium sp. Classification (GTDB taxonomy): domain Bacteria; phylum Actinomycetota; class Actinomycetes; order Actinomycetales; family Microbacteriaceae; genus Microbacterium. Next base: position 2,916 of record JBOGEI010000231.1, read on the forward strand.
CGAGCGCATCGCGAGTGGCTGCCACATCGTGCACCCGCACGGCCCAGACTCCGGCCCGTGCTGCGAGAGCGCTCGTGACAGCCGTCGCGAGGTCGCGGCGAGACTCCGACATTTCTCCGTCAGGACCGACATCCTCACGCAGGGTCTCCGCCAGGAACCTCTTGCGCGACGTGCCGATGAGTACTCGCGGACCGAGTGCGACGATCTCATCGAGTCCGCGCAGCACATCCCAGTTCTGCGCCCCCGCCTTCGCGAAACCGATGCCCGGGTCGACGATCAGCCGTGAAGGGGCGATTCCGGATGCCGCAGCCTCACCGATGCGCTCATGGAGCTCGCCCGCGACCTCGCGCGCGACCCGACGGTACTCCGCCTTCGCGTACATGTCGGCGGAGAAGCCCCGCCAGTGCCCGATCGCGAAGTCGGCCCCGGACTCGGCGACCGCCGCCCTCATCTCGGGGTCAGCAAGCCCACCGGAGACGTCGTTCACGATCCGAGCCCCCGCGCGCACGGCCGCTGCAGCGGTCGCAGCGCTGAGGGTATCGATGCTGACGGGCACACCGGCTGCGGCGAGCTGCTCGATCACCGGGATCACGCGGTGCTGCTCGACTTCGGCACCGACACGGTCGGCGCCCGGTCTGGTCGACTCGCCGCCGACGTCGATCACCGCGGCCCCATCGGCCCGCAGCCGCAGGCCATGAGCCACTGCCCTGTCGACATCGAGGTAGCGTCCGCCGTCGCTGAAGGAGTCGGGGGTGACGTTGAGTATCCCCCAGATGCCCGTCATCAGCGCACGGTTCCCGAACCGGCGACCGACGTGCCGATCAGCGTGATGAGCTCGCCTCTGGCGACGGCGTCCGTGTACTCTCCGCGCGCCGCGATCGTGAGCGTCGACGCCTCGGTCTGTCGTCCGCCGCGCATCGTGACACAGCCGTGCGCGGCGTCGAGCACGACGAGCACGCCCCTGGTGTCGAGGTGTTCTGCGATCGTGTCGGCGATCTGCTCCCCCAGGCGCTCCTGCACCTGAGGACGGGCGGCGAGTATCTCGACGACGCGGACGAGCGCTCCGAGGCCCACGACCTGTTCGCCCGGGAGGTACGCGATGTGCGCGTGGCCGGCGAAGGGCAGCAGGTGGTGCTCGCACACGGAACGGAAGCGGATGTCACGCAACAGCACAGCCCCGGAGGGCAGGGTGTCCGGCGCGGGCCCTCGCGAGACGCTGATCGTGCGCGCGAGCGGCTCGGCCGGGTCTTCGCCGACTCCCGAGAAGAACTCGGAGTACAGCTCGGCCATGCGCGACGGCGTCTGCTTCAGCCCAGGCCTATCCGGGTCCTCTCCGATCGCCTCGAGCAGCTCCCTGGTGAGTCGTTCGACGCGCTGCTTGTCGACGGACACGTCACGCCGTCGCAGGCCGCGGGTTACCGGCGCCCGCCGATCCCTGCTGCGTGCGCGGCGCGGAGGCCGGAGCTTCGACGGATGCCGCGAGCGAGACGTCTTTCTTAGGCACCTCGATCGGAGGCCGCTCGGACACCGGACGGCCTTCGCTCGACAGCCACAGCGGGCGCTCGGGAAGCTTCTTGATCTCGGTGAAGATCTCCGCGATCTGGTTGTGGTCGAGGGTCTCCTCCTCGAGCAGGGCCAGGGCGAGCTTGTCGAGGATGTCGCGGTTCTCGCTGATGACCGCGTAGGCCTCGTTGTGCGCCTGCTCGATCAGCGCACGCACTTCCGCGTCGACCCGCTCGGCGACGCGCTCGGAGTACTCGCGGCCACGGCCCATGTCACGGCCGGCGAAGGGTTCGCCGCCTTCGCTGCCGAGCTTCACCGGACCGACCTGCGTGGTCATGCCGTACTCGAGCACCATCTTGCGGGCGATCGAGGTCGCCTTCTCGATGTCGTTCGACGCGCCGGTGGTCGGGTCGTGGAACACGATCTCTTCCGCGACGCGGCCGCCCATGGCGTAGGTCAGCTGGTCCTGGAGCTCGTTGCGGGTGATCGAGTACTTGTCGTCCAGCGGCAGGACCATCGTGTATCCGAGCGCCTTGCCACGGGGCAGGATCGTGATCTTGGTCACGGGGTCGGTGTAGTTCATCGCCGCTGCCGCGAGCGCGTGTCCGCCCTCGTGGTACGCCGTGATCAGCTTCTCCTTGTCGCGCATCACGCGCGTGCGGCGCTGGGGGCCCGCGATCACACGGTCGATGGCCTCGTCGAGGGCGCGGTTGTCGACCAACTGCGCGTTCGATCGCGCCGTGAGAAGGGCCGCCTCGTTCAGCACATTCGCCAGGTCGGCGCCGGTGAAGCCAGGAGTCTTGCGGGCGACGACCTCGAGGTCGACGCTCTTCGCGAGCGGCTTGCCCTTGCTGTGCACCTCGAGGATCTTCTGGCGGCCCTTGAGGTCGGGCGCGTCGACCCCGATCTGACGGTCGAAGCGACCGGGGCGCAGCAGCGCGGGGTCGAGG
>JBOGEI010000232.1:0-5358 GCA_050701935.1 Microbacterium sp.
CACCAGCACGGCGCAGAGTCGTGAGGCGGCCCTGCGCGACGCGCTTCTCGCGAACGGCCTCGCGTTGAGCGAGGCCGACACGCGCCGCGTGCCGTATGACGCAGCTGAGGGTGAGGCGGCTGCAGCCGGGCTCCTCGCGGCGGAGCCCCGCGCTACGCTGCTGTTCTGCGGCAACGACGTGGTCGCATACGGCGCGCTCAACGCCGCGCATCGTGCGGGATTGCGGGTGCCGGAGGATCTGTCGGTCATCGGTTTCGACGACCTGCCGGAGGCGGCCTGGCCACTGATCGACCTGGCAACCGTCGGCTACGACATCGCCGGCATGGCGCGCGCGGCTGCCGGCCTCATCGTGCGTCGCATCGAGGATCCGACGGCGGTGCGGGAGAGCACGCGCTTCGGGTCTGCCTTCGTTCCGCGGCGCACTCTGGCGGCCGCGCCCTCGAACTGAGCTCGCGACCCCGCGCTCCACAGCGTTCGGTCCAGCGATGATCACGTGTGCGCTGAGATGACTCTTGCGCCTCACTGTGCATACGCATACACTGACGAAAACGAGGCCTGCGATCACAGATGAACCGCAGACTCTGATCTCGAAGGAGCGAAAAGCGTGTCTCTCGACCCGGTTGCCTATCTGCCGTACAAGGACCCCGACGACTTCATCCGCGAAGTCACCGACCTCATCTGGGTCGATCGGTCGATCCACTACATCCGTGAGAACTACGAGCCCGACTCGATCGTGCACGGCGGTCTCGGCACCTCCTCGAACCGCGATGAGGTGATCGAGGGATCGCTCATGCGCATCTCGGCGACCCCCGATCGCACCGGCCAGGCCGAAGACGTCATCTGGGAGCAGCGCGGCGACGACGCGTTCCTCAGTTCGCACCTCGTGCTCTCCGGTCACCTGCAGACCTCGGAGTTCAGCCGGACGATCGCCAACTGCCTGTACCGCAGAGGCCGAATGGTCGAGGAGTGGGTCGTCCGTGACACTCTCGCCGGCCCGCTCGCCAGGGGCGAGGACCTCGACGAGGTCGCCAGGGCCCAGACCTTCCGCGGCTTCTCCGGCTCTTGGAACGAGCCGGCCCCCGTCGACCCGATCGCGAAGGGCGACTCCGGGGTCCGCCCGGATGAGTACCGGTCCGAGGTCGAGACCGTGATCGATCTGATCAAGACCGTCTGGAACGACCGCGACCTGCAGAAGGTCGAGAAGTTCTTCGAGCGCGACCTCGTGCTCCTGACCGTCGGCAACCGCCTGGTCATCCGTCCGGAGGGCTACCGCCGGGCGCTGCTGCGCTTTCTCGAGTCGTTCCCCGGCGGACAGTTCGAGATCCGTGACATCCAGACCAACTACGACGTGCGGTACGCGGGCCTGCGCGTCGCCGTCGTATGGAAGTTCGTCGGGGACTACAACGGCGCCCCGAACTACGGGCCCCTCACCGGCAAGCCCGTCGACGTGCTCGGCATCTCGCAGTTCACGTTCCACAATGGCGCACTCGTCAAGGAGGTTCGCCTATGGGACGACATCGCCCTTCGAGCCCAGATCCAGGGCCAGCGAGGCGACGAGCCCGTCGCCTTCGCCAACATCTACTGATTTCCTGAAGGAGAAGAAGAAATGAGCAACGCCATCGTCGACCGGGGCGACGTCATCGTCGACGCGAACGAGATCGAGCGACGGACGATCCGTCGCACCGACTGGGTGCCCTGCAACTCTGCGTTCATCGACTGCCGCACGCCGGGGTCCGACCGCAAGGAGAACTACGCCTTCATCGGCGCCGGAGTCTCCCAGAACGCGAATCAGTACGTGAACCTCGAGGAGAACCACGGGTTCAACACGGGCGCTGCCGGCATGCCCAACGGCATCTCGAACAACCTGCACCTGCACTTCACGGCCGAGGTCTTCATCAACTTCGGCGGCGAATTCCGCCTCCGCTGGGGCGTCGACGGCAAGCAGGGTGAGTACATCAGCCACGACGGCGACATCGTCACCATCCCGACCTGGATCTTCCGCGGGTTCACGAACGAGGGGCCGGACGAGGGGATCCTCTACACGGTGCTCGGTCGCGACGACAACGGCGGCATCATCTGGGGCCCTTCGGTGCTGCGCGAGGCGGAGTCGTACGGCCTGCACCTCACGGCCGACAACCAGTTGATCGACACGGTCGCGGGCGATGTGCTGCCCGATGACGTCGCCCTCATCACGCCGATGAAGCAGCACTACATCGACGAGCTCACGACGTTCACGGTCGAGGACATGCGCTCGCGCGTGATCCAGCCCGGTGACCGCAAGTACTCGGCTGCGGCACTGCTGTGCGCCGCGGTCGAGGGCGGTCGCGTCGAACTCGCCACCGCGATCGGCTACGGCATGAGCGAGAACCGTCGCCAGGTGCCGAACGTGCACGAGCCCCATTCCTTCAACCTCGCGTGGGTGAAGGCCGAGCCCGGCCAGGGCGTGCTGCGTCACCGTCACGACAAGACGCAGGCGCTGCTGTTCAAGACCGGTCGCTGGGAGGTCACGCTCAATGACGACTCGACCACGACCGTGAACCTCGGTGCCGGCGATGCCTTCTCGGTGCCCGAGGGCGCCTGGCGCTCGTACACCTGCGTCGAGGGAGACGAGAGCGGGACTGGCACGGTGCTCGTGATCAACGGCGGCGACGACCGCGTGTACCTCGAGTGGGCTCCGGAGGTCGTCGAGGCTGCAGCAGCGGCTGACTGGACGATCGACCCCAACGGCTACCTCGCCCCCCTCGGAGTGATGGTGACCGCCACCGAGGATGACTGAGAACCAGGGAGCGCGAGGGGCCGCTGGCTCCTCGCGCTCCGGCGTCTCCGCTGCCACCGTGTCAGCCCCGCTCTCAGCCGACGAGATCAGGGCCATGGCCCTTTCGCCGGAGGTCGTGCTCGGCGACGTCGACGGCAACCTCGCCCGCATTCGCGATGCTGTCGCGGCGGCCGCCGCGCGGCGCGCTCGACTCATCGTGCTGCCGGAGCTCGCCACGAGCGGATACGTGTTCGCCGATCGGGAAGAGGCGTGGGAGGCTGCGATCGCCGCTGACGATGATCGTTGGGAGGGTGTGCAGGAAGTCATCCCCGACGATGCGGTCGTCGTGGTCGGCTACGCGGAACGGGCCGGCGACGAGCTCTTCAACACCGCCGCAGTGCTCACGCGCACCGCGCGTCTGGCCGACTACCGCAAGTCGCACCTGTGGGGCACGGAGACCCTCGTCTTCGATCGTGGATCGGAGGCCGGCGTCGTGGTCGACGCCCCGTTCGGACGCCTCGGGGTGGCGCTCTGCTACGACAACGAATTCCCCGAAGTGCCGCGGAAGCTCGCGCTCGCCGGGGCCGACGTCCTGGCGCTGCCCGTGAACTGGCCTCTCGTGCCGAGGCCGGAGGGGGAGCACGCGCCCGAGCTCATCCAGGCGATGGCCGCCGCTCGATCGTCACGGCTCCCTGTGGTGATCGCCGACCGTTGGGGATCGGAGCGGGGCGTCGACTGGACCGACGGCACCGCGATCATCGACGAACAGGGATGGATCGTCGCCTTCCGCGCGGTGATGGGCGCCACCGCGCAGCTGTCGCTCGCCGCTGCGCGGGACAAGGCCCTGGCTCCGCACAACCACCTCTTCGACGACCGTCGGGCCGAGCTGTACTGAGTCTCTGCGTGGTGCGGAGTCTCTGCGTGGTGCGGAGTCTCTGCATGGTGCGGAGTCTTTGCGTGGTACGTCGTGGGAGGAGAACTCGGCGTCGGGAGGAGCCTCCGGACGCCAAGCTCCTCCCCACGGCGTGAACTCCTCCTCACCGTGAGGGGGTCAGCCGAGCGGAGTGCGTCCACGGTGCTCGGGAAGCCGTTCGCGCAGCATCCGCTCCGCGAGCTCGGCGAGCCGCTGCGTCGCCGGAGACAGCAGCATCCCTTCGCGTTGCACGAGCGCGATCGTGTCGTGCATCGGCTCGGCGAACGGGAACGTGCGGATGCCGGCAGGGAAGCCTTCGGCCTCGGCGATCGAGCGCGAAACGATCGTGTCGGCCGTGCCGGCGGCGACCAGGTCGAGCGCGGTCTCGACGTGCTCGACCTCGACGGCCGGCTCGATCGAGAGCCCCTGCAGGCGGGCGCGTTCGAGCAGCTGACGCCGGGTCGGGTCGTCCCAGCCGGCGAACGCGTCATAGAGCACGAGCTTCGCCTCGACGACCTCGTCGATCGTGACGGCACCCGCGCCCGGGTCGCGCGTCGCGGAGGCGTAGAGCACCTCGTCGCGGAAGAGCGGGCGCACCTCCAGGCCGTCTTCGTCGACGGGCAGCACAAGCAGTCCTGCCTCCAGCTCGCCGTTCGCGATGGAGCGCGCGACGAGCGCGGAGTTGATGCCCACCAGCCGCAGCCGCACGTTCGGATGCCGGTGGTGGAAGGTCTCGGCGAGGTCGGCGAGGGCGTAGTACGCGGCGTTGCGCAGCACCCCGAAGGTGCAGGTGCCGCGATCGAGCGAGGTCAGTGCCTGGATCGTGTCGATGCCGTTCTGTACAGCGCTGACGGCCTGGGTCGCGTGCGGGCGCAGTTCGAGCGCGGCCGTGGTGGGTACGAGTCGGCGGCTGCCGCGTGTGAACAGGGCGACGCCGAGCTCGCGTTCCAGACGTGCGACGAGCTCGGAGACCGAGGCCTGCGTCATCTCGAGGTGCACGGCCGCGGAGGTGAACGAGCCGTGTTCGAGGGCCGCCAGAAAAGCGGTCAGCTGGGTGATGGTCACAGTCAATGGTAAACCCGATGGGAAGGCACGTATCATCAGGGTTGTCGGATGGTTGTGGTCGATCTAGCCTTCCTGCATGCGTTACTCCTCAGCAGTGCTCGCCCGCTTCGACGGCGCGTTCCATCACCTCAAGACTCCGCTCATCGACGCGCCGGCCGCCCAGAGGGATCCGGCCGTGATCGACACCGTCACCACGATGCTCGCCGACATCCGCGAACGCGGCATGGACGCCGTGCTCGACTATGCCCGAAAGCTCGACAACTACCAGGGCGCCGACATCGAGCTCACCGCCGAGCAGATCGCGACCAGTGGCGACCGCCTCGCCCCCGACCTTCGTGCCGCGATCGAGCTCGGTGCCGAGCGCACGCAGGCGTTCGCGCGCGCCTCGCGGGAGCATCTCACCGACTTCGAGACCGAGTTCGTGCCCGGCATCGTCACCGGCGCCAAGTACATCCCCGTCGCCCGTGTCGGCGCGTATCTGCCGGCCGGACGCTTCCCGCTCACCGCGAGCGCGTTCATGACGGTCGGCGTCGCGAAGGCGGCCGGCGTGCCCACGGTGATCGCCTGCACGCCGCCGCAGCCCGACGGGGGAGCGAACGATGCGGTCGTCTACGCGGCGTACCTC
>JBOGEI010000233.1:0-5199 GCA_050701935.1 Microbacterium sp.
CGTGCGGACCGGGCGCAGCGCGGCTTCAGCCCTCGCTGTTGATCGCGGGGGGCGCGTCGACGATCTCGTGCGTGAAGCGTCGGATGGTCGTCGGTGCTCCGCTCTCGACGAGCGGGCTCGTGCCGACCGGCACGTTCTGGCCGGCATCGTACGCCTCCGTCAGATGCTGAGAGACTTCCCGCAGCTGATCGGTTTCGGTGTCGAAGACGAGCCGACGGATCGCCCGGTCGTCATCGAGGCGAACGGTGGTGACGGTTCCCTCGACCGACTCGATGTGCAGGCCGTCCGCGAGTGCGATCACGCCGAGGAGCACGGAGCGGTAGGCAGCCGAAGCGGTGGCTATGTCGCCGGTGACCAGGGTCTCGAAGACCACGGCGATGGCTTTCTCCTTGGTCGTCCCGGCGGGGAACTCCGCCAGGATGTCGTCGAGAAACTCCTGGGGCTCGGTCGCGAACGTGCCCCAGTCGTCGATGCGAGAGTCGTCGGGGTCGTCGATGACCTGCCCTTCTTCGAGATCATTGCTCCAGAGACGCGCATGGGCGACACCATCCATCTGGAAGATCACCGGCGGGCGGGGAGATTCGATGACGTCATCCCAGCGCCCATAGGTCGAGCCGTAGTAGGAGTTCCACGCCTCCTCGACGGCTTGGACGTCGCCGTTGGCCGCGACCGGCTGATAGTCGCTCACCTCCAGAATCGGCGGGACGTCGGCGTCAGAGGAGAGGAAGGTCGAGGTGATCCACCTCGTCGTCAGAACGCCGGTCGCGTCCTGCAGCACGTACGAGAAGGGTTCTGCCTCCGTCGGTCCGTGGAAGCCAATGACCTGCTCGAACGTCTCGGTCGTCTTCAGGTACTTGCCGGCCGGTATCTCGGACGCCCGGAGTTGTGCGGCAGCACTCAGGACGATCGTCTCCGCTGCCGACGCCGGTGGCGCGACGACGACCGCGCCGACAGTGAACGTGCCCGCCACGACCGCTGCCACCGCGCAGATGCCGACGACACCACCTGCTGTGCCGAATGCGATTCCCAGGCCACGGCGACGTCGCCGGCGCCCCTCGCCCGCCATCGCCCGATGAAGCGAGTTCCGCGCACCGACGATGCTGGCAGAGGGGTCTTCCACTCCGAGTTCGCGAACGCTATCCAAGATGTCCATATTCGACCTCCGATGTGTGCTGAGTGCTGGTTGATGTCTTGTTGCCCGCGCGCGCCGACGCAAGCAGCCGACGAACGCGATTGAGGCGTGACTTCACGGTTCCCACCGGAACGCCGAGAGCCTGCGCCGTCTCCTCATAGCTCAGATCCCCCCACGCGAAGAGGAAGAGCGTGTCGCGGTCCTTCTTCGCCAGTGCGGCGACCCGAGGGGCCAGTTCCCGGAGCGACGCACTCGCGTCGAGACGATCCGACAGACCGTCGGAGTCGTCGGGGCGCGCTCGCTCTGGCGGCTGGGCGAGCAGGCTTCGCAGCTGCTTGGCCTCGCTCGCGCGGTGTCGGTGGATGATCCGGGTCGCGATGCCGAGCAGCCACGGACGCGCGGAATCGACTCGGAGATCGAAACTCGCGCGCCGGCGGAAAGCCACGAGGAACGTCTCGCTCAGCACGTCTTCCGCGACATCCGCTCCGACCCGTCGAGAAGCGAAGCCCACCACCGCGCGGGCGTGCCTCTCGAACAGCTCGCCGAACGCGGCCGCCTCCTGTCTCGATCGCCGAACGATCTCACTATCAGTGTTCACGTTAGATATTCCTCAGCCCGCGCGATCAGGTTCACGCGCGGTCATCCTAGGACGACGTCGAGGCGAGGGCGGCGCGACAGGAAGAAGGCGCGCACGTCGGGAACGCCGTGTTCCGCCGCGTCGAATCAGGCCGGTGCGCGGCGCGACCGTCAGTACATGACGGGCGGGATCTCCGCCCACACCGTGCGGTCGTCGACCGAGGGGGCGGCGGGGATGCGGCCGGCGCCGTCGGGCTCAGGGATCGCGGCGAGCAGTGCCTGCGTATAGGGATGCCTCGGCGCAGCCCAGAGCTGATCCGTCGGCCCCGACTCCAGCACCCGTCCGCCGAACATCACGAACGTGCGATCGGCGATGCGCCGCACGACGGCGAGGTCGTGCGAGATGAACAGCATGCCCGCTCCCGACTCCGCGACGAGGTCGCGCATGAGGCCGGCCACGCTCGTCTGCGTCGAGGCGTCGAGGGCTGAGATCGGCTCATCCGCGACCAGGAGCGAGGGCCGTGCGGCCAGAGCCCTGGCGATCGCGATGCGCTGCTTCTGTCCGCCCGAGAACTGGTGCGGGAACCGGGTACTCACGTTCGTCGGCAGACCGACGCGCTCGAGCCACTCGTCGACGGTCGATCCCTCGGCTCCGCGCGCGCGAGCGGTGGCGATGCCGTCTGCGATCTGGTCGCCGATTCTGCGCCGCGGGTTCAGCGACGTCGCAGGATCCTGGACCACCATCTGGATGCCGGTCAGGGCGATCGAACGACGACGGATGCCGAGCGGCGACACGGGCGCGTCGCGGAAGAGCACGGTCCCGGCGGCGGTCTTCTCGATGCCGACGACGGCACGGGCGAGGCTGGACTTGCCGCTGCCGGACTCACCGACCAGGGCGACGGTCTCACCCGCTGCGACACTGATCGACACACCGTTCACGGCGATCACGGGAGGGTTGCCCGGGTAGCGCACGACCACGTCTTGCGCGTCGAGGACGGCGACCTCACTCATCTGCGGCCTGCCCTTCCGGTGCTTCGTCTATGCGCGAACCCGGCAGGGCCGCGAGGAGCATGCGCGTGTACTCGTGCTGGGGGTCACGGAACAGCGTCGCGCGGTCGGCGAGCTCCACGATCCGACCGTCCTTCATGACCGCAACTCGATCGGCGATCGCACTCATCACGCCGAGGTCGTGGGTCACGAGCAGGACCGCGAGGTTCCGCTCGGTGGCGAGGTCGCGCAGCAGCTTCAAGATGCCGGCCTGCACCGTGACATCCAGTGCCGTGGTGGGCTCGTCGGCCAGCAGCACTTCCGGGTCGCAGGCCAGCGCGCAGGCGATCGCGATGCGCTGACGCTGTCCACCGGAGAACTGGTGCGGATAGCGCTTGAGGGCTTCAGCCGGGTTCGGCACCTGCACGGTCTCGAGCAGTTCGACTGCTCGAGCGCGGGCGGCGGCGCCCTTGAGCCCGAGGTGCACGCGCATGTGGTCGGTGAGCTGACGGCCGACGGGAAGCTGCGGGTGCAGCGAGGCCGATGGGTCCTGGAAGACCATGGCGATCCGCTTGCCGCGCACCCGGTTGAGCGACCGACGGCGCAGGCCCACCAGCTCTTCACCGCCGAGCAGGATCGAGCCGCCGGTCCGCGCCTGCCGAGGAAGCAGCCCCAGCACGGCGAGCGAGGTGAGCGTCTTGCCCGACCCCGACTCGCCGGCGAGACCGTGGATGCGGCCGGCCTCGAGCTCGAGCGAGACGCCCTTCACGAGTGGACGCCCGATGTCGATCGTCAGATCGCGGATGCTGAGCGTCGACGACTCCTGCGCGACTGCGCTGCGGACACTCATGCCGCCACCCCCGTCGCTGACGCCTTGTGCTCCGCGGCCTTCTCATGCGTGAGCTCGGCCGTCGGGTCGAGCACGTCGCGCATCGCATCTCCGAGGAAGTTGAACGCCAGCACGACCGTGAGGATCGCGAGGCCCGGGAAGACGCCCAGCCACCAGGCATCGAAGTTCTGCATCGCACCGGAGATCATCGAGCCCCATTCCGCAGTCGGCGGCTGTGCGCCGAGACCGAGGAAGGAGAGTCCGGAGAGGAGCAGGATCGCCGCACCGATGTCGAGCGTCGCGAGCACCAGCACGGGGCCCGCGATGTTCGGGAGGATGTCGACGAACAGCGTGCGTGCCGGCGAGTGCCCGAGCAGACGACCGGCGATGACGTAGTTCTGTCCGCGAAGCCCCAGCACGATGCTGCGGGTGACACGGGAGTACTGCGGCCATGACACCACGATCGCCGCGATCACCGCGTTGAACAGCGACGGGCCGAGGGATGCTGCGACCACCATCGCGAGGATCACGGTCGGGAACGCCATGAACAGGTCGGTGATGCGCATGAGCGTCTCGTCGACCCAGCCGCCGAAGTATCCGGCGATCGCACCGATGAGCGTGCCGATGATCATGGCCGCGATCACGAGCATGAGCGCGAGCGGCAGGCTCACGGTGGCACCGGTCATCAGACGCGAGAAGATGTCGCGGCCGTTGCCGTCGGTGCCGAGCAGCGTGTCGATGCCCGGTGCCTGCAGGCGCGGCAGCACCTGCGCATTCGGCGGGTACGGAACCCACCACTGCGCGGTGAAGGCCACGATGATCCAGGCGCCGGCGATCACCGTTCCGATGATGCCGAGCGGGGTGCGCCAGGCGCGGGGCCACCGGAAGCGGAAACGTCCGGCAGGGGTCGCAGCGGCGATGCGGCTCATGCGATCCTCACTCTCGGGTCGAGCACGCCGTAGAGCAGGTCGACGATGAAGTTGATGAGGAGGTAGATCATGCCGACCACGAGACCGACGCCCATGATGCCGGGCAGGTCGAGGTTCGCGGCCGAGTTGTAGGCGTAGGTGCCGAGGCCCGGCCAGGCGAACACCGACTCGACGAGCACCGTCCCGGAGAGCAGGGCACCGAACGCCACACCGACCACCGTGAGGATCGGCAGCGAGGCCCCGCGCAGCACGTAGTCGAGGATGACGCGCATTGCCGGGAGTCCCTTGGCCCTGGCGGCACGCACGTAGTCGCTGCCGAGCACCTCGAGCACCGAAGTGCGGATGAAGCGGGTCAGCAGACCGATGGTCACGAGCGAGAGCACCATGACCGGAAGAGCCAGGTGAGCGAGCGCGTCGAAGAACCCGACCGCGTCGCCGTTCAGCAGATAGTCGACGGTGTAGAGCCCGGTCACCCGCGGCGGCGGGGTGATCGACGGCGAGATGCGGCCCGAACCCGGCGCGATGCGCAGTTCGAGGAAGAAGACATAGAAGCTGACGAGCGCCAGCCAGAAGGTCGGCACGCTCAGGCCGACCAGGGTGACCACGCGGATGACCTGGTCGGTGACGAGTCCGCGGCGGTACGCGGCGAGGGTGCCGAGAACGATGCTGACCGCGAGGCTGACGATGATCGCCCCGATCGCGATCTCGATGGTCGCGGGCACCGCGGTGGCGAGGTCGCTGGTGAC
>JBOGEI010000234.1:0-5188 GCA_050701935.1 Microbacterium sp.
CGGAGACACCACGCGCATCCGCTTCGGATGGTCGAGTCGGGTCTTCAACGGCGAGTCCGACGGCATCTTCGTCGTCGAGGGCGACAAGCTCGCCAGCTTCACCATCCCGCCATCCCACTGAGCAGTCGGCCGGAGGCCGCCCCGGTCGAACGACCGCACCACCGTCGAATCCGAGGAGAACCATGCCGACTTCCACCATCGTGACCTTCGCCGGAGGGGCCGTCACCGGTGACGGCATCGTGACCCGTGTGGAGAGCGGTCCCGACGGGAGCGTCGTCGTCGTCGACTCGACGCCGTTTCACCCCGTCGACCACACCTGGCCGGATCAGCCGGGCGACGCGGGAACCATCACCCTCGGGGACGACACCGTCCAGGTGACGGAGGCGCTCATGGCCGCGCTCTCGGATGAGGGCGAGTTCGCCATCGGTTCGGATATCCCCGCCAAGCGCGGTACCGACGGCTGGACGTGGCTCGTCGGGCATCGGATCGAGGGCACCGCTCCGGCTTCGTTCGCGGAGGGCGCGAGAGTGACCCTCGCCGTCGACGAAACCCGTCGTACGGGCCTCAGCCGAGGACACACCGCCTGCCACGTCGCCTCCCTGGCCCTTGACCTGGCTCTCGCCGACCTATGGCGCAAGGATCCGGGGGCGGACGCGCTCGGCAACCCTGATTTCGAGGGTCGCGCCAACCAGTCGAGCCGCATTCACGAAGACGGCGCCGTCGACGAGTACCGGCTCGGCAAGAGCCTGCGCAGGGCCGGCTTCGACACCGAGACGTTCGCCGCGACCCTCGCCGATCGCGAGACGCAGGTCAACGATCGACTTGCTGCTTGGGTCGCCTCCGGCGCCCGCAGCAGTATCGTGACGGAGGGCCCGACGATCGTCGATCGGCGTCGCTGGCACTGCGAGCTCCCGGAGGGCGAAGCCGTGATCCTCTGCGGAGGAACGCACGCCGATTCGCTCGCCGCGTTCGCCTCGATCACGGTGTCCCTGGATCTGAGCGATCCCCAGCTCCTGGTGATGACCACCGTGGCGACACCAGCGCACTGACGGGCTCACGGGGCTGATCGGCCTCGGAGCCCAGCGGACGAGTCGCTCAGATCGCGAACTCGACCTCTCCTGCGGTGATGTCCGCACGTACGACACGGAGCCGCACGACATCGCCCGGCTTCGCACCGGGAGGGATCGGCGCGGTCGCTGTGACCGCGGGATCGGCGAGCTGGATGGCCGCACGCTCGCCGCGCAGCTCGATCACGGTTGCATCGACGCTCGAGCCGACCAAAGGCGTGAGGAGTGCGGCTTCGACGCAGTTCACCGTGGCCGCGTTCAACCGTGAGGCGCGCTGACCGGACTCCTGCATGAGCGCGGGCAGATGGCCGAGGGAGGCCCGTGCCCACTCCGGCACCGGATCGCCGTGGGAGGCGGCGAGGCAGATGGCGAGCACCCAGCGGTCGACCAGCCGTCTTAGGGGAGCGGTCGCGTGAGCGTAGGGGGCGGCGATGGCGGCCTGCACTGCGTCTTTGGGGGCCTCGCCGTCGAACACCAGGTACCCCGCTCCGCGGAACAGCGACGCCGCAGCCTCGAGCACCGGAAGGGTCATCGGGTCGGTGCGGTCGAGGCCGCGCAGGTACTCACCGTACGTCCCCGCCGTCCAGGGGCGACCGAGAGCCTCGGTCTGATGCCGGAACGCTTCGAAAGCAGTGTCGTCCGGCTCCGGCATCGTCCGCAGGATTCCGACCCCGGCATCGAGCATCAGGGATGCGGCCGCCATCCCCGTCATCAGTGAGAGCTGGGCGTTCCACTCCTCGACAGGAAGCGGGCTTCGGCGCTCGATCGCGTAGGTGCCGTCCTCTGCACGCACCACCTCCTCATCCGGGAGATTCAGGCTCGCCCCACCGCGCAGACGCTCCTGCTCCATGCGCAGGGCGCCGATCTCGGGCAGCAGCGCGGCATGTCCGTCTTCGCCGAGATCGAGCGATCGCTGAGTCGTCGCGTAGTCGAGCTGCACGCGTGAGCGGATGAGCGCGCGCTCCAGGCGGAACTCAGCGACGACACCGGCGGAGTCGAGCGAGAACGTCCACACCAGCGCCGGGCGGTCGACATCGGCGAGCAGCGACGCCCGATCCTCGCTCAGGACACGTGGATGCAGGGGGATCGTGCCGTCAGCCGCGTACAGCGTCTGCCCACGGCGCCGAGCTTCGGCATCCACTGCTCCACCTGGGGTGACGAACCCCGGTACGTCGGCGATCGCGTACCGCACGGTGTATCCGGTTCCCTCGCGCTCCAGGTGGAACGCCTGATCGAGGTCGCGAGACCCCTCCGGATCCAGAGTCGCGAACGGTATGTCGCGAAGGTCGAGCTCCGGCGTGGTCGCCGTCGACGCTTCCGCCTCTCGGACGACGTCGTCCGGGAAATCGAGCGGCGCCTCCGACGACTCCCGCAGCGCGGCCAGCGCCGAGGCCAGTTCGGTCTGGGCGGCGGACGGGGCGACGTGAGATCGGCGCTGAGGCATGGCTCCACCCTAGGCGGGTGAACTCACCACGTCCGCGCTGAACCGGCCCTGCCGACACCATCCCGGGTTAGCGTGGAGTCATGACCACTGCAGCCAAGGCACAGACCCTTGTCGGACTCTATGATGCGCCGGAGATCCTCCGCGTCGTGAATGTGTGGGACGTCGTCTCCGCACGAGCGGTCGCCGCCCTCCCCGAGACGAAGGCGATCGCCACAGCCGGACACGGCATCGCCGCATCCTTCGGCTACGACGACGGCGCCACCCCTCGGGAGATCATGATCGACATGGTCGGGCGCATCGCCGCTGCCGTGCATGTGCCCGTCAGCGCCGACCTCGATGACGGTTACGGCGACGCGGGGGAGACCACCCGCCTCGCCATCGCCGCAGGTATCGTCGGTGCGAACGTCGAGGATCGACTCAAGCCGCTCGATGAGTCCATCGCCGCGGTCGAGGCGATCGTGAAGGCCGCAGAGGCCGAGGGAGTGCCCTTCGCCCTCAACGCCCGCACCGACGCCTTCGTGCGCGCCGGATCCCGTCCCGTCGCCGAGAGCATCGCCGATGCCATCCAGCGCGGACGCGCCTACCTCGACGCAGGAGCCACCGCGATCTTCGTGCCGGGCATCCTCGACATGAACGTCACCCGTCAGCTCGTCGAAGGCATCGGCGAGCGCAAGGTCAGCGTGATCGGGCTTCCCGGCGCACTCGCCGCCTCCGAGTACGAGAAGCTCGGCGTCGCCCGTATCTCCTACGGCCCGCTTCCGCAGCGTGCGGCCCTGACCGCGCTGCAGGAGCTCGCAGCAGATCTCTACGCCGGAGGAGTCATGCCGGCCAACCTTCCCGCGCTCAACTGACAGCGCGAAGACGAGTGACCGCGGCTCACTAGACTTGCTCCGTGGTCACTCGTCTATCGAACTTCTTCCTCCGCACACTCCGTGAAGACCCTGCAGGCGCAGAGGTCGCCAGCCACAAGCTGCTGATCCGGGCCGGGTACATCCGACCGCAGGCGGCCGGCATCTTCGCGTGGCTGCCACTCGGGCTGCGCGTCAAGGCGAAGATCGAGACCGTCGTCCGCGAGGAGATGGCAGGCGCCGGCGCGCAGGAAGTGCACTTCCCCGCGCTCATGCCTCGCGAGGCGTACGAGGCGAGCGGTCGTTGGGACGAGTACGGAGATCTTCTGTTCCGTCTGCAGGACCGCAAGGGCGGCGACTACCTCCTCGCGCCCACGCACGAAGAGGCCTTCACGCTGCTCGTGAAGGACCTGTACTCGTCGTACAAGGATCTTCCGCTGACGATCTACCAGATCCAGGACAAGTACCGAGACGAGGCGCGCCCGCGGGCGGGTCTGCTCCGCGGCCGCGAGTTCACCATGAAGGACGCCTACTCGTTCGACTCCTCCGACGAGGGGCTCGATGTGAGCTACCAGGCGCAGCGCGACGCCTACGAGCGCATCTTCCAGCGGCTCGGCCTCGAGTACGTCATCGTTCAGGCAGACGCGGGTGCGATGGGCGGATCCCGCAGCGAGGAGTTCCTGCACCCGACGCCCGTAGGCGAAGACACCTTCGTGCGCAGCGCCGGCGGCTACGCGGCCAACGTCGAGGCGTTCACGACGGCGGTTCCCGATGCCGTCGCCTTCGACGCGGACGCGTCCCCGGTGATCTTCGATTCCCCGGACACCCCCACCATCGAGACCCTGGTCGCGCACGCGAACCGAGAGCTCGACGGCGCGTACACGGCAGCCGACACCCTCAAGAACGTCGTCCTCGCGCTCACGCACCTCGACGGAAGGCGCGAGCTGGTCATCGTGGGTGTTCCCGGTGACCGTGAGGTCGATGAGAAGCGCGCCGAGGTGGCTTTCGCGCCCGCCGAGGTCGAGACCGCTACGGCAGACGACTTCGAGAACAATCCGCTGCTGGTGAAGGGGTACATCGGTCCCTGGTCGCCCACGGGAGCAGTTCTCGGAGAAGAGTCGGCCACCGGCATCCGCTACCTGGTCGACCCGCGCGTCAGCGAGGGGACGAGCTGGATCACCGGAGCCAACATCGATCAGAAGCATGCGCACTCGGTCGTAGCCGGGCGCGACTTCGAGGCCGACGGCATCGTCGAGATCGCGAACGTGCGTGCGGGGGATCCCGCGCCCGACGGCTCCGGCCCGGTCGAGCTCGCGCGTGGCATGGAGATCGGACACGTCTTCCAGCTCGGTCGCAAGTACGCCGAGGCTCTGGGCCTCAAGGTGCTGAACGAGAACGGCAAGCTCGTCACCGTCACGATGGGTTCCTACGGCATCGGTGTGACCCGCATCCTGGCCATCATCGCCGAGCTCAACAACGACGACAAGGGTCTCATCTGGCCGGCGTCCGTCGCGCCGTTCGACGTGCAGGTCGTCGCAGCCGGCCGCGACCAGGTCGCCTTCGAGGTGGCGGAGGCCATCTCCGCGCAGCTCGAAGCCGTCGGTCTCGATGTTCTGTACGACGACCGACCCAAGGTCTCGCCCGGCGTGAAGTTCGGCGATGCCGAGCTCGTCGGCGTGCCGAAGATCGTCATCGTGGGCCGTGGTGCCGCCGAAGGTCAGGTCGAGCTGTGGGACCGCGCCTCGGGCGAGCGTGACGCCGTCTCGGTCGACGAGGTCATCCAGCGGCTCTCCGCCGCCCGCTGAGCCTGTGCGGCCGCATCGTCAGCA
>JBOGEI010000235.1:0-5102 GCA_050701935.1 Microbacterium sp.
GGGGAGGCGTCGCAGGCCTCGGGGTCGCTACCGGCCCGCTCATCGGCGGAGCGGTGATCGAGGGATGGAACTGGCAGACGATCTTCTGGCTCAACGTCCCGGTCGGCATTCTCGCCGTGCCACTCATCCTGGTTGCTCTGCCCAACAGCTTCGGCGCCCGCGTGCGGGCCGACATCGTGGGTCTGCTGCTGGCGGGACCGGGTGTTCTGGGCGTCGTGTACGGGATCGTGCGCGGAAACGACGCCGGTTGGGACAGCCTCGAGGTGGTCGGCTCACTCGCGGCCGGTGCACTGCTGCTGGTGGCGTTCGTGATCTGGGAGGGACGCACCGCGAACCCGCTGCTGCCACTGCGTCTGTTCCGCGATCGCAGCTTCACGGTGGCGAATCTCGTGGGCGTGACCTTCAGCTTCGGGATCTTCGGTGCGGTGTTCATCCTGATCCAGTTCCTTCAGGTGGTCCAGGGCCACACGCCGCTCGAAGCCGGCATCATGACGATGCCGTGGACGCTGGCGCCCATGATCGTAGCCCCACTGACCGGGATGCTGTCGCCGCGTACCGGAACCCGTCTCCCGATCCTGCTCGGGCTGACGATGCTCGCCGTCGCTCTCAGCTGGATAGCGCTCACGCTCTCAGCCACCCTCGAGTACTCCGCGATGTGGCCGCCCTTCCTGTTGGCCGGCATCGGGATGGGGCTCGTCTTCGCACCCAGCTCGACGGCGGTGCTCGTCAACATGCAACCCGACGATCACGCCAAGGCCTCCGGCACCAACTCCACGCTGCGGGAGATCGGGGTCGCTCTCGGTGTCGCGGTGCTGACGGCAGTATTCGTCGGCGCGGGCGGCACCCTCACCCCGACCGGTTACGTGGACGCCGCGATTCCTGCGATCTGGGTCGGTGCAGGCGTGCTCGCGCTGGCGGCCGTGATCTCGGTCGCTCTTCCCTCGGGCATCCGCAGGCTGCGTCCGGCGGCGAGGGAGGCAGCGGACGCTGAGGGTGCGTCCGAACAGTCGGTGGTCGGAGCGCCCGCGTAGTCGAGCCCTCACGAGCGTGAGGAACGAAAGCGCCCCCGTCATGCGAGATGCATGACGGGGGCGCTGCGTCGAGATCGTCTGAAGTCAGAAAGGCTTCGGGCTCGGGCGGGTTCAGCGACCCTGAGAGCTGCGGCCGCCCTGACGGGACTGGCCACCCTGACGGGACTGGCCACCGCTCTGGGTGGAGTAGCTGCTGCCGCCCTGACCGTTGCCTCCGCCTCCGGAGCGGGGGCGACGGCTGCGACGCGAAGGCGGGTTCGCCGCGCCGTTCTTCTCGCCGCCGGCAGGACGCTGCTTCGACGACGGGCGCTGCTGCTGCTGTGCCTGCACCGGGGCCGGGCGCACGTGAGGTGCGCGCTCGGGAACCAGAGCAGTGATCGCAGCGGTCGTCACGTCTTCCAGAGGAGCGCTGATCGCCGCCTTGCGCAGGAGGTCCTTGACATCGCGGCGCTGCTCGGGGAGCACGACCGTCACGACGGTGCCGGCAGCGCCCGCGCGGGCCGTGCGGCCGGAGCGGTGCAGGTACGCCTTGTGCTCGACGGGCGGGTCGACGTGGACGACGAGGTCGACGTTGTCGACATGCACCCCGCGAGCGGCGACATCGGTGGCGACGAGAACGCGCACTCCGCCGTCTTCGGGAGCGGCGGAGAAGGCGCCGAGGTTGCGCTCACGGGCATTCTGCGACAGGTTGCCGTGCAGGTCGACGGCGGGGATCCCGGCGGCGGTGAGCTGCTTCGCGAGCTTCTTCGCCTGGTGCTTGGTGCGAGTGAAGAGGATCCGGCGGCCGGTGCCCGACGCGAGCTCGCGCACGAGGGCGGTCTTGTTGTCGGGGGAGGCGACGACGAGCACGCGGTGCGTCATCTCGCCGACCGGCACGCTCTCCTCGTCGACCTCGTGGCTGACAGCGTTCGAGAGGAAGCGGCGGGCGAGGGTGTCGATGCCGCGGTCCAGGGTCGCGCTGAACAGCAGGCGCTGGCCACCGGCGGGAGTCGCTGTGAGGATGCGGGTGACGCCGGGCAAGAAGCCGAGGTCGGCCATGTGGTCGGCCTCGTCGAGCACGGTGACCTCGATCGCGCTGAGACGCACGACCTGCTGCTTCATGAGGTCTTCGAGCCGCCCGGGGCAGGCCACGACGATGTCGACGCCGCCGCGCAGCGCCTGCTCCTGCGGGCGCTGGCTGACGCCGCCGAAGACGGTCGTGACACGCAGGCCCGCGGCCTCGGCGAGAGGTGCGATGGTGGCGGCGATCTGCGTCGCGAGCTCACGGGTAGGAGCGAGGACGAGGCCACGCGGGAGGCCGGCGCGGCGCTGGCCACCAGAGGCGGCGAGGCGTGCGACGAGCGGCAGGGCGAAGGCGATGGTCTTGCCGCTACCCGTGCGTCCGCGGCCCAGGAGGTCGCGACCCGCGAGGGAATCGGGAAGGGTGTCGCGCTGGATGGCGAACGCCTCGGTCTTGCCGGAATCGGCGAGAACGGCGGCGAGCTCGGCGGGAACGCCGAGTTCAAGGAAAGTTGACATGCAGAAAACTCCGTCAGCGCACGAGTGAACGGCGCGAGATAAGGGGTGAGGTGGGCGACGGCGCAGGAATTGCGCATCGGTTCGCCGTTCGAAAGGCCAGCTATAGCTGGTGATGGGAGCAGTTCCGCTCGCTTCGGTCCTCGGAGACCCCGTGACGACGACGATGTTGCGGGACCGGCGGTGCAAGCAACGATGTCAGTCTACCAGTGCGTGCATGCCGTCGGCTGCATGCCGACTCCTTGCGCGGGTCGTCGGCGGTCGGAGGTGGAGCTTCCGGTGCCGATCAGGCGTGCAGCGCCTCGTTCAACGTGACGCCCACACCGGCACGGCGCACGGCTTCGACGGCGCCGCTGAGCGAGTTCCGACGCAGGAGCAGTCCGTCCGTTCCGGAGAGCTCGGCGCCCTTCACGGTCTTCCGTCCGCCGTCGGCGGTCACGGGGCCGTCGACGAGCACGATCTTCGTTCCGGCCGTGACGTAGAGGCCCGCCTCGACGACGCAGTCGTCTCCGAGCGAGATGCCGATGCCGGCATTGGCGCCCAGCAGGGTGCGCGCGCCGATCGACACCCGGTGCGTGCCGCCACCCGAGAGCGTGCCCATGATGGACGAGCCGCCGCCGATGTCGCTGCCGTCGCCGACGACCACGCCCTGGGAGATGCGACCCTCGACCATCGAGGCACCCAGCGTGCCGGCGTTGAAGTTGACGAAGCCCTCGTGCATGACCGTCGTGCCGGGGGAGAGGTATGCGCCCAGCCGGACCCGGGAGGCGTCCGCGAT
Source organism: Microbacterium sp. (assembly GCA_050701935.1). Classification (GTDB taxonomy): domain Bacteria; phylum Actinomycetota; class Actinomycetes; order Actinomycetales; family Microbacteriaceae; genus Microbacterium. Next base: position 3,325 of record JBOGEI010000235.1, read on the forward strand.
CCGGACCCCGGCGGGCTGCACGTAGTCCGTGAGGCGGGGGAACTTGTCCAGCCCCTGCACCTGGATGCCGGCGCGCTGCAGCTGCGGACGCAGACGCACCGCGTCGGCGGGAAGAAGGGGACCGGCGTTGGTCCAGGCGACGTTCGGGAGGTGCCCGAAGATGCCGTCGAGGTTGAGTTCGTTGGGGCGGACGACGAGATGCGAGAGCGCGTGCAGACGGAGATAGGCGTCAGGCGTCGACGCCGGTGCCTCGTCGAGATCGATCTGGAGCTGTACGACCTCGACGGTGACGTCACGTCGCTCATCGCGCCCGACGAACGGTTCCAGCGCCGCCAGCGCGTCGTCGTCCGCGGTCGCCGCTCCGGTGCGCACCTCGGGGTACCACGCATCGAGGACGGTGCCGTCTCCGGCGGTGGTGGTCAGTCCGATACCCCATACGGTGCGCGCGTCGCTCATCCCTCCACGCTATCGCTCCGCGAGGGTGCCGACCGCACGCATGACGGGTAAGTAGGCTTGACCCATGGTGCTCGATCTGACGATGTCCTCCGTCGACCTCACGCGTGCGATCTGCGACATCCCGAGCGTCTCGGGCGATGAGAAGGCGCTGGCCGATGCGATCGAGGCGGCGATCACCCCGCTCGCCCATCTCGACGTCTTCCGTCACGGCAACACGATCGTCGCGCGCACCGATCGCGGTCGTGGGCAGCGTGTCGCCATCGCCGGACACATCGACACGGTGCCGATCAACGACAACGTGCCGACGAAGGACATCGAGGTCGATGGGGTGCCGACCCTCTGGGGGCGGGGGACCGTCGACATGAAGGCCGGCGTCGCCGTGCAGCTCAAGCTCGCGGCCGAGCTCACCGATCCCGCGATCGACATCACCTGGATGTGGTACGACAACGAGGAGATCGAGGCGTCCAAGAACGGCCTCGGACTCCTCGCGGCCGTGCGGCCCGACCTCTTCCAGGCGGACTTCGCCATCCTCGGTGAACCGTCCGACGGCGAGGTCGAGGGGGGATGCAACGGCACCCTCCGTGCGATCGTGCGTACGACCGGTGTGCGCGCACACAGCGCACGTGCCTGGATCGGCGAGAACGCGATCCATCGCGCGGCACCCATCCTCACGCGTCTGGCGGAGTACCGCGCCAAGGAGGTGCTGGTGGAGGGGCTCCTCTACCGAGAGAGCCTGAGCGCCGTGCGCATCGCGGGCGGAGTCGCGGGGAACGTCATCCCGGACGCCTGCGAGGTGGAGGTCAACTACCGGTTCGCGCCGAGCAAGTCGGCCGCGGACGCCGAAGCTCACCTCCGTGGCGTGCTGGCGGGCTTCGACATCGAGATCACGGATGCCGCCGAGGGCGCCCGCCCCGGCCTCGATGCCGAGATCGCGAAGCAGTTCGTCGCGGCCGTCGGCGCGGAGCCGCGACCGAAGTACGGCTGGACGGATGTCGCGCGCTTCTCGGCTCTGGGCATCCCGGCCGTGAACTATGGACCCGGCGACCCGCACCTGGCGCACCATGACGAGGAGCGCGTGCCGCTCGCGCAGATCGAGGCCGTGGAGCGGGGCCTGCGCGCATGGCTCACCTCGAGCTGAGGACGGCCCGCCGCTGGGCGCGAACCCCGGTCGCGCTGCGCATCGCCGTCGTCTACCTCGTCGCCCGGCTCATCACCACGGGCTTCCTCGTCCTCGCGGCCTCGCTGTCGACGGCTGCCTCCCGGTTCGGCGCCGATGCGGGTCTGATCGACTTCGTGCTGGGGTGGGATGCCCAGTGGTACTG
>JBOGEI010000236.1:0-5061 GCA_050701935.1 Microbacterium sp.
GCTGCCGCGTGATCGAGCTGCAGCCCAACGAATACGCCGACGCGATCTACAACCTGCACCAGGACGACAACAACCGCCTCAACGAAGAGGGCACCGGCTGGGTGGTCCGCGGGTTCTTCAACCTCTCCGACGACACCGAGTCGATGCTGATCCTGCGCGCCGACCGCTTCGACCCGGCGACCGAGATCCGCCTGCCGCTGCGCGCCGGCTCCCGCATCATCGTCGACACCCAGCGCTTCTGGCACGCGGTCTGGCACCGTGGCACCGCACCGCGCTACGCCCTCATCACCTCATGGACGAGCGGCCCCGAACTCGACGCGTACATCGCCGCGAACCACGGCGACCCGCACCCGCCGACGGTCGACCTCGACCCGCAGTTCGTCGACGCCGCTCAGGTCGAACTGCATCGCCGCATCGAAGAGCGACGCCGCGCGTTCGAGGCGCAGGGCATCGTGATGGAACCGCCCGTCGACATGAACGTCTGAGGCGCGCAGGGCCGACGCTCAGATCGTGCGGCCGGCTTCGATGCGGACCGTGCGGTCGACGGTGCCCGCAGGCGGTGTGACGTGCGAGATCAGCAGCACCGACTGCTCCCCTGCAGCCCGCAGCAGGTCGCGCAGCAGCGCATCGGACGCCTCAGCGTCGACCCCGGCAGTCGGCTCATCGAGCACCAGCACCGGGAAACCGCGCAGCAGTGCGCGCGCGAGCGAGATCCGCTGCGCCTGACCGCCCGACACCAGTGCGCCGCGGTCGCCGACCCTCGCGTCGAGGCCACCGCGCTCGGTGACCCACGCGCCGAGGCCGACTCGATCCAGCACCTCCCGCAACTCGATATCCGTCGCGGTGTCACGGGCGAAGAGCAGGTTCTGGCGGATGTCCTCGTCGAAAAGCTGCGGACTCTGCTCGCACAACCCGATCACGCGTCGCAGTGCGGGGCCCGAGAGCTCCGCCGCATCGCGACCGTCGACCTGATACTCGCCCTCGACGCGCAGGAAGCCGACGAGGGCTGCCGCCAGCGAGCTCTTGCCCGCACCGCTGGGTCCCGCGACCAGCACCCTCTCCCCCGGCCGGAGGTCGAGGTCGACCCCCTTCAGAGCGGGCACGCCACCCGGCCAGTTCGCCCGCACGCCGCGCAGACGCACCGCCGGGGTACCGACGAACTCGATGTCGTCGCCCGCGTCGGGGCGCAGCTCTTCCGGCATCCGCTCCGGCAGCACGTCGACGATGCGCTCGGCACTGGAGCGCACGCTTCGCCACGATGCTGCAGCGATCGGCACCGCACCGAAGATCTCGAACACCACCATCGGCACGAGCACGGCCACAGCCAGCCATGGCCCATCGATCGACCCGTCTGCGAGCCCGGGAGCGGCAGCGGCGAGCGCCCACACCGAGGCGGCACCGGCGACTGCGGAGACCACGCCTGCGGCGACGGCCTGCGCGAACGAGGCCCGGTCGACGACCCGTCGCAGCGCGGCATCGGCAGCACCGATACGCGCGCGTGCCTGCTCCTCCGCCCCATAGGCGATGAGCACGTCGAGGCTGCCGAAGTAGTCGACGAGGGCCGCGGAGAGCTCGGCACGTCGTGCCGAGACCAGCGCCTCGGCACGAGAGCCGAAGATCCAGCCCAGACCGATCGCGGCAGCCGCTGCGACGAGCAGGCACACGGCGAGCGCGAGCGCGGCCGGAGGTGACACGAAGGCGATGAACCCGACGGCCCCGACTGCGACGAGGGCTGCGACCCCGAGCGGCTGCACCACGCGCAGCGGGAGGTTCTGCAGGTTCTCGACGTCGTCGACGAGGGCTGTGAGCACCTGCCCGCGGTCGGTCGAGCCGAGGCCCGCCGGAGACAGCGGGGTCAGCCGTCGTACGATGTCGGCCCTGGTCGAGGCGAGCTGGCGCAATGCCGCGTCGTGGCCGCTCAACCGTTCCAGGTAGCGGGTCACAGCGCGCGACACCGCGAAGAACCGCACCCCCACGACGGCGATCGACAGCGGCACGAGCGAGTCGACGATCGAGGCACTGACGATCAACCAGCCGCTGACGGCGAGCAGGCTCACGGCAGCGCCGGCGGACAGCATCCCCCAGATGAGACCGGGCACGAACCGGCCGACCGGCGGCTGCGCGAGCCGCAGGATGCCGCGGATCCGCCCACTGCGCGTCGACGCGGTCATACGCTCACCCCCAGCGCCACGATCTGATCTGCGATCTCACGCGCGGAGCGGCGGTGCGAGACGAGGAGGATCGTCGCTCCGGCATCCGCCTTCTCGCGCAGCGACCGCCACAGCCGTTCCTCGGTCTCGCCGTCGAGGGCGCTGGAGGGTTCGTCGAGTGCGAGCACGCGCCCGGCGGCTGCGGAATGACGGTACAGCGCCCTGGCCACGGCGACGCGCTGCGCCTGGCCACCCGAGAGTCCGGCCCCCTGCACGCCGAGCTCGAGATCCGGATCGATGCTCTCGGCACACGCGTCGTCGAGCGCGGTACGGATGCCCTCTGCATCGGGCGTCGGGTCGCCGAGCGCGACGTTCGCCGCCACGGTCCCCCGAGTGAGACCGGGCATCTGCCCCGCCCACGCCAACCACGCTGACGGCGCGAGCCCCCGCAGGTCTTCCCCGGCGAATGCGGCTGTCCCCTCGAAGTCGACCGCGCCCCGAAGCGCCGCGAGCAGCGACGACTTCCCCGACCCGCTCGGCCCTTCGATCAGCGTGATCGTCCCCGGCACGGTCGAGAACGACACGGGCGGCAGGTCGCGCACCCGCAGCCCCTCGACCACGAGGTTTCCGGCTTCCGCAGGTTCCACACGCAGGGCCGATTCCCGAATGTCGGGGGATCCGGCGGGGATTCGTCCTGCATCCGTGGGGTGCTCCTGCATCCGCACGCGCTCGCCCGCCGCGTCGAGCACGTCGAACACGTCTTCGGTCGCGGCGACGCCCTCGGAGGCCGCGTGGAACTGCACGCCCACCTGGCGGATCGGCAGGAATGCCTCGGGGGCGAGCAGCAGCACGAACAGTCCCACCTCGAGCGTCAGATCTCCCGAGAGCAGCCGGAACCCGACCGACACGGCGATGAGCGCCACCGCGATCGAGGCCAGCAGTTCCATCGCGAAGCCGGACAGGAACGAGAACCGCAGCACCTTCATGGTCTCGCGGCGGTACTCCTCTGCGGTGACCTCGATGCGGTCAGCCGCCCTGCGATCGCGTCCGAACAGTCGCAGCGTCGACAACCCCTGCACCGTGTCGGCGAATCGGGCCGCGAGCCGCTGCAGCGTCTGCCACTGCCGGGTCTGCACCGTGCGCGTCGCCATGCCGATCAGGATCAGGAACAGCGGGATGAGCGGCAGGGTGATGACCGCCGTGAGCCCGCTCGGCCAGTCCTGCCACCACATCACCGCGACCAGCACGGGCGTCGCGATCACGGTCAGCACGAGCTGCGGGATGTACCGCGCGAAGTAGGCGTCGAGCGCCTCGAGCCCGTGACCGGCCGTGACGGCGAGCTCGGTCTGGTTGCGCTGCGCCAGCCACCCGGGGCCGAGCTTGCCTACCGCCTTGATCAGCGCCGCGCGCAGCTGCATCCCGGTCTTCGCCGCGGCTCGCGTGCCGGCAGCATCCGACGCCGCTATCAGCAGCCCGCGCAGCAGCGCCGCCAGCAGCAGCCAGATCAAGGACGAGGTGACGTCGCGCCCCGCGATCGCGCCGGTGATCGCATCGGTCAGCAACCACGCGAAGGCGATCGTGACCGCGGTCTGGACGACGCCGATCAACGCGGATGCCGCGAGGAAGCCCCTCGCGGCACCCGCGTATCGCAGCAGTCTCGGATCGACGGGTTTCACGCGTGCGCCGGAGCCCCCTCGATGGACTTGCGGGTGACGCGCTTGCGGAAGACCCAGTAGGTCCAGGTCTGGTACGCGATCACGAGCGGCATCGCGATCAGAGCCGTCCAGCTCATGATCTGCAGCGTGTACGGCGTGCTCGATGCGTTGGCGATCGTGAGGCTGAATGCCGGGTCGATCGTCGAGGGCATCACGAACGGGAACAGCGCGGCGAAGAGCATCACCACGGCGAACAGCACGGTGAGCATGCCGGAGAAGAACGCCCACCCGTCACGACGGACGAGCGAGAGCCCGACCGCCGCGATCAGGCTGACCGCCGCGAGCGCACCGGCGCCGATGACGAGCCAGAGCAGCGGAGCCTCACGGCCCATCGCGATGAAAACCGTCCAGATCACGGTTGCGGCCGCGACGAGGATCGTCGGGATCGCGGCCTTCTTCGCCAGCTTCTGCGCATCCTCATGCACCTGGCCGTCGGTCTTGAGCGCCACGAACAGCACCCCGTGCAGGAAGAACAGCAGCAGCGTGGTGACGCCGACCAGCAGCGAGTACGGGTTCAGCAGAGCGAAGAAGCCGCCCACGTAGATGTGGTTCTCATCGATCGCCACACCCTGCACGATGTTGCCGAAGGCGACGCCCCAGAGCAGAGCCGGAACGACCGAGCCGATCACGATCATCCGGTCGAAGCCGGCCTTCCACTTCACGCTGTCGCGCTGGTGGCGGTACTCGAAGGAGACGCCGCGCAGGATCAGGGCGAGCAGGATCAGCAGCAGCGGCAGGTAGAACCCGCTGAACAGCGTCGCGTACCACTCGGGGAACGATGCGAACAGGCAGGCGCCGGCCACGATGACCCAGGTCTCGTTGAGATCCCAGACCGGACCGATCGTGTTGATGACCTGACGACGCGAGACGTCGTTCTTGCCGAGGAAAGGCAGCGACATGCCGACGCCGAAGTCGAACCCGTCGAGGACGAAGTAGCCCACGAAGAAGAAGGCGACGATGAAGAACCAGAGTGTTGCGAGATCCATGATGCTCCTCCCTCTCAGTAGACGACCGACGGCAGCTGGGCCGTCTCGTCATGTGGCTGTTCTTCGGTGTCGGGGCCCTTCTGCGCGGCCCGGATGATGAGGCGTATCTCGACGACGGCGAGAGCGGCGTAGATAGCCGTGAACGCGATCAGGGATATGAGCACCTCGACACCGCTGACCCCTGGCGAGACACCGTCCTGCGTCGTCATG
>JBOGEI010000237.1:0-5029 GCA_050701935.1 Microbacterium sp.
ATCGCCTTCGTTCCCGGCGCCTTCACCAAGGACGCGATGATCGAGGCCATCGATGCCGAGATCCCGCTGCTCGTCGTGATCACCGAGGGCGTTCCGGTCGGCGACTCGGCCGAGGCCTGGGCCTACGCACAGAGCAAGGGCAACAAGACCCGCATCATCGGTCCCAACTGCCCCGGCATCATCACCCCTGGCGAGGCGCTCGTGGGCATCACGCCGGCGAACATCACCGGCAAGGGCCCGATCGGCCTCGTGTCGAAGTCGGGCACCCTGACCTACCAGATGATGTTCGAGCTGCGCGACCTCGGCTTCTCGACCGCCATCGGCATCGGCGGCGACCCGGTCATCGGCACCACGCACATCGACGCGCTCGCCGCGTTCGAGGCCGACCCCGAGACCAAGGCGATCGTGATGATCGGTGAGATCGGTGGCGACGCCGAAGAGCGTGCGGCCGACTACATCAAGGCGCACGTCACCAAGCCCGTCGTCGGCTACGTCGCGGGTTTCACGGCTCCCGAGGGCAAGACCATGGGTCACGCCGGTGCGATCGTCTCCGGCTCGGCCGGTACCGCTCAGGCGAAGAAGGAGGCTCTCGAGGCCGCCGGCGTCAAGGTCGGCAAGACGCCGTCCGAGACCGCAGACCTGATGCGCGCGATTATCGAAGCTCTCTGATCTGAGTTACGCTTGATCTGAAGGCCCCGGACTCCACTCCGGGGCCTTCTTTCATACCCGGCGCGAGCAGGGCCCTGCGTGTCAGTTGCGCGGCGCCACGGAAGCCAGGATGCTGTCGAGCGCGCGCTGCGCGTGCCGACGTGCTGCAGCGTCGTCCTGATGGGCGGCGAGCCAGAGGGCGAGCTCGTTCATCGCCCCGGAGAGCGCCGCCGTCAGCGGGTCGAGGAGGGCCTGGGCGGTTCCGGCTTCACGCAGCCCTGCCCGGAGCTCGTTCTCCGGGCCCTCCGCGTCCAGCCTGCGCCAGTGCTCCCAGCCGAGCGCGGCAGGGCCGTCGATCAGCAGGATGCGCGAGGCCGTCCCGTCGGTGATCGCATCGAGGAAGGCGTGGCTGCCGTCGCGGAGGGCGGCATCCGGGGCGCTGTCCACAGTGGCGGCGACGATGGCTTCCGTGATGCGTTGCTGCTGCGCGGAGGCCACGGCGGCGAAGAGCTGGGGCTTCGAGACGTAGTGGTGATACACAGCGCCACGGGTCACGCCGGCAGCGCGGGCGATCTCATCGACGGCTGCCGCGGCGTACCCGTGTTCGGCGAAGTGCGCGGTGGCGACTTCGAGGATCCGTCGTGCGGTCTCGGCGGCGGCGGCGGCGGAGGCTCGGGGCATGGTCTTCCTTTACGTGTGACGTGTATGTATTCTAGCTTGAGGATACAAACACACTGAATGTAAAGGAGAAGTCATGGAGATCGCGAGCTTCTATCCGGTGCTCATGGTGGACGATGTCGCCGGCGCCGCACGGTTCTACCGAGATGAACTCGGCTTCGAGACGACGTTCGAGGCCGACTGGTATGTGAGCCTGCGCTTCGACGGTGGCGAGCTCGCGATCCTCGACCGCACGCACGAGACCATCCCCGCGGGCTTCCGCGAACCCGTGCGCGGCCTGCTGCTCAACGTCGAGGTCGCGGATGCAGCCGCCGAGCACGCGCGCCTCGTGGGGGATCGGGGCCTCCCCGAGCGGTTGCCGCTGCGTGACGAGGCTTTCGGACAGCGACACTTCATCGTCGAGGCGCCCGGCGGCGTGCTGATCGATGTGATCGAGCCGATCGAGCCGTCGGCGGAGTTCGCCGCCGCCTACGCCTGAGGGACGAAGGAGGGGCGGATGCCGCAGCATCCGCCCCTCCTTGTTCGTGGATCGGGGTCAGATCCCGACGCCGAAGAGGGCCTCGATCGGCCCGCGGGCGAAGAAGATCAGGAAGCCGGCCCCGACGACCCACAGCAGCGGGCTGATGGTCTTGGCCTTGCCGGAGAACGCGTGGATGATCACCCAGCTCACGAAGCCCGCACCGATGCCGTTCGCGATCGAGTACGTCAGCGGCATGACCGACACCGTGAGGAACACCGGCAGCAGCACGCGGAAGTCCGTGAAGTCGATGTAGCGGATCTGCGCCATCATCATGGCACCGACGATGATCAGCGCGGCTGCCGCGATCTCGGTCGGGACGATCGACGTCAGCGGGGTCAGGAACATCGCGAGCAGGAACACGACGCCGGTGACGACGTTCGCCAGTCCCGTGCGCGCGCCCTCGCCGATGCCGGCTCCCGACTCGATGAAGACCGTGCTCGAGGACGATGAGGTCGCCCCACCGGCGATGGCGCCCACGCCCTCGACGACCAGCGCCGACTTGATGCGGGGGAAGTCGCCGTTGTCGTCGGCGAGGTTCGCCTCTTTGGCGAGACCGGTCATGGTGCCCATCGCGTCGAAGAAGTTCGTGAAGAGCAGCGTGAAGACGATCATCACGATCGCGACCAGGCTGACCTTGCTCAAGTCGAAGCTGAAGTCGACGGCGCCGATCAGGCTCAGATCGGGGACGCCGACGGGCGAGCCGCTGAGCGCGGGAACCGTGAGACCCCAGCCACCGGGGTTGACCACGTTGCCCTCGTCGTCGAAGCCCCGAGGTCCGATGTGCCAGATCGCCTCGACGATCACCGCGAGCACGGTGCCCCCGACGAGGCCGATCAACATGCCGCCCTTGATCTTGAGAGCGACGAGGATGCCCGTGAGCAGCAGCGTGATCACGAAGAGCAGGCTCGGAACGGTCGCGACCGAGCCGTTGACGCCGAGGCCGACCGGCGGTGAGGATGCACCTGTCGCGGTGACGAAGCCCGAGTTGACGAAGCCGATGAAGGCGATGAACAGGCCGATGCCGACGGTGATCGCGATCTTCAGCTGGAACGGTACGGCGTCGAAGATCGCCTTCCGGAGCCCCGTGGCCGCAAGCAGCACGATGACGACACCGTTGATCATCACGAGCGCCATGGCCTCGGGCCAGGTCACCTGCCCGACGACCGAGAACGCGACGAACGCGTTGATGCCGAGTCCTGCGGCGAAACCGAACGGCAGGCGCGTGACCAGGCCGAACAGGATCGTCATCACGCCGGCGGTCAGTGCGGTGGCGGCGCCCACGGCGTTGAAGCTGAGCATGTCTCCGGCGACATCGGGCTTGCCGGAGAGGATGATCGGGTTGAGGATCACGATGTAGGCCATCGTGACGAACGTCACCAGGCCCCCTCGGATCTCGGTGCCGATCGTGGATCCGCGCTTGCTGATCTCGAAGAAGCGGTCCAGGGAGTTCTTGGGCTCGGTGGATGCCGGGGCGGGCGGGGCAGTTGTCATCGGGAAACCTCCGGAGAAACGCTATCGTGTCGCCGGGCTCACGCGCGCCCCCAGGGCTTCGTCGGCATCTCGTCGTAGTCTCGAAGCGCTATGCAACGCCTCCTCGTCGCGCTCCTCGCCGCCTTCGACGCCGCCATCGCCGCGGCCGTCGGTCTCGTCGTGCTCCTCGCACCGCTGACGCTGCTGTGGACGCTCGCCTTCGGCGTGACGGCCGACTGGGGCGCACTCTGGCCGCTCACCGGCACGCTCTGGGAGTTCGGCCACGGGGTACCGCTCGCCATCACGATCCCGGCTGAAGTCCTCGTCGCCCTCGGCATCCCGACTGAGGCGGCATCCTTCGCAGTGTCGATCACCCCGCTAGCATTCCTGCTCTTCACGCTGCTGTTCGCCGCGCGCTCCGGCCGCAGGGCGGCGGCCGCTGGAACATGGCTGCTCGGATCGCTGTCAGGGACTGCGGTGTTCGCCGCCATCTCCACCGGCGTCGCGCTGACCGCGCGACTCGATGCGGTGCAGACTCCCTTGCCTCTCGCGATCCTGCTCCCACCGGCTGTCTACCTGGTCGGTGCGCTGTGCGGTGCGATCCGCGTCGCCTGGGAAGAGGGCGACGGCGGAATCCTCGACCGCCTCCATGACCGGATCGACGCCCGCGAGGACTGGGCTCCTGTGCCGGTCGCGATCGTGCGAGGCGCGGCCTTCGCGCTCGTCGCGGTGGTGGGGGCTGCCGCTCTGGCGCTCGCCGCGGTGACCCTGTTCCGTGGTGGCGAGGTCGTCGCGCTGTTCCAGGCCGCCCGCGTCGACGCTCTCGGTGCGACCGTGATGACCCTGGCGCAGCTCGCGTACGTGCCGACGCTGATCGTGTGGGCGGCGTCCTGGCTCGCAGGCCCCGGTTTCGCGGTCGGTGTCGGAACCGCTGTGTCGCCCGCGGGCACGCAGCTGGGAGTCGTGCCCGGTATCCCCGTGTTCGGGCTGCTCCCCGAGAACAGCTCGATGTGGATGCTGATCGTCGTGCTCGTCCCCATCGCCGCTGGAGCCTTCGCGGGTTGGGCGGTGCGCTCGCGCCTCGTCTGGGAGGGCACCCCGCTCGGTATGGCCCAACGTGCCGTCATCGCGACCGGCATCGCAGGACTCGCCGCGGGGATCGCCGGGCTCGCTGCCGTGTTCGCGAACGGATCGATGGGTCCCGGTCGCCTCGAGGAGGTCGGGCCCGCTGTTCTTCCGTTCATGCTGGCACTCGGCCTGGAAGTCCTCGTGGGTGCCGCGATCCTGCTGCTCTCTCCGCGTCACCGTGATGAGTTGGCCGAGGAGCGCACCGACCGCTGGATCGCCGAGATGACCGAGTTCGATCCGAGTCTGGCGCCGGCTGCGCGTGCGGCGTCGGGTGCACCGATCTTCGAGACGTCGAGCTTCGATGACACGGCGCCGCTGGACGATGTCCGAGGGTTCACGACACCGAAGGCCGAGAAGAAGGACCACCGCGACTGAGGCGCTCCGCATGCGTGCGGATGCCGGGCGGAAGCGGTCTGCGCTCCCCGGTAGACTGGGCGCGTGCTCACGGTCGCCGTTCTCATCTCGGGCACCGGCTCGAATCTTCGCGCCCTCCTCGAGGCCGCTCGTCATCCCGATTTCCCCGCCAGGGTGATCGTCGTCGGTGCCGACCGCGAGGCCGACGGTCTCGCCCATGCCGAGGAGTTC
>JBOGEI010000238.1:0-5012 GCA_050701935.1 Microbacterium sp.
CCGCAGATCTGGTGCGTCAGTTCGCACCGCGACGCTGGATCGGCTACCTCGTCGTGGCCGTCGTCCTGCTTCTGCTCGGCAGCGTCAGCGACGCACTCCTGCCCATGGCGCTCGCGCTCGTCGTCGGAGCCCTGTGGGTGTGGTCCATGCCCACCGAGCGAGCGGCCCCGATGGGGTTCTGGCCTGCAGTGCTGCTGGCGGTCGTCAGCGTCGGCGCCGTCGTGTGGTTCGGCGCTCGTGCGGAGTCAGGTCTGATCGGTGCCGTCTGGAGCATCCGCTCGCCGTTCGGAGAGGTTCCGTTCGATCTCGCGATGCTCGCGCTGGGGGCCGGGGTCTTCCTCCTCGAATCCGGCAACCTCGTCGTGCGGGCAGCGCTCGACGGCGAACACACCTGGCGCCCCGCTGACTCGGCACCGACAGACACAGCAACCGAGGCGCCGAGAGCGACAGCGGTCCCCGAGACGAATCCGGCGCTCGGCACGGTCGATTCCGCCGTGGAGTCCGAGGCCGCCCCCGAGCCGAACCCCTCCCCGCGCGAGCAGCGCAACGGCTTCAAGGGCGGGCGGCTGATCGGACCGCTGGAGCGCATCCTCGTGCTGATCCTCACGCTCGCCGCCGCCTATCCGATTCTGGCCGCGATGCTCGCGGCGAAGGGCATCGTCCGATTTCCCGAGATCTCCCGCGACGGCGAGACCGGGGCCCGTGCCGAGTACTTCCTCGTCGGAAGTCTCGTGAGCTGGGTGATCGCCCTCGGCGCCGCCTTCCTCGTGTGGTGGGCCGCGCACAGCTGAGCCACGGCGCGCTGATAGCCTGGAACGCGTGTCAACTCCCGATCTGACGACCGCACCCCAGGCGATCGATCCCACGTTCGAGAACGTGTGGGACGAACTCGTATGGCGTGGCCTGGTCCATGTGTCCACCGACCAGGAGGCGCTGCGCGCCCTGCTCGCGGGAGACCCGATCACGTATTACTGCGGGTTCGATCCGACGGCGGCGAGTCTGCATCTGGGAAACCTCGTGCAGCTGCTCACGATGCGTCGTCTCCAGCTCGCCGGCCATAAGCCGCTCGGGCTGGTCGGCGGGTCGACCGGTCTCATCGGCGACCCGCGACCCACCGCCGAGCGCACGCTGAACACCCGGGAGACCGTCGAGGAGTGGGTCGGGCGTCTGCGCGCCCAGGTCCAGCGCTACCTGAGTTTCGATGGCGACAATGCCGCGCGCATGGTGAACAACCTCGACTGGACGGCGCCGATGTCGGCGATCGACTTCCTGCGCGAGATCGGCAAGTACTACCGGGTCGGCACGATGCTCAAGAAGGATGCCGTCGCTGCACGGTTGAACTCCGACGAGGGCATCAGCTACACCGAGTTCAGCTACCAGATCCTGCAGGGAATGGACTACCTCGAGCTGTACCGACAGTACGACTGCGTGCTGCAGACCGGCGGGTCGGACCAGTGGGGCAACCTCACCAGCGGCACCGACCTCATCCGTCGCGCCGAGGGCGTGGCCGCGCACGCGATCGGCACCCCGCTGATCACGAACAGCGACGGCACCAAGTTCGGCAAGAGCGAGGGCAACGCCATCTGGCTCGATGCCGAGATGTGCAGCCCGTACCGGATGTACCAGTTCTGGTTGAGCACGACGGATGCCGACGTCGTCGAACGTCTGAAGGTCTTCACGTTCCTCAGCAGGGCTGAGATCGAGGAGTACGCCGAACTCGTGGCGACAGAGCCGTTCCGTCGCGCCGCTCAGAAGCGTCTCGCGCTCGAAGTGGTCGCGACCGTGCATGGCGTCGATGCGACTGCTGCCGTGATCGCGGCATCCGAGGCCCTGTTCGGTCAGGGAGATCTGACCGCGCTGGATGCGCAGACGCTCCGCACCGCGCTGGAGGAGCTTCCGAACGCGACGGTCGCCGCCGGGAGCCCGGTGGTCGACGCTCTGGTCGCGACCGGACTCGTGGCGAGTCTGTCCGAGGCGCGGCGTGCGATCTCGCAGGGCGGTGTCACCCTCGATGGGGCACGCGTCGAAGACGAGTCGGCCACGGTTCAGGGAACTCTTCCCGGGGGAGTCTCCGTGCTGCGCCGTGGCAAGAAGACCCTCGCCGGCGTCTTCCTCGGTTGACGTTCCAGACGGATGCCGTTCACTCCGAGTCACGCAGTCATCGCGCTGCCGTTCATCCGGACGCCGCTGGTACCTGCGGCGATCGCGATCGGTGCGATGGCGCCGGATCTGCCGCTGTTCGTGCGGGGTGTCGGTCTGAACTACTCGTTCACCCACACGTTCGGCAATGTCGTCTGGACGGCACTGATCGCCTTTGTCCTGTTCCTGCTCTGGAGAATCGTGCTGCGCCCGGCGATTCCCGAGCTCGCTCCGCTGTGGCTGGCACGACGTCTTCCTCAGGACTGGAACGATGGCGGTGTCGCAGCGGCGGGCGCCGCGGTCGGTGTGGGTCAGAAGCGCATGTATCCGGTCCTGCTCGCGGTGTCGTTCGTGATCGGAGTGCTCTCGCACATCGTCTGGGATCTCTTCACGCATGAGGGCCGCTCTGGCGTACAGCTGATCCCCGCTCTCGACGCGATGTGGGGACCGATGCCCGGTTTCAAGTGGCTTCAGCACGGATCGAGCGTGATCGGTCTCGTCATCATCGGTGTCTGGGCGCTGCTCTGGCTGCGCCGGAGCGAACCGCGCCCCGGGGTCACGCAGTCACTTGCGCCGGTCGTCCGTGTCGCGTGGTGGGTGTCGCTTCCGGTGCTCCTCGTCGGCGCATGGGTCGGGGGACTCATCGCGTTCGGCCCGCTCGATGCGGAGTTCACCCTTCAGCACCTCGCCTACCGGGTACTTCCTCCGGCGTGCGCTCTCTGGGGAGCGATCACTTTGGTGCTCTGCATAGTGCTCGCGGTGCGTGGTCGCCGTCACCAGACGGGCTGATCCGAGGCCCAGGCGTGCGGCGCGTCGAACTCGTAGCCGGGCAGTGCCGGGCGCGCGGTCACGAGGGCTTTACCGCCGACGTCGAACCGAGCGAGGTGCGGTCCGGTGTCGAATTCGGCGCCGGATCCTGGCTCTGCTCGACGCGGCATGCCGAGAAGCTCCGCAGCGACTCGGCGGAGTGAGGTGCTGACGTACCAGGATCCACCTTCTCGGGAGCGACGACTCACCAACGCCGTCACCGCAGCGGCGAGCAGGTACCCGGCGCTGTGGTCCAGCGCTTGTGCGGGAAGAGCTCCCGGGGTCTCGCCATCCGGCGACTCGACGAGCGAGATTCCGGAGGCGGCCTGCACGAGGCTGTCGAATCCGGCGCGATCGGGGTGCTCGGTGCCCCAGGCGCTGAGCTGCGCGACCATCAGGCCCGGATATCGACCGATGAGATCGAGTGGGGACAGGCCCAGACGTGCGAGGGCAGCGGGACGGTATCCGAGCACGACCACGTCGGCGTCGGCGAGCAGTTCCTGCATGCGGGACGAACGGGCATCCAGCAGTGCCGACCGCTTGCCGTGCCCGGTGTCCAGATGCTGCCATTGCGGTTCGGGCAGATGAGGTGGGTCGATACGCAGGACGTCGGCCCCGAGTAACGCGAGTGTTCGTGAACAGACGGGCCCGGCGATGACCCTGGTCAGATCTAGCACGCGGACGCCGTGGAGCGGAAGAGCCGCCTGATGCCGGGTAGCCGCAGCGGCCGGTCGTGAGCGTGCACCAGCTGGCGCATCGACTCGGCTGATCTCGAGCAGCCGTCGCTCGCGGAGCGACTCGTCGGCTGCGGGGTCCTCGGGCGCGACCGGCACGGCCAGGCCGCCAGCCGCCGTGATCGAGGAGACGGACTCCGCGGTGCTCTGCTCAGCGAGCGCGTCACGGACGGCCGAGCCGTCGGCATCGTCACGCAGGTGCAGGCCTTTGCAGAGGCCGGCTGCATGGTGCGGGTAGTTCCCGTGAGTGCGCACCCATCCGTCCGAGGTGCGCCAGAAGCCGGAGAACGGAGACCACACCGGGGGAGCGGTGCCGTCGATCGTGAGAAACCTGTCGCTGCGGTACGCCGTGGCGATCCGCTCGGGGTCGAGGGATGCGGGGGAGCGCCCGATGGCGAGAACGACGGCGCCGACGCTTGCCCACGCGAGCTCACCCGTGGCCAGGCGTGAGGGAAGAGGGACGGCAGGATGCTCCGGCAAAGACACGTGCTCACCGGAGAACCCGAGCTCGTGCCGGACCCGATCGAGCATGGCTCTCCCGGCGCGAGCGCGTTCGAGATCGCTGCTTTCGGTGCGTACGGAATAGCGACCTGAGACGGGGGGATCCGCGGGCGACTGCATGGCGCGATCGTACTCCGGACGGTCCGTGGCGATGAAAACCAGCTCTGATCAGGAGGCAATCCCGATCGAGGTCCTGACGACACGCCCGGGGGGTGTGGCCCGATTTGCCAGAACCCCGGGATCCGCGTAACTTATTACTTGTTCGCCCCACAGGGAAGCGGAGGAGCCAAGAGCTTCACCCCCCTCAAGCGGAGAACCACCTCCCGATCCTCTCTCACTTGAGAGTTCAGACGCTTGCGTCTAGGATGGGAGATCCACCCCATCTGCGGCTGTCATCAGCTGCGCAGCGGATCGAAGATTCGCACGGCGCGCCGATTTGACAAGCGAGACAGGGTGGCTAAGATAGAGAAGTTGCCCTTCGGGCCTGGCTGTGATGGCTGGGTCGTGGGAGCATCCGATCCTTGAGAACTCAACAGCGTGCACTTGTCAAATGCCAAATTATCCTCGTCTAGCTTCGGCTAGTTGAGAATTCCTTTGGATCAAAGACCAACCTCCTTGTGGGGTTGGCAACGGATAAAGTCAGCAATGAATTTGTCTCTTTGGTCAGCATCAAACTCGCTGCGATCCTGGTTTTCCCCGGGGTTGTATGCATTTCTTTTTTACGGAGAGTTTGATCCTGGCTCAGGATGAACGCTGGCGGCGTGCTTAACACATGCAAGTCGAACGGTGAACACGGAGCTTGCTCTGTGGGATCAGTGGCGAACGGGTGAG
>JBOGEI010000239.1:0-4935 GCA_050701935.1 Microbacterium sp.
GTGTGACCGTCGGCCGCCTCGGCGGTCTCGTAGCCGGCCGCGCGCAGACCGCGGCGGACGAACGAGGTGATGTGCGGGTCGTCTTCGGCGATGAGGATGCTGCGCATCTCACTCGCTCCTCTCTGCCGCGGCGTCGAACCGCGTGCGGGTGGGTGCCGGAAGGTCGACGCCGAACGTGGCGCCCTCGCCGAGCACGCTGTCGACCCAGGCGGAACCGCCGTGTCCGTCGGTGATCGCCCGCACGATCGCGAGCCCGAGTCCCGACCCGCGACGCGCGCCGGAGCTGTCGCCGCGGGCGAAGCGCTCGAAGATGCGCTCGGCATCCGCAGCCGCGACCCCGGGACCGGAGTCGCGCACCCACAGCCGCAGCCGCCGCTCGGCCCCCTCGCCGTCGAAGCGAGAGCCGATGAGGATGCGATCGCCCGTCTCGGTCACCTGCACCGCGTTGGCGGCGAGCTGGAGCACGGCCTGGGTGACCCGCTGGGGGTCGAGCGCCGCAGTCCCCTCTGCAACCTCCATGAGCTGCCAGCGACGGTCGCCGAGGTTCTGCGCCTTGGCCTCGATGTCGAGGGTGAGCGCGGCGACGTCGCAGTTCGCGACCCGCACGAAGTCGGGCTGCTCCGCCCGCGCCAGCACGAGCAGGTCCGTGACGATACGGCTCATCCGGTCGAGTTCGTCACTCACCAGTCGCAGGGTCGCCGCACGCTCCTCGGGGTCTTCGCTGAGCAGTTCCAGCTGCCCGCGCACGATCGTGATCGGAGTGCGCAGCTCATGCCCCGCGTCGTCGACGAACCGCTGCTGCGTGGCGTGCACGGCCTCGAGGCGGTCGAGCATCTGGTTGAAGGTCGTGGCCACGGCGGCGATGTCGTCGGTCCCCTCGACCGGCACTCGCGCAGAGAGGTCGTGCTCGCCGATGTCACGCGCGACCCGGTAGACCTCTCGCACGGGCGCCAGGATCTGGCCGGCCACGAGCCAGGCGACGCCGGAGCTGAGCAGGATGCCGATCAAGGCCACCCAGGCGATGGTGGCGAAACCGGCGTCGACCTGCGACCGGGCCTCCTGCGTGTACTGGACTATCAGCACTGCGCCCTCGCGGTCACCCGTCGTGAAGTCCAGGCGCCCCCAGCGCAAGGGGCCGGCGCCCTGCGAATCCATGGCCCCGGAAGTCGCCGTCTCGCCGAGGAGAGCAGTCACGAGCTCCTCGCCGCCAGGCACGGAGGAGAGGGTGGAGGCATCGGTCGCCTCCACACGACCGTTCGCGACCGCGATGACGACGCCCTCGACCGCGGCCACGACGACCTCGTTCTCGTACACGGACTGCCGATCGACGTACTCCGTCACCAGCTCTTCCGCCGTGGTGTGGCCACTGGCTGCGGCATCCTCCGCGAACCGGGAGAACTCGGCGGCCTCCTGCTCGATCTCGGCGTTGGCCGACTGCTCGACGCCCGCGAGGAAGATGCTGCGACCGATCATCCCGACGGCGAGGAGCGTGATCGCCGTGCTGAGGATGATCCACAGCGTGATCCGCCAGCGAGCGGGCAGGGTGCGGCGGCGCAGAGTGCGAAGCGGGGCTCCGACGGGCACCGAGCCCTGGGGCACCGCGCGCGTCTCGCGGCGTGTCTGGTCGGTCATGTCGCCGAGCTCGAGAGGCAGGGTGGGCGCGTCAGTCATCGTCGCCGCCGTCATCGTCGTCGTCACCGGCGGGTGGGGCAGGCGCCGGAGCGGGTGCCGGGGCAGGTGCCGGTGCGGGAACGACGGGGGCCGGCACGGGCACGGGCGCGGGCGCCGGCGCCGTACTCGGCACCGGCGGCGCGAGCTGAACCGACACCGGTTCGGTGGGAATCTGCGGCGACGGAGGCATCTGCGCCAGCACGACGCTCCCGACAGCGAAGGCGACCGGAATCGCGATCAGCGCGCCGGTGACGAGGAGGCGTCGTGGAGTGGACATGACCCCATGATGCCCGGCGATCATGATGTGCAGATGAGTCGTGGATGAAGATCTCTTCATCCACGACTCGCATCAGCTGCGCTTGCGTCCTCGTATCGCCTTGAGCGCCATCTGCACGGCGATCACAACGAGGTATGCCGCGAACAGCATGTTGCCGAGAGTCGGGTCGACGATCGTCGCCAGCCATGCGCCCAGAGCGGTCGTGGTGCAGGCGGAGATGCCGATCAGTGCAGCCGCGAGAAGATCGACGTTGCGATTGCGCAGGTTGCCCACCGTGCCCGAGATCGCGGTCGGGATCATCATGAGGAGGGACGTGCCCTTCGCGACCAGGTCGCTCGTGCCGAAGGCGAGCATCAGCACGGGGACGACGATCACTCCACCGCCCACGCCGATGAGCCCGGCGAGGATGCCGGTGCCGATGCCCACCCCGACGAGCGCGATGCCGGTCAGCCACGAGACCTCGAACGCCGCATCGCGCGAGGGGATCACGAGGAAGAGGCTGACGATCACGACGACCAGGAAGCCGACGAAACCCCAGCGCAGGGCCGTCTGCGAGATGCGCGGCAGCAGCCGCGTGCCGATCTGCGCCCCCACCACGGCACCCGCCGCGAGGATGATCGCAGGGACCCAGGCCACCGACCCGGTCGTCGCGTAGGAGATGACCCCCACACTGGCCGTCGGCACGATCGCCGCGAGCGAGGTCCCTGCCGCGAGACGCTGATCGAAGTGGAGCAGGAGCACCAGCAACGGGACGATGACAGTGCCGCCGCCGACGCCGAAGAGTCCGGAGAGGAGGCCGGCGAGGAGGCCGATCCCGATGAACGCCGTGTAGGCGCGAGGCCCTCTTGCCGGGGCCTGTACGTCACTCACCGGATCAGCCTACTCGCGGCATCCTCCCCTCTCGAACTCAGACCTCCGCGTCCGCCTTGATCGGCACCGCGATCGACTCGGTCAGGGCCTGCTCGTACCGACGCTGCCGTCGGCGCAGCCACAGTCCACCGACGACCAGCAGGGCCAGCACCGCGTAGGCGATCGCCGCGAACGGCTGCATGACCAGTGTGCTCAAGTCGCCCTGACTCAGCTGCAGGGCCTTGCGCAGCTGCTCCTCCGCCATCGGACCGAGGATCATCCCGACCACGAGCGGCGCCACCGGATAGCCGTACCGCCGCATGAAGTAGCCGAGGATCCCGACGATCAGCAGGATCACGATGTCGGACGGCGAGCTGTGCAGCGCATACGCCCCGAAGACCGCGAACAGCAGGATGCCGGCGTAGAGGTAGGGCCGAGGAATCTGCAGGAGCTTCACCCACATGCCCACCAGCGGCAGGTTCAGGACGATCAGGATGAGGTTGCCGATGTAGAGGCTCGCGATGAGTGCCCATACGAGGTTCGACTGGCTCTCGAACAGCAGCGGTCCCGGCTGGATGCCGTACGACTGGAACGCTGTGAGGATGATCGCCGCGGTCGCGGTGGTCGGCAGACCGAGCGTGAGAAGCGGCACCAGCACACCGGCAGCCGCTGCGTTGTTCGCCGACTCCGGGCCGGCCACGCCCTCGATCGCACCGTGTCCGAACTCGCCGCGGTGCTTCGACAGCTTGCGCTCGGTCGCGTACGACAGGAACGTGGCCACGTCAGCGCCACCGGCGGGGATCGTGCCGATCGGGAAGCCGATCGCGGTTCCTCGCAGCCAGGGCTTCCACGACCTCCGCCAATCCGACTTCGTCATCCACGAACGCCATCCGCGCGTGACGGGAATGACATCCACGGCGCCGTGCCGCAGCCGTGCGGCGACGTAGAACGTCTCTCCGACGGCGAAGAGCCCGACCGCGACGAGCACGATGTCCACTCCGTCCGAGAGCGCAGGAAGACCCAGCGTGTAGCGCTGCTGCCCCGACAGCCAGTCGGTGCCGACGAGGCCGAGGAACAGACCGACGCCGAGTGAGAGCATCCCTCGCGAGATCGAACTGCCGATCAGCGCTCCGACCGTGATGAACGCGATGACGATGAGGGCGACGTAGTCGGCGGGACCGAGGTTGACGGCGAACTGCGCGAGCAGCGGAGCCAACAGGGTCAGCCCCAGCGTCGCCAGCGTGCCGGCCACGAACGAGCCGATGGCGGCGGTGGCGAGCGCGGCAGCACCGCGCCCGATCTTCGCCATCTTGTTCCCCTCGATCGCCGTGACTATCGAGGCCGATTCTCCCGGCGTGTTGAGGAGGATGCTCGTCGTCGAGCCGCCGTACATGCCGCCGTAATAGATGCCCGCGAAGGTGATCAGCGCGGCGGCGGGGTCGAGCGTGTAGGTGAGCGGAAGAAGCAGGGCGACGGTCATGGCGGGGCCGATCCCCGGCAGCACACCCACCGCGGTGCCGACGAAGACACCGAGGAAGGCGAAGGCGAGGTACTGCGGTTGCAGCGCCGTCGCGAAGCCCTCCAGGAGCAGGGTCCAACTGTCCATCAGAACATCCTTCCGAGCCAGCCGAGCGCAGGCCCCCACGGCAGCGACAGGCCGAGCAGCCCGCCGAAGACGACCTGGATCACGAGTGCGACCGCGATCCCGATCAGGAAGGCCACCCACCACCGTTTGGCAGCGAGCGACCAGGCGACCCCGCCGAACAGCAGCGCCGCAGCCGGCGCCCAGCCGAGCGGCTCGATCAGGAGAAGGTGCGCGACGACCAGCCCGGCGAGCTTGGCCAGGGTGACCCAGTCGGTGGGCAGGCTCTCATCGATGTCCTCCGCCTCCTCCGCACCACCGCGCTCACCGCGCAGCACCCCGATGAGGACCGCGACCGCGGAGGCGAGCAGGATGACCGAGACGAAGATCGGGAACACCGTCGGGCCGGCCTTCATGCCGACCGGGACATGGATGAGGAAGATGCCGACGACGGCGAAGACGCCGAGCGCGACCATGATTCCGGCGAAGACGAGCTCGCCGATGGGGACGGAGGGAGAGCGGCGTGCGGGCCGACCGTCATGGTCGACCCGCACCC
>JBOGEI010000240.1:0-4923 GCA_050701935.1 Microbacterium sp.
CCCGAAGCTGCGCGGGTTCAAGAACCCGTTCCGCGTGGAGTACCAGGTCGTGAACCTGGAGAAGCTCGCGGAGCTGTACCCCAAGGGTGGCGACGTCACCATCGGCGACCTGGTCGCCAAGGGTGCCGTTCGCAAGAACGAGAAGGTCAAGGTTCTCGGAAACGGCGACATCGCCGTGAAGCTCACCGTTTCGGTCGACAAGGTCTCGGGTTCTGCCGAGCAGAAGATCGTGGCGGCTGGCGGATCCGTCAAGTAACCGCACAGCAAGAGGGGCCGGAGAATCTCCGGCCCCTCTTGTGGTTTCACACTCCGAGACCTCGCTCTGGGGCCGCATCCGGCGGGCCTGGTATCGGTGGCGAATTCCGGGAAGCCCGGTTTGCGTTACCCTGGTCTTTCAGCCGTCCTTCGGGAACCGGCAACCTTTTCAGGAGGAACGTCCTTGTTTAGCGCCATCGCGCGGATCTTCCGCACTCCCGACCTGCGTCGGAAGATCGGTTTCACTCTCGCCATCGTTGCGATCTACCGTCTCGGGTCCAACGTTCCGGCACCGTTCGTGAACTTCCCGAACGTCGAAGAGTGTCTCGCCGCCAACGCGGGCACCGATGGGCTGCTCGGACTGGTCAACCTCTTCTCCGGCGGCGCGCTGCTGCAGCTGTCGATCTTCGCGCTCGGCGTCATGCCGTACATCACCGCGACGATCATCACGCAGCTCCTGCGCGTGGTCATCCCGCACTTCGAGGCGCTGCACAAGGAAGGACAGGCCGGACAGGCTCGTCTGACCCAGTACACGCGTTACCTCACGATCGCCCTCGCGCTTCTCCAGTCGACGACTCTCGTCACGGTCGCGCGCAGCGGCCAGCTCTTCGGCACCACCGATCTCGCGGCGTGCCAGCAGCTCCTGACGAACGACGTGTGGTGGGCGCAGCTGCTCATCATCATGGCGATGACGGCCGGCACCGGTCTGATCATGTGGTTCGCCGAGCTCGTCACCGAGCGCGGCATCGGCAACGGAATGTCGCTGCTCATCTTCACCTCGATCGCCGCGACCTTCCCGGGCGCCATGTGGCTGATCTGGGAGACCAAGGGCTTCGAGGTCTTCCTGTTGGTCTTGCTGGTCGGGATCATCGTCATGGGGCTCGTCGTCTTCGTCGAGCAGTCCCAACGTCGAATCCCGGTGCAGTACGCCAAGCGCATGGTCGGACGCCGTACCTACGGCGGTACGAACACGTACATCCCGATCAAGGTGAACATGGCGGGTGTGATCCCCGTGATCTTCGCCTCGTCGCTGCTGTACATCCCGGCGCTCATCGCCCAGTTCAACACCCCGCAGGACGGATCGACTCCGCCGGCCTGGGTGACCTGGATCACGACGAACTTCACGACGGGCAACAGCCCGGTCTACATGGCCGCGTACTTCCTGCTGATCATCGGCTTCACCTACTTCTACGTGGCGATCACGTTCAACCCGGTCGAGGTCGCGGACAACATGAAGAAGTACGGCGGGTTCATCCCGGGTATCCGTGCCGGGCGTCCGACGGCCGAGTACCTGGACTACGTGCTCACCCGCATCACGCTCCCGGGCTCGCTCTACCTCGGCCTGATCGCGCTCATCCCGCTGATCGCTCTGGCCACCGTCGGCGCCAACCAGAACTTCCCGTTCGGTGGCGCGTCGATCCTCATCATCGTCGGTGTGGGTCTCGAGACGGTCAAGCAGATCGACGCGCAGCTGCAGCAGCGACACTACGAAGGGCTCCTCCGATGACAGCATCCGCACGTCTTCTCATCGTCGGCCCGCAGGGCTCCGGAAAGGGCACGCAGGGCGTGCGCATCGCCGAGTCCTACGGCATCCCGGTCGTCTCGACCGGTGACATCTTCCGCGCGAACATCAAGGAGGGGACGCCCCTCGGCCAGCAGGTCACGGCGATCCTCGACAAGGGTGACCTCGTTCCGGACGAACTGACGAGCGAGATCGTGCGCGACCGACTGTCGCAGGAAGATGCAGCTCACGGTTTCCTGCTCGACGGGTACCCGCGCAACACCGCGCAGGTCGCCCACCTCGAATCGTTCCTCGCCGAGCGGGGGGAGGCGCTCGACGCCGTCATCCTCCTCGACGTACCGCGCGAGGAGAGCCTGGAGCGTCTGACGCTCCGTGCGACCGAGCAGGGGCGCTCTGACGACACCCCTGAGGCCATCGGCCACCGCCTCGACATCTACGAGCGGGAGACCGCTCCGATCATCGAGGTCTACGGCGCCAAGGGCATCGTGGATCGCATCGACGGCGTCGGTTCCCTCGACGAGATCACCGAGCGCATCTCCGAGGCACTGGCCGCACGCGGTCTGCGTCTCGCGGCCTCAGCGTCCTGAGATGTTCCGCCGGTCGATTTACAAGACCCCGGCTCAGCTGCGAGCCATGGTGGAGCCCGGGCTCATCACCGCTGCGGCACTCGATGCGGTCCGCCCGCTGATCAAGGCCGGCGTCACGACCCTCGAGCTTGATGCGGTCGCGAACCGCACGATCCTGGCCCGTGGTGCCGAGTCCAACTTCCAGCTGGTGCGCGGTTACAGCCACACCACCTGCATCTCGGTGAACGAGCAGGTCGTCCACGGCATTCCGGGGGAGCGGGTGCTGCAACCCGGTGACATCGTCTCGGTCGACTGCGGCGCACAGTTCAACGGGTGGAACGGCGACAGCGCCATCACTGTGGTCGTCCCCGACCCGGAGCGGCCCGAACTGGTCGCTCGCCGCGAGGAGCTCTCCCGTGTCACCGAGGGATCGATGTGGGCGGGCATCGCCGCGATGGCGTCGGTGTCGTCGATCGATGAGATCGGCGCAGCCATCCAGGGGTACATCGAGTCCCAGGGCCCCTCAGCAGTGTCCGGCGAGCCCTACGGGATCCTTCGGGAGTACGTCGGTCACGGCATCGGTCGCAAGATGCACGAGGCGCCCAGCGTCTTCAACTACCGCACGCCCGACCGTGGTGAAGACGTGAAGCCCGGTCTCGTGCTCGCGATCGAGCCGATGGTCACAGCCGGTGGGGATGCGACCTTCATCGAGGAGGACGACTGGACCGTCACGACGGTGGACGGCACAGACGGCTCCCATTGGGAACATAGCGTCGCCCTGCATGATGGGGGTATCTGGGTGCTGACTGCGCCCGATGGTGGAAGAGCCGGACTCGCCCCGTTCGGGGTAGAGCCTCGAGAGATCGGAAAGTAATGGCAGCGGCGAAGAGCAACACCAACTGGTTCGCGATCGGCGTCTCGATCGCCGTCGTCGTGGTGCTGGTGGCGATCGGTGGACTCGTGGTGTTCCTCAACAACCAGGCCACGTCGCCCGGTGCAGCACCGAAGGCCAACGACACGTTCAACTCCGAGACGGGCGCCATCTCGTTCGGCGACGGAGAAGACACCGTCGCGGTGTTCGTGGACTTCCAGTGCCCCGTCTGCAAGACCTTCGAGGACCAGTTCGGTCCGCAGCTCGAGGCCGCGGCCGCTGATGGTCGCATCACCCTCGAGTACCACCCCATCGCGATCCTGGACCGCTTCTCGCAGGGCACCGAGTACTCCTCGCGCTCGGCCGGTGCCGCCTTCTGCGTCGCCGAATCGAACCCGGAGCTGTACCTCGACTTCGCCAAGACGCTGTTCGAGAACCAGCCCGAGGAGAACTCCTCCGGTCTGACGAACGACCAGCTCGCCGGCTTCGCGTCGCAGGTGGGCGCTGACGATGCGGTCTCCTGCATCACCGACGAGACCTACCGCAAGTTCGGCGCAGCTCAGGCGAAGTCCCACGAGATCGCCGGCACCCCGACGGTGGACATCAACGGCACGCGCCTCAACCTGCAGGACCAGGCCGACCTGAAGAAGTTCACCGACCTGATCAGCTGATCCGGATGCTTCCCGCCCCCGGCGGTCAAGTTGCCGGATGGCTCCAGAGCGTCTAACATAGATCTTTGGTGCTTTGTGCCTTGATTCGGCGTGTCCGGCGGCGCAGCACCACAATCCAATCACCCACCGCAGATCGACCGATCTGCAGAAGCGTCAGCGAGGCTATGGCTAAGAAAGACGGTGTCATCGAGATCGAGGGCGTGATCTCCGAGGCTCTGCCCAACGCGATGTTCCGCGTTGAGCTCAGCAACGGACACAAGGTCCTTGCAACGATCTCCGGCAAGATGCGGCAGAACTACATCCGCATCATCCCCGAGGACCGTGTGGTCGTGGAGCTCAGCCCCTACGACCTGACCCGCGGCCGTATCGTCTACCGCTACCGCTGATCGGTCGAGAAGTAACGGCCTGCCTCTGCCCGAGGCGGTACGAAGACAGCGAACAGGAAACATCATGAAGGTCAACCCCAGCGTCAAGCCCATCTGCGATCACTGCAAGGTGATCCGCCGTCACGGCCGCGTCATGGTGATCTGCAAGAGCAACCCGCGTCACAAGCAGCGCCAGGGCTGAGTCCCTGGCGGGCCGCCGATCTGATCGACGGCCCGTGCTGCGCGGCATCGCTCGTGCACATCTCACAACTGAAAACACACAACGGCAGGGTCAGAACTCGCGGAAGCGGGGGACACCTCGGGCGGAGGCCCGGGCACCGATCCTGTTCCATACCTCCACAAAACCCAGGAGAACCGCATGGCACGTCTTGCCGGCGTTGACATCCCGCGCGACAAGCGCGTGGTGATCGCCCTTACCTACATCTACGGCGTCGGCCGTACCCGCTCGGTCGAGATCCTCAAGGCGACGGACATCGACGAGAGCATCCGCGTGAAGGACCTCAGCGACGACCAGCTGATCGCCCTCCGCGACCACATCGAAGGCAACTACAAGGTGGAGGGTGACCTGCGCCGCGAGGTCGCCGCAGACATCCGCCGCAAGGTCGAGATCGGCTCCTACGAGGGCATCCGCCACCGTCGTGGTCTCCCGGTC
>JBOGEI010000241.1:0-4901 GCA_050701935.1 Microbacterium sp.
GTGCGTGAGCACGCCGCCCTGCTCGCTCAGCTGGGTGCCGACGTCGTCCTGGTGCGTCGCCCCGAGGAGCTCTCCTCGGTCGACGGTCTCGTGATCCCCGGCGGGGAGTCGAGCGTCATCGACAAGCTCTCTCGCATCTTCGGCATGCAAGGGCCGATCCGTGACGCGATCACCGCGGGGATGCCGGTGCTCGGCACATGTGCGGGGCTGATCATGCTCGCCGATGACGTCGTCGATGCGATCGACGGACAGCAGTCCTTCGGTGGACTCGATGTCGTCGTGCGCCGGAACGCCTTCGGCCGTCAGGTGGAGTCGTTCGAGGCTCTGCTCGACGTTCCCGCCTTCGGAGCGGAGCCCGTTTCGGCCGCTTTCATCCGTGGACCGGTGGTCGAGTCGGTCGGCCCGAATGCGGAGGCCCTGGCGGCCCTCCCCGACGGTCGCGTGGTCGCGGTGGAGCAGGGGAATCTGCTCGGGTTGAGCTTCCACCCGGAGATCACGGGGGAGAAGCGCTTCCACGAACGCTTCCTCGCGAGGGCCGAAGCGCACAGTCGAATGACGGCACCGCAGGGCGTGTAGTCAGGGCTTGAACCGAGTCGGGGCGGTCCGGCCTGTTCGAGCCGCCGACTGTTGACGCGGCTGTCGTCAGGGCTCACGTCGGTGAGAGAGCAGCCAGTCGTAGAGCTCTGGATTCTCGTAGGTCTCGGTCCAGGAGTCGTGACCGATGCCCGCATATCGTGTGAACCGCACGTCGGCGTCGAGCGTCCGGAGCTCTGACACGATCTGCTCCGTCGCGGAGATCGGCACGACATCGTCGGCGTCACCGTGGAACGCCCACGTGGGCAGATCACCGATCGGCGCGGCGCTCTGCATCCACAGTCCGCCGCAGATCGGCGCGATCGCAGCGAACCGATCGGGGTAGCGCACCGCCAGGCTCCAGGTTCCGAATCCACCCATGCTGAGTCCGGTCACGGACACGCGTGCGGGATCGATGCGGTAGACGGCGGCGACCTCGTCGAGCAGCACGGACAGCGTCGTGAGCTCGGCGACCCATTGACTCGTCTCGGCGCACTGGGGCGTGACGAGGATGAAAGGGAACTCGTGTCCGGCGTCTGCCAGCCTCGGCGGGCCGTGCACCGCGGCGAGGTCGAGATCCGATCCTCGTTCCCCCGCACCGTGCAGGAACAGCACGACAGGCCAGAGCCTGTTCGGATCGGCGTCGTAGTCGTCGGGCAGATGCACCAGATACTGCAACGAGTCGGCCGGCAGAGGCTGGCCGTCGGGCAGGTCCGACGCGCGGGAGGCAGGGGCGATGTGTCGCGATCGGCGCATGCATCCATCCTGCTCCACTTGCGCCGTTCGTTAGACTGGACGACGCGCTGAGTGCGAGCTCACGCGGATACGACGAGCGGAGACTTATGTCCGGGCATTCCAAGTGGGCGACCACGAAGCACAAGAAGGCCATCATCGACTCCAGGCGCGCGAAGTCCTGGGCCAAGCTGATCAAGAACATCGAGGTTGCGGCGAAGCTCGGCGGGTCCGACCTGGTGGGCAACCCGACCCTCTTCGATGCGGTTCAGAAGGCCAAGAAGACCTCGGTGCCCAAGGACAACATCGATCGTGCGGTCAAGCGCGGTGCCGGCATCGGCGGCGAGGCCGTCGAGTACACCTCGATCATGTATGAAGGCTACGGTCCCAACGGCGTCGCACTCATGATCGAGTGTCTGACCGACAACAAGAACCGCGCGGCAGCAGAGGTCCGCACGGCTCTCAGCCGCAACGGCGGAACACTGGCCGACCCGGGCAGTGTCGCCTACAACTTCAGCCGCAAGGGCGTCATCGTCGTCGGCTCCGACGGCACGACCGAAGACGACGTCATGATGGCGGCGCTCGAGGCGGGTGCGGAGGAGATCGAGCCGCACGCCGAGGGCTTCGAGGTCATCACCGAGGCGACCGACCTGGTGGCCGTGCGCAGTGCGCTGCAGGAAGCCGGGATCGACTACGAATCGGCCGACGTCGAGTTCGTGCCGAACCTCAAGGTCGAGATCGACGCCGACACCGCTCGCAAGATCTTCCGCCTGATCGACGCTCTGGAAGACAGCGAAGACGTGCAGAACGTGTTCACGAACTTCGACCTCACCCCCGAGGTGCAGGCCCAGCTGGAGAACGACGAGGCCTAGGCGCGCCGAACGGCCCGTGTCGGTTCCGCCGCCTAGCCTGGGGGAGTGACCTCTTCTCTGCGTGTGCTCGGCATCGACCCCGGGCTCACCCGCTGCGGTGTCGGCGTCGTCGATGTCGACGGCTCACGCCGCGGAACGCTCGTGCATGTCGGGGTCATTCGGTCGTCGCCGGATACGGAGATCGGTGAGCGCCTCGCGATCGTCGCCGCCGGCATCCGCGCCGTGATCGCCGAGCATCGTCCGGATGCAGTGGCCGTCGAGCGCGTGTTCGCCCAGCAGAACACGCACTCGGTCATGGGGACTGCGCAGGCCAGCGGCGTTGCGCTGCTGATCGCCTCCGAGTCGGGGCTGCCCGCCGCCACCCATACCCCCAGCGAGGTCAAGGCAGCGGTCACGGGATACGGTGCGGCGGACAAGCGTCAGGTGCAGACGATGATCGCTCGCATCCTGCGGCTCGATGCGCTGCCGCAGCCCGCCGATGCCGCTGACGCCCTCGCCATCGCCCTCTGTCATGCGTGGCGCCGAGGAGGCGCAGCTTCTCCGGGACGGGGAGTGCTGACTCCGGCGCAGCGGGCGTGGGCGGAAGCCGAGAAGCGTGTCGGTCGAACATACCTACGAGCGACGCCGTAGGCTGAGGGGATGATCTCCTCTCTGCACGGTGTCGTCCTGCATGCGACATCCGATCAGGTCGTCATCGACGTGGGCGGAGTCGGGTTCGCCGTCGCCGTCCCCGCAGACGTCGCGCATACGGCGACGGTGGGGGAGAAGCTCCTCCTGCACACGAGCCTCATCGTCCGCGAAGACTCGTTGTCGTTGTTCGGCTTCGCCGACCGCGGCGAACTGGAGATCTTCGGTCTGCTCATCGGCGTCACGGGCGTCGGCCCGAAGTCGGCGCTGGGGGTGCTCTCGCACCTCACCGATGATCAGATCGCCGAAGCGGTCACCGCAGAAGACGATGCTCCCTTCCGACGGGTGTCCGGTATCGGCCCCAAGACCGCGAAGCTCATCGTGCTGCAACTTGCCGGCAAGGTGCACGCTTTCGCCGCTCCGTCGAAGCCGGTGGCCGCGGGCGGCACCGACGTCGTGTCGCAGGTCGCAGCAGCGTTGGTCGGCCTCGGCTGGTCGGAGAAGGTCGCCGTCGAGGCGGCATCGCAGACCGCGGCGGAGGCCACGGAGGCGGAGAGCGCTTCGGTCGCCTCGCTGCTCCGACGCACTCTCGCCCTCCTCGGCCCGGCGCAGGGAGGCCAGGCGCGTGTCTGACCCTCTTGACGCCGGTGAGCCCTCCGACGAAACTGAACTCGCGATCGAAGGCGCCCTGCGCCCGACGAGCCTGGGGGAATTCGTCGGACAGCAGAAGGTTCGCGGACAGCTCCAGCTGCTTCTCGAGGCCGCGCGCATCCAGAGCCGCCCTGCCGACCACATCTTGCTGGCGGGGCCTCCAGGCCTCGGCAAGACGACTCTCGCGATGATCGTGGCGCATGAGAGCGAGAGGCCGCTCCGCCTCTCCAGCGGCCCGGCGATCCAGCATGCCGGGGATCTCGCCGCCCTCTTGTCCAGCCTGGTGCCCGGCGAAGTCCTCTTCATCGACGAGATCCACCGCATGGCGCGTTCGGCGGAGGAGATGCTCTATCTCGCGATGGAGGACTACCGCATCGACATCATGGTGGGCAAGGGCGCCGGCGCCACGAGCATCCCGCTCGAACTTTCGCCGTTCACCCTCGTCGGCGCGACGACGCGCTCCGGTCTGCTTCCGAACCCGCTGCGCGATCGCTTCGGATTCACCGGGCACCTCGAGTTCTACGACGAGCCCGAACTGGAGCAGGTGATCGCACGTTCGGCCGCCGTCCTCGGCGTCGACCTCCCGACGGACTCTCTGTCCGAGATCGCGCGTCGCTCGCGCGGCACGCCCCGTATCGCGAACCGCCTGCTTCGTCGTGTGCGCGACTATGCACTCGTGCACACGGGCGGGGTGGCGACCATCCACGAGGTTCGGGCGGCTCTGGAACTCTACGACGTCGACCCGATCGGGCTCGACCGGCTGGATCGTGCTGTTCTCGAAGCCCTCGTCCGCCGTTTCCGCGGCGGACCGGTCGGCCTCAGCACACTCGCCGTCGCGGTCGGGGAGGAGGCCGAGACGGTGGAGAGCGTGGTGGAGCCGTACCTCGTGCGCATCGGGTTCCTCGGACGCACTCCGCGCGGCCGGGTCGCGATGCCGGAGGCCTACACGCATCTGGGCGTCGCGCATCCGGACGGGATGCTTAAGTTGAATGACCTATAATCACTGAAGACTTCCCGGTTACCTTCGCGCGCCCAAAGGCTGGAGCGTGCACCTGAGAAAGGCGCTTCCCCCATGCCCATGGAATTCCTGCTCTTCGGCCTTCTCGCCGTCCTCCTCGTCTTCATGATCTTCAACACGCGCAAGCGCACGAAGCAGATGAAGGCAGATCAGGAGGAGAAGGCGACCAAGACCGTTCCCGGTGCCAAGGTGCTCCTCCAGGGCGGTATCTACGGGACGATCGTCGCGTACGACCCCGAGGACCTCGACACGCCGGCGCTCGTCGAGATCGCTCCCGGCACCATCATCGACGTCCACAGCCAGGCCATCCTGCGCGTGG
Source organism: Microbacterium sp. (assembly GCA_050701935.1). GTDB lineage: Bacteria > Actinomycetota > Actinomycetes > Actinomycetales > Microbacteriaceae > Microbacterium. Next base: position 4,793 of record JBOGEI010000241.1, read on the forward strand.
TCGAGCCCAAGGACGCCGTCGTCGACGCTCCGGCTGACGAGCTCGAAGAGAACGTCGCCGACGAGTCGGTCGCTCCTGCCGTTGAGACGCCCGAGGAGACGCGCGCTCG
>JBOGEI010000242.1:0-4860 GCA_050701935.1 Microbacterium sp.
GATGCTCTGCCGTTCGGCAGGAGGACGATCAGGCCGTGGCGAGGACCGCCTTGGCCGATGTCGTGCGTCGCAGCGTCACCGCGAGCGTCGTGGCGACGAGTGACAGCACCCCCCAGACGACCAGGGCCGCGACCGCGGAACCGCTGCCGGCGATCAAGCCTGCGAAGGCTGGAGCCGTCGGAAGCGCGGCGCCGATCCCGGCCAACCAGCCGGGCACGGTCGATATCAGGCCGGTAGCGACGGCGAGGACACCGACGAGGGCGGAGATCCAGCGTCCGACGCCGCCGAACAGGGCGACGAGTGCCTGGTTCACTGCCGCGAACACGACACCGGCAAGCACTGCGGTGCCCGCGAACGCCCACCAGGTTCCCGCGTCGTAGCTCGCCACGATCTGCACGATCAGCGACACCAGCAAGCCCTGCGCTGCACCGATCAGTGCTGCGGGCGCGAAGGCGCGCAGCGTCAGAGTGGCCGACGACCGTCGAGAGGTGAGCGTGCGGGCAGTGTGGGCGCGCATCACCACGAAGGTCGCGAGTCCGCCGAACCAGAGCACGACCGCGGCGAGCAGCGGGATCGCAGTCGGGCCGAAGATCGTGTTCATCGACGAGTTCGACGACACCGGGTCTGCGATCACCGAGGCGATCGACTTCGACTCGGTGTCGTTGAAGGAGGGAAGCGAATCAGATGCTGTGTGCAGTCCGCCGGCGAGGTCGCCGGTGCCCGTCGCCAGCGTGTCGAGTCCGGTCGTGAGCTCGGTGGCGCCGTCGGCGAGGGCGGTCGCGCCAGTGGACAGCTGCGTCGCGCCGGAAGCGAGGCCGCGTGCACCGGTGGCGGATGCGCCGATGCCCTGGTCGGCCAGCTGGGTGAGGCCGGAGGACAGCTGCGTGGCGCCGGCACCGGCCTGGGTCATGCTGGACGCAAGAGTGCTGAAGGTTCCGGGGAGGGCGGCGACCCCGCCGGCGACCTCCGGAGCATCGAGCACGCCCGACGCGGTGCCGGCATCCGTGGCGACGGCACCCGCCTGCGAGGCGAGCGACCTGTACAGCGCGCACTGGGCCTGATCCGCGACCGGAGGCGTGCATGCGGTCTGCGCCAGGCCACCGAGCTGCTGGGCGAGGGCGGCCGAGCCGGTCGCTGCGGAGCGCGCCGATGCAGAGGCGCCCTGGATCGCGCCCACGAGCTTCTGGGTGCCGCCGACGTTCTGCTGCAGCTGCGCACCGCCGTCGGTCAGCCCTGCCCCGATGGCTCCCGCACCGGCCGCCGCCTCACGGGTCTTCCCCGCGATCGTGTCGAGTCCCGAGGCGAGCGACGATGCACCCGTCCCGAGCTCGCCTGCACCGGATGCCAGCTTCGTCGCGCCGTCCGGGATCGCCGCAGCTCCGGTCGCGGCGTCGCGCGCTCCGTTCGCGAGCTTCACCGCGCCGTCTGCCGCATCGCCGATCTGATCCCCGATGGTGGTGAAGCCGACCAGGATGTTCTCGGTCGTCGCTTCGGAGAGCATCGTGCCCATGGTCGAGGCGGCGACGTTCGCGATCTGACCCGTGATGAGGTCGTCGGCGACGAGGCCATCCTTGGGCGTGGTCACCTTGATGGTGGCCTTCTCGGCCTTTCCTCCGCCGTCGGAGATCGCGGTGCCGGCCGAGGTCGCGGCGGACGAGAAGTCCTCGGGGATCGTGATGACAGCCTGGTAGGAGCCGTCGGCGAGCCCGTCGGCGGCGTCGTCCTTGTGCGAGATCACCCACGTGAGGTTCGAGTCGAGGTCGTCCGATCCCTCGACGAGCCCGGAAGCGAGCTGGCGTCCGAGCGGGGTCATCTGTCCGTCGATGGTCACGGGCTCGTCGAGGTTGACGATGGCCGCGGTCATCGAGTCCAGACGCTCGGTCGGGTTCTGCAGGGCCGCGACCAGGATGCCGCCGACCGCAGCCGGCAGCAGCAGCACGCCGAGGATGGTCAGCCACGTGATGGGCTTGCGGGAGCGCGCGCGCTCGATGGGGAGGGTCATGCGGTCACCTCGGTGGATTCTGCGGTGCTCCGGCGAGGAGCACGCGTGTCGAGAGTCTGGGTGTCGGGCCATCCGGCCTCGGCGAGGGTGGTCCGTGCCGAATCGGCATCGGAGGCGGTGGCGAACACCGCGAGCGTGCGGGACGCAGCGGCATCGCGGAGCATCGCCGTCGCCTGGTCGCGTTGTCCGCCGGTCAGGCGGTCGATCCCGTCGATCACGACGATCTTCGACTTTCCGCGCAGAGCTTCGGCGAGATCGCCGAGTGCGGCATCCGCATCGTCGACCAACACGCAGCCGACGTGCGAGCGCACCCAGGCCGCACGGCCGGGGAGCAGATGGCCCGACACGCGGAGGCGTCCATCGGTGGGAGTCAGGCGTCCAGCGACCGTCAGCGCCAGAGCCCGACGTGTGCGCAAGTCGCCGCCGGTCGCGATCACCGCACCGCCTTCCGGGATGCGCACCGACAGGCCCTCGATGAGCGGCGCGTCCGCGCTGATCTCGAGGTCGTCGGCAGCCACGACCGAGCCGTCGCCAGGCCACGCGGCAAGGTGACGTTCACGTTCCACGGCCTCGCCTTCGACGTCGACACGGGGCAGGATCTTCTCCAGCCAGCGCGGGAGCTCCCAGGCGCGTTCGCCGAGGATCGCCATGAGCGCGGGGATCAGCGTCATCCGCACAAGGAAGGCGTCGAACGCGATGCCGGCGGCGAGGCCGAGCGCGATCGGCTTCAGCGACGAGTCGCCCTCGGGGACGAACGCGACGAACACCGCGAACATGATGAGCCCGGCCGCCGTTACCACCTTCGCCGAACCGGTGAACCCGCTGCGCACGGCGCGGAGCGCGGCGGCTCGTCTGGTCGCACGGTTCGGGCTCGTCGCATCCTTGTCGTGCACGAAGTCCTCTCGCATGCGGGAGACGAGGAACACCTGGTAGTCCATCGCGAGACCGAACAGCACGCCCATCAGGATGATCGGCATGAAGCTGATGATCGGTCCGACCTTGGCGACGTGCAGCAGGTCGGCGAACCAGCCCCATTCGAACACCGCGCCGACCACACCGAAGGCGGCGACGATGGAGAGCAGGTATCCGAGAGCCGCTGTGATCGGCACCCAGAGGGAGCGGAACACGATGGTCAACAGGATCAGCGAGAGGCCGATCACGAAGATGCCGAACGGCAGGAGCGCGTTGCCGAGCTGGTCTGAGATGTCGATCCCGACGGCCGTGAACCCGGTGACCTTCAGGTCGATCCCGAATTCGTCGAGCCACTCGTCATGATGGCTGCGCAGCTCGCGCACGAGATCGGCGGTCGCCGGGTCATCGGGCGCTGTCTCCGGGATGATCTGCACGATGCCGGTGTCGGCGGTCTCGTTCGGGGTCGCGAGCGCGACCTCCTTGACGCCAGGGACCTTCGCCACCGCGTCGCCGAGATCTTCCATCAGCGTGAGCGGGTCGGTGGAGGTGACGATGGTGCCGGTGAGGATGAGCGGGCCGTTGAAGCCGGGCCCGAACTGCTCGCCGACGAGGTCGTAGTTCTGGCGCGCTTCGGAGTCCTTCGGGAGCACGCCGGCGTTCGGCAGAGCGAGGTCGAGGCTCAGGGCGGGCACTGCCACGATCCCGAGTCCGAGCACGACGGCGAGAGACACCAGCACGGGGTGCTTCATGACGCCGCCGACCCATCGGGCGCTGCCCCTGACCGGCGCGACGGGCTGCTTCGACGGCTCCGCCGCCTCCACCGAACCGTCGGCGCTCTTCTTCGTCTTCGACGCCTTGACCTTCTTCGGGCGGCCGACGACCTTGCCCTTCATGAATCCGAGCAGGGCAGGGGTGAGGGTGACGGCGATCGCCACGGCGACGGCGACCGCGGCGGAGGCGGCGATGCCCATGGTGGTGAGGAACGGGATGCCGGCGAAGCCGAGGCCGATCAGCGCGATGAGCACCGTGACGCCGGCGAACACGACGGCGGAACCCGCCGTACCGACGGCGCGGGAGGCGGACTCCTCGGGATCCACGCCTTCGCGCACTTGATCTTGATGTCGCGCCATGATGAACAGCGCGTAGTCGATGCCGACAGCGAGCCCGAGCATGAGCGCCAGCAGCGGGGTGGTCGAGGAGACGGTCGCGAACGCGGTAGCGGTGAAGATGCCGGCCATCGAGATGCCGACGCCGAGGATCGCGGTGAGCAGGGGGAGGCCCGCCACCACGAACGAGCGGAACGTGACGATGAGCACCAGGAGTGCGATCAGGAGTCCGACTGCCTCGGTGAGAGTGACCCCGGGGATCGAGATCGCGAAGAGGTCGCCGCCGAGGGAGGTCTGAGAGCCTGCGGGAAGCTCGGCGTCGAGGTCGCTCACGACGGAGCGCAGTGCATCTTTCGTGGTGTCCGAGACGTCGGTGGACTCGCCGTCGAACTGCACGCGCACGATGGCGGCGGTGTCGTCGTCGTTGATCATGCCCTTGACCATCTCGTCGTAGGGCGAGGTGGCAGCGAGTACACCGTCGAGGTCGCCGAGCTCGTCGACGGCACTCTCGATGTCGTCTCGGTACTCGTCATCCGTGACCTTGTCGCCGTCGGCGGCCACCACGATGAACTGCGCGTTGGTTCCGCTCACCTGCGGGAACGAGCGGGAGAGCTGCTCGAGACCGGCCTGCGATTCGGTGCCGGGGATGGAGAACGTGTTGTCGGTTCCCGCTCCCAGCACGAGTGCTCCGGCACCGGCGATGCCGAGCGCGAGCAGCCAGGACACGAGGACTCGCCACGGGTGCCGGAACGACCAGCGTCCGAGCGAGGACAGGAGTGTGGACACGCGTTCCTCCGAGGGGTGCGGGGTGGATACACAGGTGTATCCAATACATAGATG
>JBOGEI010000243.1:0-4835 GCA_050701935.1 Microbacterium sp.
TCTACAGCTCGATCGTCGGGAACATGCCCGTGTACTCCCGCCTCTCCGAGTACATCGACGACATCGCCGCCGAGCACGACGATGACCAGGGAGCCCATGACCGCGCGGTCGAGCTCGCCGAGTTCTTCCGCTTCCTCTCCGTGCGCATGCTGCAGATCGTCGAGGACTGGCGGGAGCACCGCCGCGAGACCGACTGACCAGATCGTTCGAGGGGCTTGCGCAGGAAACGTGATCGACACACAATGGACATCAAATAGCTCATTTTGAGTTGTTTGATGAGTGCATCGACGCACGAGGAGCCATCGGATGACCTTGACCATCGCCGGACTGCAGCATTCCGGCACGCCCGGCGATGTGGACGCCAACCTCGCCGTCATCGCCGACGCGGCTCACAAGGCCGCATCGGCCGGTGCCCGCATCCTCATCACCCCCGAGATGTTCGTCACCGGGTACAACATCGGCGACCGCCTCGCCGCGCTCGCGACACCCGACCTCTTCTCCCGCATCGCGCGCATCGCCGAGGAGGCGGAGATCGCGATCGTCGCAGGGCTCCCCGAGTCGATTGCAGGCGGCGGCATCACGAACTCGCTGCTCTTCGTCGAGCGAGATGGCACCGAGATCCTGCGGTACCGCAAGACCCACCTGTTCGGAGACCTCGATCGCAGCCTCTTCGTGCCGGGCGACGCCCTGCCCGACACCGTCGAGGTCGACGGAGTCCGGGTGTCGTTCCTGATCTGCTACGACGTCGAGTTCCCCGAGACCGTGCGTCGGGCAGCCCTCGACGGCGCGGATGCGATCATCGTGCCGACGGCGCAGATGGAGCCATACGCACACATCGCTGAGCGACTCATCCCGGTGCGCGCGTGGGAGAACCAGATCCATGTGGTCTACGTGAATCGAGTCGGGACCGAAGGCGACCTCGAGTACGTCGGTCGCAGCAGCATCGTCGGCCCGGACGGCACGACGCTCGCCTCTCTCGGCGCCGACCACCCGGGACTGATGGTCGCCACGATCGATCCCGCCATGACCCGGCGCTCCCGCCAGGAGAATCCCTACCTCGTAGATCGTCGCCCCGAGCTGTACTGAACGCCCACCCTCTCGTCCGCACCCGTCGGACCCTCTGCGAAAGCGACACCATGACCGTCTCCCCTCTCGCCGAGCCGCGCCAGCGCCTCGACGGCCATCTCGGCACCGGCGCCATCGTCTTCATGGTGATCGCCGCGGCCGCTCCGCTCACCGTCATCGGCGGCAACGTACCGATCGCGATCGGCGCCGGCAACGGCCCGGGAGCCCCGATCGGCTTCGCACTCGCGGCCGTCATCCTGCTCGTCTTCTCGGTGGGATTCGTCACCATGACGCCCTTCGTGAAGGAGGCCGGCGCGTTCTTCTCATACGTCACCGCCGGCCTCGGTTCACGGTTCGGTCTGGGCTCAGCATTCACCGCGCTGGTGGCCTACACGGCGATCCAGGTCGGCATCTACGGCTACATGGGCTGGGCGGTCGACGACCTCGTCACGTTCTTCGGCGGTCCGAGCCTGCCGTGGTGGCTGTACTCCTTCGCGACGATGGCAGTCGTCGCGGTGCTCGGATACCGCCACATCGACCTGAGCGCCAAGGTGCTCGGGGTGGCCCTCGCACTCGAGATCCTGGTGGTCGTGGTGCTCGACGTGGTCATCTTCGCCACGGGCGGAGCGGAGGGCATCGCGTTCGAGACGTTCGACCCGTCATACGTGTTCTCCGGTGGGATCGGAGTCGCCGTGCTGTTCGCGCTCACCGGATTCATCGGCTTCGAGGCCACCGCCGTGTTCCGCGATGAGGCTCGCGATCCCGAGAAGACCATCCCCCGCGCGACCTACCTTGCCGTCATCATCATCGGGGTGTTCTACGCCATCTCCTGCTGGGCGCTCGTCACCGGCGTCGGCGCGAGCAACGCGGTCGCCGTCGCTCAGCAGACGCTGGCCGGCGAAGGCAACCTGCTCCTCGACACCACCACCCGGTACCTCGGCCCCATCCTGCGCGATGTCGTGCAGGTACTGCTCATCACGAGCCTGTTCGCGTGCGTGCTCTCGTTCCACAACGTGATCGCGCGCTACCAGTTCACCCTCGCGCAGAAGGCCGTGCTGCCCGCCCGACTCGGCCGCCGCCACGCATCCCACCACTCACCGGCCTTGTCGTCGGTCGTGCAGACGATCACAGCGGCGATCCTGCTGGCAGTGCTCGCGCTCCTCGGCCTCGATCCGCTGGTCGGAGTGTTCGGTTCCATGGCGGGGGTGGCCACCGTCGGCATGGTGCTGCTCATGCTCACGACTTCGATCGCCGTGCTGGTGTTCTTCGTCCGCCGCCCCGCGCTGACCGCCGGTCGCACCTGGGGCGCGCGGATCTTCCCGATCCTCGCCGTCGTCGGCCTCGCCTTCGCACTGTGGCTCGTCCTGTCGAACTTCACGCTCGTGACCGGAGGAAGCGTCGCCGTGAGCGTGGTACTCGCTTTGATCCCCGTCGCGGCCATGGTCATCGGTATCGTGTGGGGAAGGCGATTCCGCCTCGACGCCGATCCTGTCGAGGATCGCCCGGCGGACTGAACGGCACCGCCCGACACGAGACAGGGGAGTGCGATGGATCTGGCCTCCCCCGCCCTCGGATCGATCCGCCGCACGACGGCTGTCGACACGGTTCGTGCGCGCATCTCACTCGCGGTCGAGCTCGGCATGCTCACTCCGGGGCAGCGGCTGCCAGGGCCGGAGGTCACGGCGCGCGCGTTCGAGGTCAGTGAGATGACGGTGCGGAGGGCGTACCGCCAGCTGAGCGATGAAGGTGTCGTGGTGCGACGCCCCGGGCACTCCGGCGGCACCTTCATCGCGGACACCCCGACGCTCGGCACTGTTGTCGAGATCGACGCCTATCGGGAAGACGTGACACACGTGCACGCCCTCATCGATCAGCGCGCCGCCCTGGAAGCCGGACTCGCTGCACTGGTGAGCGCGCACCCCGACGCCGAGGCGCTGACACGTCTCGACGCGCTGGTGGAGGAGATGCGGGAGGCCTCCGACTGGACCGACTTCCGCACCGCCGATGCCGCCTTCCATACGGCGCTGGCCGAAGCATCCGGTGTTCGCGGGGCGGCTGATCTGCATCACCGGGTGTCGCACGAGCTCTACGCGTACTTCATTCCGTACCGCATCGACTACCTGCACGCCTCGAACGAGGAGCACGCACGTCTGGTCGGGGCTCTCCGGGCGGGCGACGCCGCCTCAGCGAGCCGTCTCGCCTTCGACCACGTCGCCGAGCTGCACGCCTCGATGTACGTCGGCCTCCCCCGGGCCTGAGAGGCCTTCCGCGCCCCGGCTCCGGGAGCCACCCCGCAACAGAGGCCATCCGCGCCCACTCCGGCGCGCCGCGAGCCGACGCGTCGTGCGCTCTCCCGCTGATCTGGTTCCGCATCCATCCTTGACATCCGTTCGGGTTCTATGGTTACTTAGTCGAGTAAATAACCCACTAACCCAGCGGAGGACTCGTGATCGAAGAAGGCAAGCCGCTCTTCCTCCAGATCGCCGAGCAGATCGAGGACTCGATCGTCGACGGCTCACTCGCCGAGGAGGCGCAGGCCCCTTCCACGAACGAGCTGGCCGCGTTCTATCGGATCAACCCCGCCACCGCAGCGAAGGGAGTCGCCATGCTCACCGACAAGGGAGTGCTCTACAAGCGCCGAGGCATCGGCATGTTCGTCGCCGAGGGCGCCAGGGAACTGCTCCTCGGCGAGCGCCGCGCCGTATTCGCCGACCGCTACATCGACCCGCTCCTCGCCGAGGCCCGCACGCTCGGGCTCGGCGCCGAAGACCTCGCAGCACTGCTCCGGCAGCGTGCCGCACTGACCACCGACGCAGAAGGGAAGACCCCCGCATGACCGCCGTCATCGAGGTGCAGAACCTCACCAAGCGCTACAAGGAGAAGCGAGCGCTCGACAACGTGTCGCTCTCCATCGAAGGAGGCGCGATCTACGGCCTCCTCGGCCGCAACGGCGCCGGCAAGACGACACTCATGTCGATCCTCACGGCCCAGAACTTCGAGTCGTCCGGCACCGTGAAGGTGTTCGGCGAGCACCCGTACGAGAACGCGCACGTGCTCAGCCGGATCTGCTTCGTCCGCGAGAGCCAGAAGTACCCGGACGACGCCTACCCCAAGCACGCTTTCAAGGCCGCGAGCCTGTTCTTCCCGAACTGGGACCAGGCCCTCGCCGACGAGCTCATCGCCGAGTTCCAGCTGCCGATGAAGCAGACCATCAAGAAGCTCTCGCGCGGTCAGCTCTCCGCGGTCGGCGTGATCATCGGACTCGCCTCGCGCGCCGAGATCACCTTCTTCGACGAGCCGTACCTGGGCCTCGACGCCGTCGCCCGCCAGATCTTCTACGACCGCCTCGTCGAGGACTACGCCGAGCATCCGCGCACCGTCATCCTCTCGTCGCACCTGATCGACGAGGTCTCGAACCTCATCGAGAAGGTCATCGTGATCGACAACGGACAGATCCTCCTGAACGAAGACACGGATGCCGTCCGCGATCGCGCGGTGACCGTGGTGGGCGATGCCGCCAAGGTCGATGCCTGGGTCGGCAGCCGCGAGGTGCTGCACCGCGAGGCGCTCGGACGCGTGGCCTCGGTCACGGTCCTCGGCGCCGTATCGCCGGAAGAGCGCGCGGAGATCACGGCATCCGGTCTCGACCTGGCTCCGGTCTCGCTGCAGCAGCTGATCGTGCGGCTCACACAGAAGGCCGAGGCAGACGCCACGAGATCGGCCGCCACGAAAGAGGAGGTGCGCTGATGCGACGCACACTCAACGTCATC
>JBOGEI010000244.1:0-4824 GCA_050701935.1 Microbacterium sp.
ACGAGGGTTCCGTCGGCCGCGGCGTCGCGGCCTCCGATGTCGCCCGCTCCGATGTCATCGTCACGACGAAGCTGCCCGGACGCCATCACCCCACGGCGAAGGCGCGCACGAGCATCGAGGAGAGCCGCTCCCGACTCGGACTCGACGTGACGGATCTGCACCTGATCCACTGGCCCAACCCGATCCAGGACGAGTACGTCCAGGCATGGGCCGCGCTCGTCGATGCCCAATCCCGCGGGGTCGTCAGACAGATCGGGGTCTCGAACTTCCTCCCGGAGCACCTGGAGCGCATCGAGAAGGAGACGGGGGTGCGGCCTGTCGTCAACCAGATCGAGGTGCACCCGTACTTCCCGCAGGAGGAGCAACTCGCCTATCACCGGGAGCACGGCATCCTCACCGAGGCATGGAGCCCCCTGGGGCGCGCGAAGGAGCTCTTCGACGAAGCGGTGATCCACGAGATCGCCGTGGCCCGGGGTATCACGACCGCCCAGACGGTGCTGGCCTGGCACGTCGCCCGTGGCACGGTCTCGATCCCGAAGGCCTCGTCCCTCGAACACCAGGTGACGAACCTCGCAGCGGCCGAGATCGTTCTCGACGATGACGAGGTGGCGGCGATCACCGCGCTCGGACGCTCGGACGGACGCTTGTTCGACGCCGACCCGCGAACCCACGAGGAGTCCTGACGCCGAGTCGTGTCAGACCTTCTGCGTGCCCAGCACTCGCAGGAACTCGAGCTTGCTCGCCGATTCGCTTCCCGGCGCAGCGGTGAGCACGATCAGCGCGTGCGACTCATCCTCGGTGAAGAGCGCCTGACAGTCGACTTCGATCTCGCCGAGCTCGGGGTGCACCATGACCTTGTGCTGCTCGAATCGACGACTCACCTCGTGCGCATCCCACAGTTCGACGAACTCCGGGCTTCGGGCGGTCAACGCAGCGACGATCTCCCCTGCCCTGGAGCGGGCGCCCATCACCCCGTGCGCAGCCCGCAGTGACCCCACCAGCGCACGGGCCTGTCGTGGATGGTCGGCCTCGCGATACCGACGTCGCTCGACGTCGGGGTACGCGAACCAGCGGTAGATGCCGCTGCGATCGAGTCCGGTGAGCGCGGACGAGTCGCCCACGAGCGCGCGCGAAGCGTCGTTCTGGACGAGCACTTCGTCGAGAACCGAGACGACGAATGCGGGAGTGTCGTGGAGGCGGTCGAGCACCCGGAGGATGCCGGGGCGCACGTACTCGGTGACGTGAGCGCGATCAGGAGCGCTGTGGCCGCAGAGCCGGAAGAGGTAGTCGCGTTCGTCTTCGGTCAGACGCAGCGCCCGTGCCAGCGAGGCGAGGATCTGCACGCTCGGCTGCGGACCGCGCCGCTGCTCCAGGCGCGTGTAGTAGTCGGTCGACATGGTCGCCAGCTGCGCCACCTCTTCTCTGCGGAGCCCCGCGGTGCGACGCCGCGGCCCGGCCGGGAGTCCGACGTCGGCGGGCCTCAGCGCCTCACGCCGACGGAGAAGGAATTCAGCCAATGCATCACGGTCCACCCCTGAAGTATCTCCCGGTCCCGATGCACGTTCCAGGGACCGCCGGTCCCCGGATGTCCGCTCTCTGGAGCGACTGCGCTGAAGCGTCGAGGCTGAGGACATGAACATCAGCGGAAACACCATCTTCATCCCGGGTGCCACGAGCGGGATCGGCCTCGCCCTCGCCCTGCGCCTGCACGACCGCGGCAACACCGTGATCGTGGGCGGGCGCCGCGAAGACCGTCTCGCGTCCATCGCGACCGAGCATCCCGGCATCCACACGATCCGCATCGACACGGCAGATGCCGACAGCATCGAGACGGCAGCCGGCGTCGTACGCACCGAGCACCCCGCGCTGAACGTGCTCATCACGATGGCGGGCGTCATGCGGACCGAGGACTGGACCACCCCATCGGGCTTCCTCTCCACCGCAGAGGAGACGGTCACCACGAACATCCTCGGGCCGATCCGACTCATCGCCGCCTTCATCGAGCACCTGCGCACGCAGCCCGACGCAACGATCATGACCGTCTCTTCGGGGCTCGCCTTCGCCCCGCTCCGGGTCACGCCGACCTACAACGCCAGCAAGGCCGCGATCCATATGCTGAGCGAGTCTCTGCGACTGCAGCTCGAAGGGACGAGCGTGTCGGTGCTCGAGCTGGAGCCGCCGGCCGTGCGCACGCCTCTCATGCCCGGGCATGAGGACAACGAGTCGGCCATGCCGCTGGACGAGTTCGTCGACGAGGTCATGGCGCTGATCGAGTCGCAGCCGGAAGCGACGGAGATCCAGGTCGAGCGGGTGAAGTTCCTCCGCTACGGTGAGGCCCGCGGCGACTACGCGCAGGTCGTCGCTGCGCTGAATCGCATCGACCCGCACGGGCGCTGATCCGGTGCGGGGTGTCGGCTCCGTACCGACACCCCGCTCAGGGACGCAGTGATGCCGCCGCGGCTTTGAGCGCGTCGGCCGACTGTCGCAGCAGCGCCAGCTCGTCGTCTGAGAACGAGGTGTTCCGGATCGGCACGGCGCCCTTAGCGCTCACGATCGACGGAACCGAGAGGGCCACGCCGTCGAGGCCGTGGAAGTCGCGCAGCACGGTGCTCACCGGCATCACGGCATGCTCATCGCTCAGGATCGCCTCGACGATGCGGGCACTCGACAGACCGATCGCATAGTTTGTCGCGCCCTTGCCCTGGATGACCTTGTATGCGGCGTCGCGCACGTCGACTGCGATCTCCTGCAGTTCATCGAGAGTGAAGCGCGGGTGACCGGGTGTCTCCCACTCCAGGATCGGCACGGTGCCGATCGTCGCACGCGACCAGAGCGGGAACTCGGTGTCGCCGTGCTCGCCGATGATGTGCGCGTGGACGCTGGCGGTCGAGACTCCTGCACGCTGGCCGAGCTTCCACCGCAACCGCGAGGTGTCGAGCACTGTCCCGGAGGCGAAGATCCGCTCGGGGGGAAGACCGGTCTCCTCCTGCGCGATGACGGTGAGCACATCGCAGGGATTCGTGACGATCACGTAGATCGCGTTCGGGGCGACCTCGAGCAGGTCGGGCATCATGCGGCGGATGATGCCCGCGTTGACCTCGGCGAGTTCGATGCGGGTCTGGCCGGGCTTCTGCTTCGCACCCGCGGTGATCACCACGACGTGAGACCCCGCCGCCACCGAGATGTCGCTGCCGCCGATGATGTCGCTGGAGCCCGTGAACTGCGTGCCGTGGGCGAGATCGAGCACCTCTGCCTCGACCTTCTCGGTCGCGATGTCGTACAGTGCGACGTGCCGGGCAGAGCCTCGGATCAGTGCCGCATAGGCGACACTCGATCCCACGCTTCCCGCACCGACGACCGTGAGCTTCGAGTTCTCGATGATCTCCATGCGCTCAGTCTTGCAGTGGAGAGTCCCGAACTGGGAGGGGCTTCACCGGAACAAAGTCACAGCGCGGCCGCGACGGCCTCGGTCGCGGTGGCGTGGGTGAACCGGAACCCCGATTTCTCCAGCACCTGCGGTCGCACATCGGCATCCGGCAGCAACAGCGAGTCCGCCGCATCGCCGAGAGCGAGTCGTAGTGCCCACGTCGGGGCCGGGAGCCAGAACGGACGACGCATGTGCGCGGCGAGTGCTCGGCCGATGTCGTTCGCGGAGGCCGCCGTGGGGCCTGTGAGGTTGACCGGCCCGGCGATCTTCCTGTCGAGCACGTGCCGAATCGCTCGCACCTCATCGTCGAGCGAGATCCATGGCCAGATCTGGGTCCCCCGACCGAGTGGTCCGGAGACACCGAATCGGGTCAGCTGGATGAGCGGCTTGAGTACCCCGCGTCGGTGGATGACCGGGGCGGTGCGCAGCAGCGCGACCCTCGTGTGGTCCTCGGCCTGTCGAGCCTCTGCCTCCCATCGCACCGTCAGTTCGGCAAGGAAGGTCTGGCCCGCAGCGGAGTCCTCGGTGAGGACTTCGCCGGGTGCGGAGCCGTAGTACCCGACAGCAGATGCCGAGACGAGGGCCGGAGCGTCGGAGCGCAGGGCCCGAAGCGCGGTGGTGAGCGTGCGCGTCGCCTGCAGACGCGAATCGACGAGCTCACGCCGGTAGCCGCGTGTCCAGGGCAACCTCCCGACGCTGGCGCCTCCGAGCGCGACGACCGCGTCGGCTCCCGTCAGCACCTCGGGGTCGAGCGCGCTCTCCCCCGGTTGCCACTGCACTTCGGCCTCCGACCGCGGAGCACGCCGGACGAGCGCGGTGACCTCGACGCCGTCGGCACGGAGGGATGAGGCGAGGGCGGAGCCGATGAGGCCCGATGCCCCGCTGATGACGATGCGTCCCGCCATGTCTGAGAGCTCCCTTTTCGGATCGTCGAGTCGAGTCGTGCGCTCCAGCGTACGCGCCGCGTCTTCGTCAGCACTTCCGGGTTCAGCCGGCACGCCGGTAGTGCGTCGCGATCACCCCGTTGCGCAGCGGCGTCGCCGAGACGAGATCGAGCCGACGCGTGCCAGGCAACCCACCCTGGTAGAGCGTCGGCCCGTGGCCCACGATCCGAGGGTGGACGAGGAATCGGTACTCGTCGATCAGGTCCAATCGATCGAGTTCGCTCGCCAGCATGCCGCTGCCGAGGAGGACGCCGTCCGGCGTCTCGTCTTTGAGTCTCTGCACACTCGCGCGCAGGTCGCCGGTGAGGTGATGGCTGTTCGTCCAGGAGAAGTCGTCTCGTGTGGACGACACCACGTACTTCGGCATGGCATCGAGTGCGACCGCCCACTCCTGCAACGCGGGTGGCGCCTCGACATCTCCGCGCGCGACCGCCGGCCAGTAGACCTCCATCA